>JABTTZ010000003.1:300000-600000 GCA_015075625.1 Anaerolineales bacterium | reverse complement strand
CGCTGACGCCCCGACGAGCGCCCCTGCCGAACCCGCTTCGGCGGCAAGCGGTGGCGATAGCACACCCCCACCAAGCGGGGATGGTGGCAGCCTTCCCGCCCCAGTGGTGCGGGGATCTGTCTCCGGCGGCTTTGAATTGGGCGGGCAAGTCTACGGTTTAGGTGGTGGAACAGTGAATGCCATGCGCACAGCGGGCATGACATGGGTGAAACGGCAGGCACATGCTGGGGATGGTGGTGCGATTGGGATGATCGGGGAAGCACACGCCAATGGCTTCCGAATTCTTCTTTCCGTGATCGGTGACAAAGGGCAGGTGATGAACGACGCCTACCATGATGTCTATGCTGGTTATGTGGGCGAACTTGCCCGTAATGGCGCGGATGCTATCGAAATCTGGAACGAGCAGAATATTGACCGCGAATGGGCGCAAGGCTACATCGACCCCGCCCTGTACGTCCGCCTTTTGGCGAAGGCTTACAACGCGATCAAGGCGAATAATCCGGGCACCATAGTGATTACTGGTGCGCCTGCCCCAACCGGCGCGGAGGGTGCCTTTGGGACGGATCGTGTTTGGAACGATGATCGCTACACGGCGGGTATGGCGGCGGCAGGTGCGGGGCGTTATGCCGATTGCATCGGTATCCATTACAACGAAGGAATCGTCAGCCCTACCCAACGGAGCGGCGACCCACGCGGAGATAACTACCCAACGCGCTATTTTGATACGATGTTGGCGCGGGGCTTAAAGGGCTTTGGCGGGAAAAAAGCCTGTTTCACCGAGCTTGGCTACCTCACCTCTGAGGGCTACCCGCCGTTGCCCGGTGGCTTTGCGTGGGCGGCGGGAACGGATGTAGGCGAACATGCGGCGTGGCTGGCGCAAGCGGCAGTACGTGCCTCTAACTCAGGAAAAGTTCGCCTGATGATCATTTTCAACGTCGATTTCAATTACTATGGCGAAGACCCTCAAGGGGGCTTTGCCATTATCCGCCCCGGCGGTGGCTGCCCGGCGTGTGATACGCTTGGACGGGTGATGCGTCGTTAGGCTGTCCGGTAGGGGCGCATCGTGTGCGCCGTCACTTTCTCTTGCACAGGGTAGGAATGATCATATGTGGTCGCCCCTACCCTACCGGCACAAAGACAAAATCTTTCCCCCTCATACTCCACAATCACGCTGCCCTTTACCCTCTAGTCAACGCCACATCTTCATGACAACCTACGACACCATAACGATCTCTTGGCGCGTTGGATGCATGAATAACACGTTCTCCTTGCGAGTGGTGTAGAATGGAGGAAGTTTTATTCAGAGAGGGGATGGGGTGGCATGAAAAACCGGAGTGCAAGACTCGCCCGTGTCGTGCGTATAGCGCTGATTATTGTCTGCGCGTTTGGGGCGCTTACTGCCCCACCCCCTGCTCGTGCCGAGACGGGTTCAAACTGGACAGGGGCTTATTACGGAAATCCAACGCTTTCGGGAGCGCCTGTCTTTTACCGGATCGATCCGGCTGTCGTTTTCAACTGGGGGTTCAATCCCCCCGGCGTGGGCATTGGTTCTACCTATTGGTCAGCCTCGTGGCAGTCTATCCAATATTTCAACGCCGGAACCTACCGCTTCACCATCACCGCTGACGACGGCGTGCGCGTTTTTGTAGATGGTATTTTGATTCTTGATGCATGGCGCGACCAAGCAGCGACGACCTACTATGTGAACTACACCCTAGCGACGGGCAATCACTCCCTGCGCGTCGATTACTATCAGGCGCAGGGTGAGGCGCGAATCGCGGTCTCGTGGGATTTGGTGCAAACGCCTAGTTCGGCTTGGACGGCTCAGTACTTCAATAACCCGTACCTCTCTGGCTACCCAACGATCACCCGCTATGAGTATGCGATCAATTACTTTTGGGGCTTTGGCTCGCCCGATCCCTTCATTTACGCTGATAACTTCAGCGCTCGCTGGACGGGGACGTTCCCTTTCAGCGCGGCAACGTATCGCTTCTTGCTTGCTGGCAAGGGCGGGGTGCGCCTTTTTATTGATGACATATTGATCATTGACCGCTGGTTTGACCAACCCCTTACGGCATATAGCATTGATGTGGCGATTGGGGCGGGACTCCACACCTTGCGCGTTGAATACAGCCATTTCTTTGGTGAGGCAACCGCCCGCCTCACCTACGATCTGGCAATTGGTCCCCCCATCCAAAGCGACGAGTGGTATGCTGAATATTTCCCCAACCAGCACCTGAGTGGATCGCCGGGCTTTACCCGCAACGAAGGACGGAGCGGGATTAATGCCACATGGACGAATCAGCCGCCGACATCTGGGGTGCGGGAGAACTTCAGCGCCCGTTGGACGCGCCGTGTCTGTGGCTTTGGACGCCCAACGACCTTCTTCCTCACTGTTGACGATGGGGCGCGGCTGTTTGTCGATAACATCCTCATCATTGATCAATGGCGTTTGCAGGCAGCAACGACCTACCAAGCAACGGTGAATCTTGCCTCTGGCTGTCACACGCTCCGCCTCGAATACTTCCAAGATCGCGGTCAGGGCGTCACCTTCCTCACGTGGACTCCCCCCGATGGGCAGCAACCGATCCTCTACCCCTTTGGCGGGCAGCCCCCTCCCAACCTGACGGGGACAACGGCAATGGTCGATTTTGCCAGTGCCTTGAACGTCCGTATCGGACCGGGCGTCAGCTACCCACGTCTGACGAGCATCCCGCGCGGGACGCTTATGCAGTTGTATGAGCGCAACGCCGATGGTTCATGGGTGCGTATGGCAACCCAAACGGGAATTGCCGGATGGGTCTATGCACCCTATCTGCGCATCCTCAGCGGGTCAATCCTGACACTGCCCATTGGCGGGGTCACCCCACCGCCCAACCCCATCCCCACCGGCGTCCGCGGCAAGCTGATCAGCGGCTTGCAACTGCGCACAGGACCGAGCAACGCTTACCCCACACAAGGTATTTTGGAATGGGGAACTGTGGTAGACATCATCGGGCGCAACAGCAACAACACTTGGCTGCAAGTGCGTTTTGGGGCATATACAGGGTGGGTTTACGCGCCCTACGTGATCATCGTCTCTGGTACGTTGGTGAGCGTCCCGATCACGGGATAGATTGACTGTTCTCACGCTCTTTCCTCTCTCCCCGCACGTTATGATGAGAGAGGAAGGGGATGATGAACTTAGCAACGCTATGGGCGGATCGATGAACGGAGATTCTATCTGTGTATCACACCATTGTTCGGCGGAAACTGCTGAGTAACTTCCAAAAGCTCAATCAGGGCGATTACGAGGCGATAGTGAGGCAGTTTAGCCCCTCGGCTTACCACCATGTCGCTGGCGATTTATCCCTCGGCGGGGAGCGCCACAGCCGCGATGGTATTGGGCAGTGGTATACACGCCTTTATCGAATCTTTCCCGGTATTCAGTTCACGGTGCGCGGTGTGGTGATTCAGGGGTTGCCCTGGGATACACCCATCGCTGTTCAATTTCAGGTCAGCGCCACCCTCAAAAATGGGCAACTCTATACCAACGAGGTTGCCCAATTCATCCGTTTGAAGTGGGGACAGATTGCCCAGATGCGCCTGTATGAAGACACCCAAAAGTTGGCAGCCGCCCTGGACGTTCAATCCGCAGCGGGCGTTAGCGAGGCTAAGGCTGCCCCAATTGCGGGATGAGTTATCCCTCACCCCTTGCCTGAAAAACGATGCGGTAGCAGCAGCGCGACGCCGGCGGCGATCAGGGCGATGACTCCCACCACCTGAAATGCCCCGGAAAACCCGATCCGGTCAATAAGAACACCCAACACCTGACTTCCCCCCGCCCCCGTCGCAAAGATCGCGCCGAGAATCAACCCAGAAGCAAATCCCTTACTCCCCGGCAGCAAACTTTGGGCAACAACAACCACCGCCGGAAATGCCCCACCCGCCATGGCGCCGGTTGCCATGGCCACCACCAGCGCTATCTTTGAGTCAATCAGTGGCAAAAGGACGACCAACGGCGCGGCAAGGACAAGGCTGATGGCAATCACACGGCGGCGGTCAAAGCGATCTGCCAACCGCCCAAAGATGACCCCCGCAACGGCGGAGGAAATCCAAAATAAGCTCGTTATCCCCCCATATTCGCTAGGTTGCCACCCCTTATCAGCAAAAATGAAAGGGAGGAAATTTGCTGTTCCCAAATGGACGATGCTGCGGAGAATGATAAATACGCCCAACAGCGCCAATGTCCCCCACCCTACCGCTTTCAGGGATTGCCACACATTGACGCTTTCGCCAACGGTTGCTTTCTGGGCATTGGCATAAGTGCTGCGGTTGGGAAGGCTTAACCCCATGAAGATCACCGCAGGCAGTACCAGCACCAGTAGGGAGAGCATGGGTAGCATATGCATCGGTGCAGGTTCGCCACCGCTGGCACGCAGTGCGTTATCCAAAAGCAACCCCGCCAACAGCGGTCCCATGGCAAGCCCCGTCTGCCCGGCAAGGAAAAAATAAGCGGTGTTCCGTGCCGACCCGCTTTGTTTCAAGCCAGAGGCGTGCATTGCCCCAACGGGGTGAAACGCCCCGCTTCCCACTGCCGCCAGCGCATAGGGAATCAGCGTCAGGTAAAAGTTTCCGGTCATGGCAAGGAAGATGGCGCAGAGTGTCATCAGGGCAACCCACAAAACACCGGATGGGGCTTGAATTCGCCCCCCGCTGCGATCTGTAAGCCAGCCGAAAAAGGGCTGCGAGACTGCGCCGATAAACTCGCGCAGGCTGATCGCCAATCCCACTTGAATGGGGCTAATCTTCAAGATGTAGGTGGCAAGGAAGGTCATCGTGACCGGTCCAGTGGACATACAAATGTCGTTGGCTAAGTGACCCAAACTGACCGCCCAGACAAGGCGGTGTCCTGATGTGGCGGGAGCATGGTTGGGGCGGGCAAATAACTGCGTGAGGGATTGCACGGGTGGGGTAGCCTCGCTGTGTTAGACATGTGTTGGCGCTCGTTATGGACGGTGAGAGCTAGGGGAATCTTACCCTGAGGGCTTATCGGGCTGACGGGTTATCGCTATAGCAGTACCCTTGCGGGTTAGACTACAACCAGACTTTTTACAAGGCGTTATGCGCTTGCGCTCAACCTACCCCTTTCGGTGAATACAGGGTAAACACGTTCAACACAAGAAAAAGCCCCATCTACCTATATGGCGACGGGGCAAAGTGCTTCCGAGAGGACTCGAACCTCTAACCAATTGATTAAGAGAAACTTGCACATTTTCCCCTAATTACCTCCCAACTCATCTTGATTGTCACCTAGAACTCCTGTACGCTTGCCGCGTTCGCATGAAATCGCGGCGAGGACGATTCGTGATCTACCAACCCTATGAAATTTTTGATATTCGGGCTGCACTGGCGGGTCCTATCTTGAATGTGGGTTGGCGCGTGGCAACTGACTTTATCGCTGGCGAAAACAAATCATGGGCATATTACGCGGGCGTAGGGCTAGGAAGTGCTGCGGCTGCAACGGGTATCCCCGGCGCTGCGGCAACACTCTACGTCATTGCTGATTCGTTTGATATGCTTTTTTTCAATTCGCCAGAAGGTTCCCTAGTTGATGTCTTTATAGATGGTCTCAATATTGGCGCATATGACTTGTTCAGTACAGTTGCGAATTGGGTGTCGTTGCCCATTCCGTCTGGCAATGCAGGTGTGGTTAAACGTGTTGATATTGTAAATGCAGGTATCAGCCCACAAAATGTCACATCCTCAATTGCTTGGATGGCGCTATCGTATGTGCAAGCGCCAATCGGGGGAGTTCACACGGAGGATAAAATGGCTATCAGTGTTATTTCCTTTTCCGTTCGGGATGCCGACGGCGATACCTATAGCGTCCCTTTTCATATCCCTAGCACGGGGATCACCCTTGCGCGTTTTCAGCAGTTGGCGAATGTGCTTGCAACTGCCCTTGATGATGTGATTGACGGAATCATTGTCAGTGCCAGTTTGGAGTTTGGGTTAAGCTTACCGGGCGGCTTAGATACTGTCCCTGTCGCTTATTGCGAGGTACAGAAAGGCGCATTGTTCAACTTTACCGCAGCGGGGACCAGTTACTCGCACGGGATTTATATCCCTTCCTTTACTCCAGCCCTCTTTGAGGGCGATAGCGTGAACACCGGCGATACCGCTGTGCAAGCGTTGCGGGACGCGATTTTGAATGGGATTGCGGCAGACATTGACGATCCAGCGGTAGCACCATCGGACAGGTATGAGAATGACCTAACAGCGCTTGTGAAAGCAACCAAACGATTTCGGAAGTGAGATTCCGTGAGTATCGTCGTCTTTCCACAAGCACCCTTCCCTCTCCCTGTAACGCCGCCCGGAATCGAACCAAACGATCCGGGCGATCTTATCTGTGTTACATTCAACCGTGCCTGGCGCCCCTACATTCTAGGGGCGCTTACGTCCCTTCTAGCGCCCCAAACTTATCAGGGAACAATTGAAGAGATCACCCTTGCTACCCGTCGAGCGGGGAACTTGATTAGCATCTTTCAGCAGGACGCTTGCACAATGATTGAAGACATTCGCGTTATGGGGTGTGAGCTACAGATTTTCTCTGATGGGGCATGGATACCCATTGGTGATTTCTCCACTTGTGGCGCTCAGGGGGTACAAGGAGAGCGTGGCATACAGGGAGAGCAAGGGGAACGTGGTATACAGGGGGAGCAAGGCATCCCCGGCGCACAAGGCGAAAAAGGGGATAAGGGTGATAAGGGTGCTGATGGAACGACGTTTCCCTTGCCCGAAAGTACAGGAGAGGATGATCAGGATTCGTGCAATGTGGCGGGTTTTTTAGCAGAGGGGATTATCAAGAAGGTTGTAGGGCTTATTATTGAGGCACGTGAGGGTCAAAAATCAAGAAATGAAACAGTTATTGACATAATAGAAAGCCTCATGGGGGTTAAGCTAGCAGAGAAACTTCCGGTTGTCGGCGTCTTGATTTCCGCAGTGTCTGACGCAGCGAAAAGATTTGTTAATGCTCTATTCTTAAGCGATCTCCCATCTCTTCAGAATGCATTGGATGATGCTGCTCTATGGAGCGATATAGCCTGTGCGATCTACTGCGCCGTCACGCCAGATCGAGGTGTCACAGAAGAAAACATCCAAGACGTACTAGACGCTGTATCTGGGGTCATTTATGACCCGAATCAAGCGCTCATAAACGAATTCAGGCTATTCATGGAAACGTTGGGACTAGTTGGCTTACAAGCGGCGTCCCAAAGTGGGATTTACGCCGTATACGATTGTTCAGGGTGCGGCTGCGCTGATGTTATTGAGCCGCGCATAATCACTTTCGATCCTGTCACATACCCGTACACAACTCCACCATCAATCGGACTTGGTGTGATCCAAGAAAGCGGGGGTGATGGGGGATCGCGGTGGTATAAGTCAACAATCGTAAGCAGCCCGAACGACTGTACAAACCAAACAACAATATTCGTTGACTTTACTGTAGATAGACCAGTCGAAAAAATCACGGCAAAAATATATAACAACAGACTTAATGTTGAATGGAGCGTGAGCGATGCTCAAGGCAACCTTATCAAAGCAGATTTGATTGAAAATCTATCGGGTTGGACAGAGCGAACCATAATATTTGACAACGAACTAAGTGTGGGTGATTACCGCATTTCAGTGTCGAATTGTTGGGGCGTAGACCTGTATGTGGGAATTGACAGTATACGGCTATGGGCGCCAGGAGAATAGGAAAAGAATGACACCGGAACAAATTGCCAGTATCGCGTCGAATTTCGTGGTAGGGGGCGTCTTCATCATGGCGTGGTTTCAGGAGCGCAAGGAACGTCAAGATCAGGCGTCAAAATATCAGGAGCGCCTAGACCTACTCAATGCACGCCTCTACGAACTTGTCAAAGAAACGATTGTTTACCGCGCCACAGCCCACTACGATACGTCTGTCCGCGATAAAAAGACAGAACAGGAGCTTTAAATCACTTTTTGGGAAGAACGGCAAAATGCATCAAATAGCCGCAATCCTGACATAGGCATGTATCAACGCCTTTCCGCCATGCCAAAAGACTGCTTGCCCTAAGCAAATCTTTGACCTGTTGCCCTAAACTTGCCCCTCTAGGTCGAAAGTAAAAAGCCGTGCTTACAGCGGGAACAACGCCCCATACAAGGTTTTCGCCCTGACATACAGGGCATTTTTTTAGGATGGTTTCAGGGGTCATGGATCAATCCTCCAATACAGAGGTACAACCTTACTCTACCCCTATTCAAATGACTTGCAAATATAGAACGTGCGTACTACTATGTGTGCATGAATACAGAAATACTGCTTTTGGTCAGATGGTATCGCTCTCTAAACAGCGCACAGCGCAATGCTGTACGACGCCTTATCAAGCTAATTTTCACCCTTTATCAGTCCGGCAAGTAGTAAAATTAATTCCTTATATCGTTTGTTTTTGTATGCGAAAACTAGCTCACGTTCATCGGGTGTCAAATCCTCTTCACGGACATGCTCAGTAGGGTTATCCACAAAACCCAATAGATAGTCAGCGCTTACTTCCAATTCCCGCGCAATCCGTGAAAGTACGGCGGCGGTAGGATCACTATCCCCGTTTTCATATCTCAGAATCTGTCTAACGCTTATACCCGTCCGATCTGCCAAATCCTGTTGAGAAAGTTTTCGCAGTTCGCGGGTAGTTTTTATCCTGTCACTGAGAGCCATTTTTACCCCTAAGAAAGATTACCCTGATTTGACCACTTGACACAACCGCCATATCAGGCGTATATTATTCATGACGCAAATGGCGTTATTTTTTATACGCACCGACACGCCATTTGTGTCGTGATTATCTAGTGACAGGAAAGACATTGAACATTCAAGCGTTGAAAAAGGCAGTAGAGCGCGGCGGGTCAATCCGTGCGGCGGCGCGTGAATTGGGCGTGTCTTACACGTCCGTCCAATGGTGGCTTGCCCGCAACGGGTATCGAGTAGTGAAGGTGGCGAAGCTGGTGAGGACCCGCAAGAAGTAGTTGCCCCTCCACACCAATCCATAATCCGCTAGGTGAGGGGCGAGATTGTGGGTTGGCGTGGGTGGGCAAAAGCAAGGGAGGAACTATGAAGTGTCAGCGATGCGGTCAGGATGGGAGTCTAAACGGTTTTTGCTCATCCTGCATGGAGGGGCAGCTTCTAACTGAAGCGACTGGAGGTCTTGTCAGTTTTGGAGTCCTTGAAGTGGAGGATTTACCGATGTTGTACCCATTTGGCTACGAGCAGGATGCAGAAGATTGGCTTGTCGCCCCCTACGATACGCCTGAGTGCCTGGCGGGGTATCGCGCCGCCTGGCGATCAGCGCAGGAAACGCTGATCGCACTATCGCAAAAAAAAGATTTCTCTCTGTCGGGGGAACTGAATTGGCAACGGGCGTTCCGGGCGTGCATGACGGCGCTGAACGCTTACATTGCGGCTGAAGGTGACCTCTATGACGTGTACACCTATGAATTGGAAGGTGATTATGTCTCTAAAAATGCTTAAGACGGTCTGGGAAAGCCAAAACTTTATTGTTTTGGACACCGAAACTACCGGGCTAGGGTACGGGTCTGAAATCGTTGAAATAGCGATTATTGACCATCTAGGAAATTCCCTACTCAATACCCGTATCCGACCCGTGTACAGCATACCTGACGACGCGGCGGCGGTACACGGGATAACGGATCGGGATGTGTTGGACGCTCCCTTGTGGACAGCAATTCGGGGGGCTATACGGGGGATTCTGACAGAGCGGGACGTAATCATCTACAACGCTCAATACGATGTGAAAATGTTACGGTCCTCCGATGGGGTACACCAAATAAAGGAAGCATGGGACATAGCGCGATACCACTGCGCTATGTTGGCATACGCGGAATATCTGGGGGATTGGAACGATTATCATCGTTCATGGCGTTGGCACAAACTGACAAGTGCCATGCGCCAACAAAGTCTCCCTTTTCGAGATGCCCATTCAGCATTGGGCGATTGCCAAATGACCCTCTCGCTCATGAACCATATTTTCAGATAAAGATGAGTTTCCAACTTCCCCTTTTCCATATAGATGATGAAGAGATAGCCGCAAAAGGATTTTGCTCGTATGAGCAAGAATCGTGCGGCTATCAAAGCACATGGCTTGTAATCCTCGTCTTAGGGGAAGTTGAATTAACCCATCGATTTACAGACCCGGACCCAATCATAAAAGCCCCCAATGCCCGCCGCCGAGCGGCGAGGGCATGTGGGGAAATGGCGAAAAAATATCGCATTCCCATTATCCGCCCAGCGAGGAAAAGATGAACCATGTTTTGTACGCAGCCACGAAGCTCCTTGATAGGTTTTCAGTGATTCCCCTTTCGGCGGGCGATAAGACGCCCATCAAGGGATTCGATCTAAAAACCTATCAGCGGACACGGCGGGCAACCCCCGCTGAAATCATCGCCTGGTTTCAGGGCGAGCCGCTCCCCAACATCGGGATTGTCACTGGAAAAATGTCTGGGATGTTCGTTTTAGACTGCGACACCGAAGAGGCATATCAAGACGTGGCGGCGCGGGGCTTGCCCGTGACCATGACCGTCAAAACAGCACGGGGCTACCATCTATACTTTGCCTACCCCGATGGTCTGGCAATCGGGAATCGGACGGGACTCTTGCCCGGTTGCGACATTCGGGGGGATGGTGGGTATGTGGTCGCCCCACCCTCACTGCACCCGTCGGGTATTCACTACAAATGGATACACGATGTTGCCCCCGCCGCCGCTCCGGGTTGGCTGCTAGACCTTCTGACGATGAAGGAACGCCGCGCCGCCCTGCCAAAAGGGAAGGGGGGACGGGCGGGGGAGGAAGTACGCGATCCCGCCGCCTATATTGCCGCCGCCTTTGACCGTGAAATAAACACTCTTATAAATGCCCAAGAGGGGGAACGAAATAACACCCTAAACACGGCGGCATTCAACTTGGGGCAACTTGTCCCATCAGGGATGATCCGAGAATTTGACGTATTCAAGGCGTTGGAAGGCGCGGCGCTGGCGATAGGATTAGGCGAGGCGGAAATTACGGCGACGATAAAATCGGGGATTGAGTCAGGCAAGGCAACGCCCCGTAAGCTCGCCTTTTCGCAAGATAAATCCCCTACCCCTGACAAACAACCTTCTCTGGACGAAACCATGAACCTGACAGATTTAGGGAATGCCCGGCGCATGGTCAAACTGTACGGGGAGCGCTTGCGCTATGTCAATGCCTATGGGCAATGGTATGTCTGGGATGGGACACGATGGGGCAAGGATGAAACGGGCGGGATCATGCGGGCGGCGAAAAAGACCGTTATGAGCATGTATGGGGAAGCATCTGACATAACCGACGATAAAGAGCGTCGGGCGCTTGTGAAACATGCTCTGAACAGCGAGTCGCGCTCACGGTTAGAAAACATGATTTCCCTGTGCAAAACGGAAAAGACGATTGCCGTAAAGCCCGATGCGCTAGACGGGAATCATTGGCTTTTGAATTGTCGGAATATGACGATTGACCTTCGCACCGGGCAAGCCGCCGCACACGACCCCAAAAATCTCATTTCCCGGCGCTTGGAAGTAGATTATGACCCCCGCGCTACATGCGCTACATGGGTCAAGTTCCTCCGGGTCGTCATGGCGGGGGATGACGACATGATTGAATTCCTCCAGCGGGCGGTGGGCTACACCCTGACGGGCGACGTGGGGGAGCAATCCCTTTTCTTTATGATAGGAACGGGAAAAAACGGAAAATCCACCTTCATTGAAACCCTCATCAGCCTCATGGGGGAATACACCGTGAAAACCCCTACCGAGACCCTCATGAACCGTGAAGGGAAGGGCGTGCCAAATGATGTGGCGCGGTTGAAGGGGATGCGCATGGTGGTTGCCCGTGAAACTGAGGAAGGACAGAGATTGGCAGAAGCAGTGATCAAAGACCTTACCGGGGGAGATCGCATCGTCGCCCGTTTTCTGCATCAGGAGTTTTTTGAGTTCACCCCAACTCACAAACTCTGGATGTATGGTAATCACAAGCCCCTTGTGAAGGGGACAGATGAAGGCATTTGGCGACGGATTCGCCTGATCCCGTTCACCGTGACCATCCCCCCTGAAGGGCGCGATCCCAACCTGACTGAGAAGCTGCGGGCGGAATTGCCGGGGATACTCAATTGGGCGCTTGATGGCTGCCGCAAATGGCAAGCACATGGGCTAAATGACCCCAAACGTATCCGTGAAGCTACCGCCGATTACCGCTCCGAGATGGACGTTCTTGCTGAGTTCATCCGTGAATCGTGCGAACTCTCCCCGAACGCGGTTGCAACCGCCCATGCCCTCTACAAACAATATTCCTCATGGTGTGAAGACGTTGGGGAGCGTGCCATGAGTAAGCGGCAACTTGGCTTACGTCTTCAGGAACGGGGATTCAAGCCCCATAAAGGAACGACGGGGACTCGTACCTGGCTTGGCATTGGACTCCCTCTCGCAAAAAAGTAAGTGGCGCATGTGGCGCATCAGGGGGCTTTTTGGGAAATTACACTCAATTAAAAAAATCACAGGAGAAATACCCAGAAATGACCCCTATACGCCACTAGCGCCACTTTAGAGAAAAGGTACACCATGAAACTCTCTAAACATCTGACTGAACAGCCATTCATTTTGGCAACGGGACTCGCGGCACTTGTTCACTCTACATGGAGTCTGGGAACACTCTTTACGGGGGCGCAACCCGATATTCACACAGATGGATTGCTCCCTTATCTTTTTTGGCTGATACCAGCGCTCCTAATCGCTTTTGCTATGGACGTGGGACAGATTGCCACCAGCGCGGAAATACGGGCGGGGCAACGTACCCCAACACGATATGTGACGTTCATTGTCTTTGCCATTGCGACATATTATCTCCAATGGACATACATGATCCACCACATGCCCGCATTGGAACTTGCCCCCGGCGTGCGTCAGTCGTGGGGCGGGGTGGCGACCCTTCTCAGAGATTCAGCAATCTGGATCGTCCCCGCGCTGTTACCCCTGTCTACCACGCTCTACACCTTGTCAGGGGGGGTGCACCGAGAGCGCAATGATAATGCGCTCCCTACAACCCCCTCTATACCCGTCCCTGACGTGACAAATGCGCTCATGGTTGTTGAGAAAGTTGTACCCTTAGAAAAAAACATACAAACGGAGGAAGCGGACGCCTATCACGTAAAATGCCCGTGCTGCGAGTGGCACGGGATGTACCAAACCAAACGGAATGCGGATAACGCATTGCGGGCGCATAGTCGGCACTGTGCGGCGATTCATGCGGAGGTGGAATCATGAGTAACCGGTTTAAACTATTGGACTTGTTTTGTGGGGGGGGCGGCGCGGCAATGGGCTATGCGCGGGCGGGTTTTCAGGTAACAGGTGTCGATGTTAAGCCGCAACCCAATTATCCTTTCCCTTTTTTGCAAATGGACGCCCTCAGTATGGATTATGAGGCGCTTCTAAGCTATGACGTGATCCATGCCTCCCCACCTTGCCATGTTTACAGTCGTGCATCAGCTTTAGCCCGCAAATGGGGCAAGGTCTATCCTGACCTATATCACCAAACAAAGGCAATGTTGGTGGCGAGCGGGAAACCGTTCATCATTGAGAATGTGCAAGGGTCGCCCATCCGAGGCGGCTTGTGCCTGTGTGGAACGATGTTCGGGTTGGGGGTTTTTAGACATCGCTTGTTTGAAAGTAATGTCCGTCTCCAAAAAACTAAGCAACGTTGCTCATGCAAAAACGAACGCATTGGGGCTGGCTATGTGTCTGTAGCGGGAAACCTGACCAACAAAAGGGCAGCTTCTCAGGCGATGGGAATTGATTGGATCACCAATAAACGGCAACTTTTTGAGGCGATCCCCCCGGCATACACCCAATTCATCGGGCTTCAACTCATGAAACTCCTTAACACTGGGATTCATGAGAAGCTGGCGCTCGTGACACCAAAGGTTGGCATACAGCATTCTCTCTGGGAGTTAGAATGAAGACCATGAACGCGATTCAGAACTTCCTAGAGGCAAAGCAAGCGGACGGCACAGACCCCAAAACGCTGAAGTGGTATAGGGCAATGTTGAAACCTCTCTCTGATAACTATGGCAACGTTAATGTAGGTCAGATCAGCACCCCTGATATGCGTGAATTGATGATCGCCCTACGCTCAAAAACAGCGAGCAAGGCAACAATATCAGGCTACAGTGTAGCCTTGCGGGCATTCTGGGCATGGGTTGAACGGGAAACAGGGAAGGTGAACCCAATGGGGGGGATTAAGAAACCAGGTCGCCCCACACCCCACCCTAGAGCGATTTCCCCGGCTGACCTAAAAGCGATCTATCAGGCGTGTGGTGGGGGATGGATCGGGGCGCGGGATAGGGCAATCATCCTCATGTTGGCGGACACAGGTATCCGTGCGGGGGGCTTGCTCACCCTAAAGATTGACGATCTTGACCTGACAAAGCGGCGGGCAATCGTCAAAGAGAAGTTTGGGAAAAAGCGCCCCGTCCCCTACACAAGGCTGACGATGAGTGTCCTGAAAACCTACCTAATGGCACGCCCTAAACACGGTGTGGCGCTCTTCTGTACATCGAAGGGTGATCCTCTGACCTATTGGGGGTTGCGTCAACTGCTTATGAGGTTGGCAAAACGGGCGGGGATCAAAGGGCGGTATAATATCCATAGTTTCCGGCACTTTGCGGCACGGGAATACCTCAGACAGGGTGGCGATCTGGCAACACTGGCAACACTCTTAGGTCATGCCGACGTATCTACGACGGCGGCGCACTATGCGGTTTATGATAGTGATGAGATAGCGGCGCGGCATGACCTTCACAGCCCCTTAAAGACCGTGTTTGGGCGTTCTAGTAGTGCTGATGCTGATTGAGTGACCTTTTAAGCAAATGCGGGTAAACCCGAACCTGGATTTACCCGCACTGTGAGAATGCTTCCGAGAGGACTCGAACCTCTAACCAATTGATTAAGAGTCAACTGCTCTGCCAATTGAGCTACGGAAGCGAACCATGTTCATGATACTCAGCCAGATTGTCTCTGTCAATACCAAATTTGCCTACAGCCTGTCTCACACAATCTCCCTTTGAAAACTGCGAAAAATTCCCTTCTTGACAAAAATAATTGATTGCTCAATAATTATAAACATGGCACGCAAACAAACAATCACAGATAACCAAATTCTAGCCGCTGCCCGCGAAATCTTCCTAGCCGAGGGATTCGAGGCATCTACCGCCGATATTGCCGCCCGTGCTGGCGTTTCATCAGGATCGATCTTCAAACGCTTTCCCACGAAAGAGGCGCTCTTTTTCGCCGCCATGAACGATCACCCAATAACGGCGATTTGGGTGGACGAACTCGACAAACTGCTTGGCAAGGGTGATCTCAGAGCAAACCTAGCGCACATCGCCCATCATATCTACCGCACAACGCGGGAAAGATTACCTAAAGTGATGATCGCGTGGTCGATACGCCGTCCCGATCACGCTGAGACCGTGAAAGATGTCGCCCTTACCGATGCCCTTCGTTTGGCGCTTTTCATTGGGGAGGAGGTAAGTCTCGGACGCCTTCGTCCCTGCGATCCCGCAGCAGTAGCCCAAGTGATTTTTGGCACGGCAACCAGTTTGAGCCTGCTCGAGATTTTACAAGACGCGCCGATCCCTATTGTGGAAGACTTGATCCATGGCGTAATCAGTGTCCTTTGGGCAAGTATCGCTCCCGAAAAAGGGGGTTAGTTCCCTTCTAAGGCGCTCTCTACACAGTGGCTTCCGAAATCATTGTGGTGTCTCTTGTTCAGACACCTTTTTTATATCCTTTTAATGAGCGAGCAATCAATTATCAACGTGAGATGATCATGCCAACCACACCTGCTGAAACGCTCTATGAACTTATCACGACGCGCCATACGGTGCGCCACTTTGCCCCCGAAGTTCCGCCTCAAACACTTATTGAGGAGATTATTAGGGCTGGCTTCTACGCCCCTTATGCAATTCTGGGCGTGGATACCAAAACTGCCCTCCGCCGTTTTATCGCCCTTCAACGTGGATCAGAGGCGCGAGAGGCTGTCCATGCCTTGTTTCTCAAACATGCCCGCCGGATAGCGCACATCAGCCGTTTTGGGATTGTCCGTCGTGCCATGCGTCTAACGGATCGCCTGCGGATAGGACGAACACTCCCCTTAGCCGTTTACGATCAAACAGCGCTGCTCGCCAACCACGCCGAAACCCAACGTAGACATTTCCTCCACATGGCGAATGCTCCCTATTACCGCATTGTCGCCGAACAGAAGCGCGTCCCGCTTGTTGTCCGCGATTTAGAGTGGCAGTCCCTTGCCCACTGCCTACAAAACATGTGGTTCATGGCGAGTGCAATGGGCTTGCCTTTCAGCCCATATCCCTTACCTCATCCCTCAACAGTGATCCAGCCTTTTGTACCTTGTTCGGGTTTGCCTCGCAGGAGTATGAGCTTGATGGCTGTTTGATTGTGGGTATCCCATAAAGGAGGTGATGCGTACCCCAAAACCCTTTGACCCACAGAAGGTCATTTTGTGGCGGTCATAGGCTGCCCGCCCAGTTGGTATGTCCTTATCACATTCTCACTATCGTTCGTCTTAATTCGTTTGGAGGAATCTCATGAAAAGGCTATCGCTTCTCGTTGTTGTGTTTGCCCTCATCCTTGCCAACACTGTTCAACCGGCGGGCAAGGTACATGCCGAAGTCGATTTGGATTACGTTAAATGGAAGTGCGATGGCTTATTCGCCAGCGGCACAACCAACGCCCCCTACGTTATCCTTATGATCGTCAACACCGAAAACGGACACACCGATCTTACCTATACCACCCCTTCGATCAGTGGGGGGTTCGGCGCGGGATTGTATGTCCCCGCCTATAATGAGGGAACATTGCTTCGCTACTATGTTTTTGGGTCATCAAGCCCTAGCCCTGACGACTTCGATCAGGAATTCTTCTTTGCCCATACGGATAGCTGCGCGGGGACATTCACCCCAAGAGAGACAAGCGTCCCCCCTGTAGTCGATAACCCTGGACGCCCCATCCCCGCTTCATTTGTCTTGCATACCATCACCTGCACCATTGCGGTCTTTGACGCCCCAGGTGGCAGTCCTGTCAAGAACGGCTCGGTGATCCAAAGCAGGCAAACATGGTTTGTCAGCCCCATTCCCAAACTGGATGCGGTTGGACAGGCATGGACGGAAATTTTCGTAAGTGGGGAGCAGAACGGCTATATCCCAACGACCTGTGTCGACTAGGTGGCACAACACCGTTATCGGTTGAGGCTGCCTTCACGGAGCAACCTCAACCCGTCGTTTTCATCCCCGCCGCAATCCCGTTAATCGTCGCCAATGCCGCCTCCATATATCCATCACGTTCACTCGCTTCGGGGGGGAGGTCACGCAGACGGCGTAGAAGCGCCACCTGAATGAAATTCAAAGGATCGACATAGGGGTTTCGTCGCTCAATCGAGCGCTGAATGACGGGGACATTTTCTAAGAGCGATGTCTGCCCACTGATCGTACAGATCGCCTCGCAAGAGCGGGTATGTTCTTCCCGTATCCGGCTGTAAATGGACTCCCGTATAGCAACATCTCCAACCAATCCGGCATAGAGGGCGGCGATGTCCATATCTGCTTTCGCCAAATCCAATTCCGTGTTTTGGACAAGGACATTGAAAAACGACCACTCACGGTACATCGTTTGCAGTGTCGCCATGCCCTCTGGTATTTGTTGTGTGTAAGCTGCTACTGCCGTCCCAATCCCATACCAACTCGGAATGATCGCCCGACACTGCATCCAGGAAAACACCCATGGAATCGCCCGCAGTCCGTCAAACCCGCCCTTTCGCCGCCGTGCTGGGCGCGAACTAATGGGTAAATTTGAGAGTTCATCAATGGGTGTCGCTTGCGACCAATAGTCCAAAAATCCGGGTGTCTCATAGACCAGATTCCGATAGGCGGTTTTTCCCTCGTTAGCAAGAGTATCCATTGCCCCACGCCATGTCTCTGGCAAGGTTTCGCCACCCGTTGCCGGCTGTCCGGTGAGGATGACTGCATTCAACACCTGTCCTAAATGCCGTCGGGCAATCTGCGGGTTGCTGTAGCGATAGGCGATCACTTCCCCTTGTTCGGTGATCTTGATCCGCCCCGGACGGGAGGTAGGTGGGGCAGCAAGAATCGTCTGGTGGGTCGGTCCTCCGCCCCGCCCGATGCTCCCCCCCCGCCCATGAAAGAGTTCAAGGGCTATGCCATATTCCTTGCACACGCGGGCAAGGGCATCTTGTGCCGTGTACAGATTCCAATTTGAGGCGAGATAGCCACCGTCTTTGTTGCTATCGGAATAGCCCAACATGATCTGTTGGCGATCCCCGCGCTCGGTAAGGTACGCCCGATAATGCGGATTCGTATAAAGGGTTCGCATGATCGCCGGCGCAGCCTGAAGATCGTCAATGGTCTCAAAGAGGGGGGCAAGGTCAACATCACGTTGGATACCTACCTCGCGGGCAAACAAAAGCATCGCCAAAACATCGCTCGGTGATTGGGACATACTGGCAAGGACGGTATCAATACACGCCTTACCAAAACGCCGGTGCGCCCGTCCGATCATCCGCCAGAGGGCAATCACCTGATTCGTTCCCTCCGAAAAATCCGGCTCAAGCGGGAACAGTGGACGCTTCTCCCCAATCTCCCGATTCAAGAGTGCCTGCCGTTCTTCCTCAGAAAGTGATAGATAGGGCTGTCCATACGTCCCAAAAATTTCATCAAGCGCTGCCGTGAAACGTCGTGCATCCTCACGAACTTCGAGGGGAGCAAGGTGCAAACCAAAAACCATCACTTTGCGAATCAGCCGCCCTAAACCACCCTGCGCCACTTTCCATCCTCGGTTCGCATCCAAACTGTCCCGAACAAGACAAAGATCGCTGAGGAGGTCATCCCCACTCACATAGCCATCGGTGCTCAGGCGCTCGTGAATGTGACTCATCATTTGGCGGTATGGTTCGCCCGGGTATTTCGCGGCTAGGTCGCTCTCAATGCCTTTCAGCGCCGCTAACAATGGTTCAGAGACGCCCACTTCACTGGTTGCTTGGGTCAGGTGATCGCGCAGGGTAGCGATCTCCCGCAGATAGACCTCGCGGGCGGCACGGCGCATGACAGTGATCGTTTCCAGTGTGACGGTATCGGTCACGTTCGGATTGCCATCCCGATCCCCACCGATCCAACTGGCATAACGCAAAATAAGCGGCATATCCGACCATTCTTCACCGGGGTAAAGTGCGTTCAGCGTTGTCTCTAATTCGGCATAGGTATCGGCTGCTGACTCCATGACCACCGAGGTCATGAAGTACATGCCAAAATCAACCTCATCCATGACGGTGGCGCGGGCGGCGCGGGTGGGGCGCGTTTGCCAGAGTTCCTCGATCACTTCAATCAAATTCAGTTCGCGTTCGCGCCGTTCGCGGGGGAGCAGTCCATTTGTGTTGTAGGCGCTTAGGGTTTGGGCAATCGCCCGCAGTTTGAGCAGAACCTCTTTGCGCTTCGCCTCGGAGGGGTGCGCGGTGAGGACAAATCTTAGGCTGACCGTCCTGAGCAGTTTGCGCATAGCAGTGGCATCTAACCCATCGGCATGAAGGGTGCGGACGGCGCTTTCAATCGATTCCTTGATCGTCCCCTCTACCTCCCGCCCGCGCAGGACGCGAATCCGCTGTTGATCTTCGGCAATGTTAATCAGTTGAAAATAATTGCTGAATGCTTTGATCAAAACGCGCAATGAATCGAGATCAAGGGCGGCGATCTCTGCTGTCAACGCATCTCCGGCAGCGGCATCCCCTCGGCGGCGGGCGCGGGCAAAGGTACGGATACGCTCAACAAGTTGAAAACTCGCTTCACCATGCTGCGCCCGAATCACGTCGCCTAACAACCCGCCGAGAAAGCGAATATCAGCGCTGAGGGGGTTCACATCGGGAGAGGCAGCATTCGTCACAGCAGGAAATTCTCCGGTTGCAGTCATTCTGGTTGGCTTCCTTGTGGCAGCGCTCGGACAATCCGGCGCAGGGCATACCGCCCACGCGCTGTGCCGCTTCCGTCACTCTCACAGGTGATCAGAGTCAGCACCTCGTAGGGCGTAGCGGCAACAAATTCAATGTCCGTTGGTTTGACGGTAAACGTGGAGGACACTTCATAAACATGATCAACATCCCCATAGCGAACGATGATCACATCACCCACGACGAGTTGATCGAGATCGATGAAGGGTCCGGGTTTCGTTGCCGAGAGTTCAACGTGCGCAGCGATCCCGATGTTCCCTCCCTTGCCGGGGAGTCTCATCCCTTCTAAATGTCCGGCATATTTCGTGCCAAGCCGCGCCACGCTCCAACTTGTGCGGGTGCGGCGGGCGGTAATGATCGGCACATCAACTTGGATCACTGGGATGAGAAGGCGGAATTCGGGCGTTTTTTTGCCCGTTTGCCCGCTGATAGGCAGCGTAGGAAACAACGCCAGAGCCAGCCCGCAAAGGGCAATAAGGATACGAAATCGCTTTTGCATCGGCTACCTCCACCACACATCCCAACATAGCCGTATTGGGAGAGAATGCTAAATAAGGATTCTAGCGCAGGTGGGGAAAGATATTCAATGTGGAGCGGCACAAAAGGAATTCTGGCGAGGCAGACGCCGCGTTTGTTCGCCCTGTGATACACTTTTCTCTACCATGCCAACAATACTCTATGTGGAAGATCACCCTCCGGCACAACTGCTCATGCGGGCAATCATCGCTGAATTTACGACGCACCGCCTGATCACGGCGGGAACGGGGACAGAGGCGCTCCGGCTTGCCCATACCGAACGTCCGGCGCTCTACATTGTTGATCTCGATCTTCCCGACACCGATGGGATAACGCTTATCACAGCGTTGAAAACGGCGCACCCTGCTCCGGCAGTCCTTGTTTCTGCCTATGCCGAGGCGGTGGATGGGGCAACCTTAGGCACCCGCATCGATTCGTATTTGGCAAAACCATTAGACCCAACCTATGTGGCGCAGATTATTGAACGTACCCTTGCCGGATGAGGGGGAACTTCCCGATGCCGTCAAAGGGCAAGCCAGCGAACGTATTCGCCGCTATTGGTCGGGGCAGATCACCCTTGTCCTCATCGGGTTGGTTATCCTCTGGCTTTCGGCTGAACTTCAAGCGATTGCCTTTGCGCGAATTTACCTCATTCCCGTTGTGATCAGCTTTTTTCTCTTGATCGTTGCCCAGTTACGCGCCGCTACCGATCTTTGGTTACTGGGCATTGTTGGGGGGTTTCTCTTTCAGGGGATGCTTGTCGATGGCTTAGGGGGTGTCACCTCTATCTCGTTCATGCTCCCCTATACCTTCGCCGCAATGATGTTGAGCGGACGGCGCCGGTTGTTCGTCCAGACGGTTTGTGTCTTGGCGTTTTGGGTCAGTCTGATGTATGAGATCTTGCCCGTTGTCCCTCAGCTTAACCCGCGCCGCCTGATCTTGGTCAGCTACAACATTCTGATTGCCACCCTGACCTTTCAAACGTTACGGTTCTTAAACCGCCTCGCCGTAGAACTGAACACAGTGCATGTTGCCCAAGAAGTCACCCAACGCAGCCAGCAGTTTCTGGCGAGGGTGAGCCACGAACTGCGTACCCCGTTGAATTCGGTCTTGGGCTTTGCCAAACTGCTTCGGCGGGCAGAGTTGTCCCCTACACATGGGGAATATCTTCAGCAGCTGGTAGAGGAAGGCGAACAACTCAATCACTTGGTGAGCGATCTGCTCGACAGCGCCCATCTTGCCACTGGAAAAATGAAACTCCATCCCACCCTGTGCGCTGTGAATGATCTGTGTACGGCAATTGCCGGAGAGGTGCGGGACAGCCTGAAACCTTCCGTCCAACTAAAGCTGAACCTTGCCCCTGCCCTACCGCCCTTGATCGCGGATGAACTGCGGTTGCGGCAGATCATCCGCAACCTTGCCGTGAACGCCGCAAAATACACCGAGACGGGGACAATCCACATCGAGACACAGGCACGCGGAACAACGCTCCTCATCACCGTGCGTGATACCGGAGCAGGCATCCCTGAAGATGAACATGAGATGGTCTTTGTCCCCTTTGTGAAACGGGATCGCCAAAGTTCGGGGGTAGGGTTGGGGTTGGATATTGCCCGCCAGTTGGCGCGGCTCCATGGCGGGGACATCACCCTTCAAAGCGCCTTAGGGATGGGGAGTGCCTTCATAGTCACGCTCCCGATTCAGCCTGTTGATCAGAGCGTTCCACACGCCAGCGATCCCGCCAGCCCCGCCATGCCCGATAAGGGGTCCTCTTCCACAGCAATTTCAACCCTTCCCAATGGATTGCCCCAATGACCTTCAAGGTCATAAAGGGATAGCGAAGCAGCACCCCGCGCAGCGCGGCGGGCGTCAGTGGGATAGTTTCCCCCCACAACCGTGCCGTGAACTGCTGTTTGCCATCCCAAAATTCATCCAAATGAACAATCAGCGTCCCACCCTCCCCATTGACCGCCGTTGCAGAAAGCTCGTAGGTGGCATCCATCGGGATGAAGGGCGACACAAAAAAGGCTTTCTGAGCGCTATAGCGGCGCATGTTCAAGCGCGTTTCTTCGGGGCGTTTGGGGGGAATCTCCGTCCCGGCGTGCATCACATAGGGGTGCTGTTCCCCATGCGTGTTGTTCACCTCCATAAGAATGGCGGCAAGGTCGGGCGAATCGGCACGGTAGGCATAATAGACGGTCAGCGGGTTGAAACAGTAGCCAGCGATGCGCGGATTCGTCACCATATACAGTTTGGGGGCGTCACCGAGGGCGATCCCTGCCTTTTCCATATGGGATAGCACCATCTCTCGCAGAGGGACGCGCTTTCCATGCACATCGGGAAGATGATCGCGGTCATGGATGCTGACGAGGGCGCGGCGGTTGTAACCGAACCCAGGCATATCAGCATTAAAGCGCGGTAAATCATCCAGATCGAGCGCCAGCATATACACACCATAGACGAAATAGTGTGTTGTGTCGGCGCGGCGGCTGTGCATCAACTTTCCAGTGAAGATATGCGATGGCATAAGACTCCTTTGCCCGCACGATGGCGATTAGTTTACGGGTTCTAGCCAATAGGTGGATTTCTCCCCCTCTGGTGTCCAACCGAGCAAGCCATTGTAATTCACTTGCCACCACACCAAGCCATCCCCACAGCGTGGACCTGCCAACACCGTAAAAACACCCCCACCAGGAATCGGCGCGAGGACGGCACTGATCGCCTCATCAGTAGAGGGTTGTGTACGTAGCGCATTGGGCAGCCCGGGTGTCACTCGTGCCTGTTGACCGATCACCAACCGTGAGGGGAGATCAAACCCACAGTAGAGCGGCTCTACCCAATAGGTGAACCCCTCGCCCTCTGGCGTCCACCCGCGCACGCCGAGGTATTCGACCTGCCACCACGTATACCCATCCCCACACAGTGGACCATTGAGAACATTGAAAATCGCCCCGCCGGGAATTGCCCCCGCCACTTGGCTAATCGTCTCTTGGGTAGAGGGCGCGGTGCGTACTGCGTTGGCAACCCCCGGTGTCACTCGCGCCCGTCCGCCAATCTGTAACCGAGGGGGCAAATTCGGGGCGCAAGCGGAAGGTGGGGCGCCTGTGTGCGGCTCTAGCCAATAGGTTGTACCTTCGCCCTCTGCCGTCCAACCAAGTTGGTCGTTGTAGCTGACCAACCACCAGAGATAACCCGCCTTGCAGATCGGACCATTCCGCACGGTGAAAACGCCGCCTGCCGGAATACTCCCCAAGCGAACACTGTTGGGATCGCGGGAAGGCGGCGAGGGTTGACTATTCAAGGCATTGGGGCGATTCTGCGGATCAACGATCACCCGCCCGACCATCCCCACCGTTAGGCGTGCGGGGGGCGCCCCCGCACATGCCCCAGTGAACGGCGTAAGCGTCGCTTGGATGGGAGGTGGTTGGGCAATGGGATAGGTTGTGGCGCGATAGCCCATCGCGCCCCATGTCAGATAGGCAAGGCGGTTTGTTGCCACCCGCTCTGTACCAGGAATACGAATGGTCTTTCCCCCCCGCAAAAGATAGACCGCATCAGCAATATATGCCAATGCCTGACCAGATGGGGCAAGGGCAAACTGGCTGGGAACGCCGCTGAAGGTGCTAAGCGCCACATCTTGCCCATTCCCCGTTGCAATCCAACTGAAGCCCATGCTGCGTGGTGACCACCGCGCCGAGACGCCCGACGGCGCACGAAGGCTGTAAAGTTCTGGAACACCGGTTGCTTTTAGGGTCGTGGCATTTGCCGGATTGATCAGCGTCCATGAGCCGTTTTGATAGGCAGCACCGAGGTATTCCTGTCCAATCTGATTCACCCACCCATAATCGAGAATGAAGGACCCTGTAACAGGCGGAAGGACGAGATCGAAGGTCTTTAATCCGGCGTCATTGTAGGCGATGAAGCGATCCCCAGGGGTATCGGATGCCCCCGTCTGAGGCAGCCGCAGCGCGATACCTGATTTCCCCCACTGCGGGATTCCAACGGGCATACTGCGGTTATCAATAGGAACGACGGCGCGAGCGGCATTCACCCGAAAATCATAGATGGTTAGTTGGGGGACTGCCTGTAGGCTTGCCTGCCCACCAGTGGTTGTTTGGGTAACGGTCTCCTCTACCCATGCCAACATCGTCCCATCGGGCGACCATGCGGGCGTACTGCGGCGAACGAAGGTTTCCGTTTGGTAGCCCATACCGAACGAGGCATTGGCGGGCTGTTGGGCAATGCGCGTCGCTGTCCCGCTGGCGACATCCCAAATCCAGATATTGGCGGGGGGGATGTTCGGTGTTTCCCCATAGCGCCGGAGCGCCTCAATCGCTATTTCGGCGGTTGAAGCATAGGCGACACGGCGACCATCAGGCGAGACAACGGGGGTCTGGTTATAGCCCCAACGGGTGAGTTGGGTGAGCGTCGTAGACGCCTCGTTGTACGCCCATAAATCGCCATCCATAAGGAGGAATAAAGGGGGATCGAGCGGCTGCGCTGCCGCAATGGGTGGTTGTGTAGGAAAACCCGATAAACACAGTGCTAAGGAACACAGTGCCAAGAGAAAAACGCTGTACGAGCGTGTTCGCATAATCGCTATAACCCTTTCCATAGCCCTGATTATAACGCTGCGAAGGGTCTAGAAAGTGAGCGGTGCTTGAGCGTGGGAAAGGCGTCAGCCTACATCAATGGTATGCCCCTCTAAACGGAGAACACGCGCCGCCCGCTCTAGGCTCTCGTGGCGCACAAAGAGATAATCGGTGTCATAGGTGGAGATGGTGAAAACGGTGATCCCCACCGGCGCTAAAACGCCGGTGAGCGCAGCAAGGACGCCCGTCATCCCAAAATCGAGCGTTCCGGCGATGCGCAGCGCTGTCCAGCCTCGTTCTGCTTTGAGATCAGGATGATCCTCAAAAACCTCGTAACTACCTGCCGCATCCTCCGTTCGCAGCCCCGGTGGTAGGGCGGCATCGGACACAACAAGAGAGAGTTCCTCTGGTGTGCGGGTGACGGAGACGAAGCCGCCGGAATCATCAATACGCACCCACGCCGGAAGGGGCGCATTCGCCCGCAGGCGGCACACGGCGTAAGTTCCGGGCAGAGCGATCAGGGTGAAGGTATGAGGCATGGTGTTGGATGTGGGTTGTAACCGTGTTTTCGGCATCGGTAGGATGAGTAGAACCAGTATAGCATGAGGTGACTAGCGGGTGTAGTACTTGTTCGGCGCGGGGGAGATCGTCATTGGCAAGGGCAAGCCACGCCTCGCCTATGCCCGCGGAATGAATAAAGAGAAGATTCACTCCCGCCGCACCGAGTGCCTCCACTGCGGTGAACGGAGCGCGAAGAAGTGCCACATCGAACCGCGCCCAAATCGTAGTAATTTCTTCTTGAAAATTCGCCCGCAGCGAATCCAGTAAGGCAAATGCCCCCTCTTGAGGTACAACAAGGCAAAAATTGCCCGTTGCGCACGCCTGCGACATGACCAAAGGCGTCACGTTCGCTTCGGCGGCGGCGAGGTACGCCCGTCCGGTAAGGTCGGGAGGATTACCGATCCCGAAACGATCCACACCAATCAAGGTATAAGCGCTGCTGAGAAAAATCTGCTGACTCATGATCTCTGCTCCGTGTCATAGGTGATTCGGTTCAGTGATCAGGAGGCAAGCCTGTGGGAGGCGACACCGACCTTCCCTCAACAAACAAAAACGCCCACAATCCCGGACAATCAGGGGTTGTAGGCGTGTGATGGTCGGCATCGTTCAGACACTTGGTTTGCTCACGAAGGAAAATCCTTCAAAAAGCCGCATCCCCGCGAGTCTTCGCGGGATAGCACCTTGGGGTGTCCGTCCCAGGTTGCCGGGTTCGGATGTTTCCCGAACCGCTCCTGATGTCCACGAGAGAGTATAACATAGGATGGTGGAGAAAGGCAAGCGGGGGTTGAATTCGGAGGGGTACGTTTTAAGGTGTTGAAAACCTGTTGAAAACTCACCCTTTTGTGTTGAAAACCTGTGGATAACTTTGGCACTTTTCAACACATCTCTTCCCCACCATCGATCAACCCAAACAAACTTGTGGAAAGTGTTGAAAACTTGGCGAGTTTTCAACATAGGGTGTTGAAAACTTTTCCCCCTCACCATGCGGGTTCAGGCAGATTTTGAGGGAGTTATCCACATATCCACACCCCCTATGGCTACTACAAACTATAGAATGATTCATAATAAGGAATCCATCCTCTTTTAGAACGTAAGGCGGGATCACTGGGATTACACTGTCAACAGAACCTAGCCCCGACGCTTACGAGTTTGCTGGGCTTGGTGTAAACTATCAGGGGCATTGAGGTGAGTATGCTCCCTAGTCGTGATCGGTTTTGATCGACTGGATGCATTCACTGATTCGCCTAATTCATACCGATGTTCAGAAAACCCTTCTTTCATGATCGCCAACGAATTCCTTCAACAAGTTGCCAACGCGGTTGCCCTCGGTGCAATTTACAGCCTGTTTGCCCTCGGTTATGCCCTTGTGTTCAGCATCCTCGGCACGCTGAACCTTGCCCACAGCGCGGTATTCATGTGGGGCGCTTATTTCGGGTTATACAGCGTCCTTGAATGGAAACTCCCGCTGCTGATTGCCTTTCCGATTGCCATGATTGGGGCGGGGGTGCTCGGCGTTGCTGTGGATACGGTGGCATTTCGCCCGCTGCGCCGCCGGAATGCCCCGCGTATTGCCCAACTGATCGCCAGTATTGGCGCAGCAACTCTGCTGGTGAGCATCGCCCAACTTGTTTTCACGCCCGATCCGCGCCGCTTCCCCTTCGATATCCTTCCCGCTGGCGCAATTCCCGGCTTACCCTTCCGCGTGACGCTGATTCAGGTCATTGTGTTGGTGACGGCGCTCGTGTTGATGAGCCTCTTAAACCTCATCGTCACCCGAACGAAACTTGGTCAGGCGATGCGGGCGGTGGCGTTCAATGCCCGTACAGCCTCATTATTAGGGGTGAACGTCGGACGCATCTTCGCCAGCACATTCTTCCTTGCCGGAGCGTTGGCGGGAATTGCCGGAATGCTTTATGGGCTAACGTATAACTCGGTGCTGCCGTTCATGGGCGATCAAGTGGCACTGAAGGGCTTGACGGCAATTATCCTTGGCGGGATGGGGAGCATCCCCGGCGCGGTTTTGGGTGGGTTTACCGTCTCTGGGTTAGAGCGCCTGAGCGTTGCCGTAGGGGGCAGCAACTACCGCGACGCGGTAGTCTTTGTCATTCTTTTCCTTATGCTCATTGTCCGCCCACAGGGGTTGATTGGGCAGAAAGACGTGACCCGTGCTTAGCCCCTACCAAGAGGTTGTCTTTAACCAGATGCTGCGGGATGCCCTGCTTGGGTTGAGCATCTATCTAACGCTTTACACGGGAATGTTCTCGCTGGCAAATGCGGGGTTCATGTCCATTGGCGCATACGTCAGCGCCGTTGCGTGGCGCTATTTTAATGTCCCCTTTGAACTCACCTTTCTCGTCGCCCCGCTCATCTGCGCTCTGATCGCCCTTCCTATTGGCTTGCCCGTCTTACGTCTACGCGATATTTATCTCGCCATTGCCACCATCGGCTTTGGGGAGGTGGTGCGTATTTTAGCTCTCAATGTGGATGATATTGCGGCGGGCGTTAGTGGGATAAAAGACCGCGTTATTATTGGTGGGGGGCAAGGTTTGAAAGACCTCCCCGTGCTGGTGAACACCGCTCATCTTGTCTTTGCCGTCGTCGTCGTCGGCTACTTCATTATCCGACTGCATCGCTCGCGTTTTGGGCGGGGTATGGCGGCAATCCGTCAGGATGAACGGGCGGCGGCAACGATGGGTATCAACGTCGTCTATGCAAAGGTTGGCGTGTTCATGCTCAGCGCGGCGTTGGCAGGTTTGGCAGGGGTTTTTCATACCTTCCTCTCCCGCACCATCAAGCCCGATGATTTCGGGTTCACCCAAGCGGTGAACATCCTCGCTTTTGCCGTCTTGGGGGGGACATCCGTTTTTGTTGGTCCAATTTTGGGCGGGTTTGCCCTCCGCGCTTTGCCAGAGGTGCTGCGTTTTTCTCAACAATGGCGCGGCGTGTTGATTGGAGCAGCGCTTCTGTTGGTGATCATTTACTTGCCAAGCGGGTTGGTTGGTTTGTTCAACCCCGCTACATGGCGACGACGGGGCAAGCATCGGGAACACCCTAGCTGATATGCATATTGGACTTAACGCACATCTGCTGGCATCGGGAGCAAATTACCGTCGGGCGGGGATTCACGGCTATATTCAGAATCTTCTCGCCCATCTTCCCGCCGCTGCTCCCGACCTGCGCGGTACGGTTTTCGTTGGGGCGGGCGATCCACCAAGCAATCCAGCCTTCATAATTCGGCGGGCGCGTTGGGTGGCAGAGCGCCCCTTGCGCCGCATCCTGTGGGAACAGGTCATTCAACCCTTCCAACTGAGCGGCTGTGATCTCGTCCACGAGTTGGCATTTGTCGCCCCGCTGGTTATGCCGCGCCCTTTTGTGCTGACTGTTTACGATCTAACCTTCCTGCGTTACCCAGAGGGGCTGCCTGCCTCGCGGCGACTCTATCTGCGGACATTCACACGGCTTAGCTGTCGGCGGGCGCGGCGGATCATGGCGATTTCCCAATCCACTGCCACCGATCTAAGGGAATTGTTGGGTGTGCCAAAGGAAAAGATTGACCTCGCCATTCCCGGTGTGGACTCTCGTTTTGCGCCCCTACCAATCGCTGAGATTGCCACATGGCGAGAGCGTATGGGCTTACCAGAACGCTTTTTGCTTTTTGTGGGGACGCTTGAACCGCGCAAAAATCTCCCAATGCTGCTGCGGGCATATGCGGCGCTCCCTGAGAAGGATCGTATTCCGCTTGTTTTGGCGGGGGGTGCGGGGTGGGGCTTGGCAGCGATTGAGGCGACATTGGACGCCCACGATCTGCGGCGGTGGGTGCTTCTCCCGGGTTATGTGCCTGATGAGGCACTCATTTTTTGGTACAATGCCGCCGATGCGTTCGTCTATCCTTCTGTTTTTGAAGGGTGGGGGATGCCCGTCACAGAGGCAATGGCGTGCGGGACGCCCGCCTTCGTCTCCAATGTCTCCAGTTTGCCCGAAGCCGTAGGCGAGACAGGCGCAGCCCTTCCCCCCGACGATATTTCGGCATGGACGGCGGCACTTCACCAGATGATTCAGGATCGGGCATGGCGAAGGGCGCAAGGCGAAGCAGCACGGATGCGAGCAGCGCAGTTCACATGGGAAAACACCGCCCGCCAAACGGTAGCCAGTTATAAACAAGCGTTTCAACCATGATTGTCCACGAACAGCCAACCACCGCTCCCTCTAACGGCAAGATTGATTGGGCGCGGCGCTATTTCCGTGCCTTGCCCCTGATCGATTTTGTCCTTGTTTTGACCGCCTTTGGGGTGGCATACCTTCTTCGCTACACATGGCAGATTATCCGCCCGGTGGATGAAGCGCTGTTTTCGCCCTTTGCTAGTTTTATCCCTTACGCACTGATCTTCGCCATTCTCTTGGTCATTGTGCCGCCTATCACCGGGCTTTACCGCATGGAACGCGGACGCACCTGGACAGAAGAAATCTACCGCCTGATTAACGGGGCAGGAATCGCCACTGTGTTGATTATGGCGCTCAGTTTCTTGCTCCAACCACGTGGTTTTTCCCGCCTTTTGCTGATCATGGCGGCGGGGATCACTGTTTTTCTGTTAGCGCTGGCTCGCCTTGTCTACCGCCTGATTCGGCAGGCAATGCGCCGCCGCAATATTGGGTTGGAGCGCGTTCTGCTGGTGGGAGCGGGGCATGTCGGGCGGACTGTTCTCAGCGCGCTACTGGCAAAGCCCGATCTCAGTTACATCCCCGTTGGCTATCTTGACGACAACCCCGAACGCGGTCAAGTGGACATGGGGCGCTTAAAGGGGTTAGGCGACCTGAGCAATCTAGAAGGGTTGCTCAAGGGGCGCGAAGCTGACCTTGTGATTGTCGCCTTGCCATGGGATGCTCGCGATAAAATTATCGCCGTTGTGCGCGATTGCGAAGCGCACAACATTGTTTGTCGGGTTGTCCCTGATCTGTTTCAATTAGGGATGAGCCACATTCATGCCGAGAGTTTGGAGGGGATACCCCTTTTAGGCTTGCGCAGTGCAGTACGCATGAACCCAACGGAATATGCCACGAAACGCGCCCTCGATCTGGTGCTGATTGCTCTGAGTTTGCCGTTTTTGCTCCCCATTATGGGCTTGATTTCCCTCTCTGTCTGGCTTGATTCGCGGGGGGCGATCTTTTACAGCCAAAAACGGATCGGGAAAGATGGGCGCCCCTTCCAGATGATCAAATTTCGGACGATGATTCCCGGTGCAGACAAGATGCACGCCGAATTGATCCGCACAACAGGGGCTGACCCCAAACGCCCCAAATTAGTAAACGATCCGCGCCGGACGCGGGTGGGGCGCTGGCTGCGCCGGACAAGCCTAGACGAACTTCCCAATCTGATCAACGTGCTGCGCGGGGAGATGAGCATTATCGGACCGCGCCCGCCAACGCCCGACGAGGTAGAACTTTACGAAGCATGGCAGCGGCAGCGGCTGAACACGCTGCCGGGGATTACGGGGCTGTGGCAAGTCAGCGGGCGGAGCAAAATCCCCTTTGAGGAACAATGTTTGCTGGACATCTACTACATTGAGAACTGGTCGCTAGGGTTGGATATGCAAATCTTGCTGCGGACGATTCCGAATGTCTTACTAGGAAATGGCGCGTATTGAGCGTGTAGCATAAAATCAGCGCTCAGCCCCTAACAATCTGCCTAATCCTGTGATAGGATCGCCTATCGTGACGATGTAGAGACCCCGATATGATCACCCTTTATGACCTTGATCTACCCGCTCTGACTGACCTTCTGAAGGGGTGGGAACAGCCCGTCTACCGCGCCAAGCAGCTATGGGCGTGGCTTTACCAAAACAAGGTTGAAACCTTTGAGGCGATGACGAACCTTCCCAAAGCGCTTCGAGAGCGTTTAGCGGCGGAAACCGTGATCGGCACGCTCACCCTTGTCAGCGATCAACTTTCCATTGACGGGCAAACGGTGAAACGCCTTTTTCGCCTCCCCGATGGGCAGTTGATTGAGAGCGTCCTCATGGAATATGACGATGGGCGGCGGACGGCGTGCATTTCTACCCAAGCCGGCTGTGCGATGGGCTGTGTTTTCTGCGCCACAGGGCAAATGGGCTTTGCCCGCCACCTCACCGATGGAGAGATTGTCCAGCAGGCGCTTCACTTCGCCCGCTTGTTGGAAGGGCAGGGGGATCGGCTGAGCAATATCGTCTTGATGGGCATGGGCGAGCCGCTCCATAATTACGAAAACACCCTAAAGGCAATCCACAAGCTGCACGATCCAGACGGGCTGAACATTGGGGCGCGGCACATCACGCTCAGTACGGTGGGGCTTGTCCCCGCAATGCGCCGCTTTGCTGATGAGGGGTTGCAGGTGGGGCTGGCGATCAGCCTTCACGCGGCAACCGATGAGGAGCGGAATGCCCTTTTACCTGTCAACCGCCGCCATCCCATTGCCGATGTGATCAGCGCGGCGCGTTATTATGTCAGCAAAATTGGGCGGCGGGTGACCTTTGAATGGGCGCTCATTCGCGGCGAGAACGACACGATTGAGCAAGCAGCACGCTTAGGGACACTGCTTAAGGGTCTGCTCTGTCATGTCAACATGATTCCCCTCAACCCAACAGGCGGCTACGATGGCGCACCTTCTGACCTAGATCGGGTCGATGCCTTTCAAGCCGAACTGACCCGACATGGAATCACCAGTACGGTGCGCGTCCGGCGTGGGATTGATATTCAGGCGGGCTGTGGGCAGTTGAAAACGCAAGTCATGGAGCGTGAACGCCGCAAACAGGGGTAATGCCCTCCCCTGAACGACTCTTGTGCTAGTTTAGGATGGATTGGACTCATGGTCAAACGTCTTTTTGCTGTGTTTCTGTTGGCTGCCCTTATCCTGCCGACAATTCCGGCAGCCGCACAGGACTGCACCGCGGCGGAAACGCTCCCCGGCTGTACACACGGGTTACCCACCGCTCAATATGAGGCGCTTTTGGCGGCGATAAACGCCTACCCCGCGCCCAAAGTAACCCCTATCACTGTGAATGTGAAGGAAGTTGATGGGTACACCTTTTACCGCGTCACTGCTGGCGCTCCCCTCTATGACGCGCCAAACGGGGCTGCGGTGGGGGGCGCTGGTGATGGGACGAATTTTGTCAGTTTGTACGGGGTCAAAGATGGCTTTGCCAAGCTGCGCGATGGGACGTGGATTCGGATCACCGATCTGACGAAAACCTTTGCCTCAGAGTTTGCCGGAGTCACCTTTGACGAAGTGCCTCGCTACCCTGTGGCGTGGGTCTTGCAAGCGTCCATTCCCGCCCATATCCCCGGCGGTGTAACCCGCGCTGAGTGGGCGGTGGTCAAACGCTACACGTTGGTGACCCTTTATGCGGCGGTGAAAAAGGGCGGCTGGACGTGGTATCTCATTGCACCCGGGCAGTGGATTGAGCAGCGCAAGATCGCCCTGATCGACCCCACCCGCCGCCCACAATACACCCCACAAGCCGGCGAGCGGTGGATCGCTGTTGATCTCTATGAACAAACCGCCCATTATTACGAGGGGGATCGGCTCGTTGGGGGGACGCTTGTCTCCACTGGCTTGAGCAATACAAGTACGCCGGCAGGGAGCTTTCAGATTTACCAGCGCTTAGAGCGGACAAACCTGCGCGGGTCGATGGGCGAGGCAGATGGGTACTCCCTCCCCGCCGTTCCCTATGCCATGTTTTTTACGGGCGAGGTCGGTTTTCACGCTGTCTATTGGCATGATGGGTTTGGCTTCAAGCGCAGTCATGGCTGTGTCAATCTGACGATCTCGGATGCGCGGTTTCTTTGGGAGTGGACAACCCCTCAACCCCAAGCGCGGGTGATTGTCTGGGATAGCAGCAAAGGCTGATACAATCATGGTTGTCTCTAGATTCTCTGTATTGTTCGTAAGCGCGTCGTGAGGTTTACTGTGATTCCATCCCCTGAACAGATTGAACGAAAACTGGATCGCGTCTTGCGCTCGGTGACGAAGCCGGGGCGCTATGTCGGTGGCGAGTACAATCAAGTCGTCAAGGATTGGCAGACAACACCCTTCCGCGCCGCCCTTGCCTTCCCTGACATTTACGACCTCGGTATGTCGAATCTGGGGTTGATGCTGCTTTACGATGTCTATAACAAGCAGCCCGATATGCTGGCAGAGCGCGTCTACAGCCCCTGGGTGGATATGGAAGATGCCATGCGGCGGGCAGATATTCCGCTCTACAGCCTAGAGACGAAACATGCTATTCGTGCCTTTGACCTGTTAGGGATCAGCCTTCCCTACGAACAGCTTTTCACCAACGCGCTGACGATGCTCGATCTGGCGGGAATGCCTATCCTCGCCGCAGAGCGCGATGAACGCTACCCGTTGGTGATCGCTGGTGGTCATGCCTGTTTCAACCCCGAACCGATGGCAGATTTTATCGATGCATTCGTCATTGGCGAGGGCGAGGAGATCATCCTTGATATTGCCCGCATCCTCATGGCGACGAAGGGGCAGCCCCGCCGCGAACAGCTTCGGCAGTTGGCAAGGGTGGAGGGGCTTTACATCCCTAGTTTCTATGATGTTGCTTATCATGCCGATGGGCGGGTGCAGGCAATCACGCCGAACATGTCGGATGCTCCCGCAAAAATCTTAAAACGAATCGTCCCGATTTTGCCGCCCCCCTTCACAAAGTTTATTGTCCCGAACGTCGATACCGTTCACAACCGCGCCCCCATTGAGATCATGCGCGGCTGTACACGGGGCTGCCGCTTTTGCCACGCGGGTATGGTCACCCGTCCGGTGCGGGAACGCTCCGTTGCCGAGGTCGTTCAGGCGGTGGGCGAGATTGTGGCGAACACAGGGTTTGAGGAAATCGGACTTCTCAGTTTGTCGTCCTCAGACTATACAAACGTGAAAGACCTTGTGACGCTTATTGGGGATGAATGGGGCGCACAGGGCTTGAGTATTGGGCTGCCAAGTCTGCGCATCGAAAGCATGTCTGCCGATTTGATGGACGCCCTCAAAGATACACGGCGGAGCGGGTTCACGCTTGCGCCGGAAGCCGCCACAGAGAAGATGCGCGACATCATCAACAAATATGTCCCTGATGAACAGGTCTTGACGACGGCACGGGAAATCTACAAGCGCGGATGGCGGACAATCAAGCTCTATTTCATGATCGGACACCCCTCCGAAACGCTGGACGATGTGCAAGCGATCATCGATCTTTCCAAACGTGTCCTTCAAGAGGGGCGTGCTTTTCACGGGAATCGGGCGACGCTCAACGTGAGTGTGAGTACGTTCGTTCCCAAGCCGCACACACCCTTTCAGTGGGTCGCCTGCGATACACTGGATCAGGTTTACGCCAAACAACGTCTCTTGAAAGATCAGGTGAAAGGAAACGGGCTGCACCTGCGCTGGAACAACCCGAAGGAAACCGTCTTTGAGGCGTTCCTCAGTCGGGGAGATCGGCGTTTGGGGCGGGTGATTCGGCACGCATGGGAACACGGGGCAAGGTTTGACGCTTGGCAAGATCATTTCTCGTTCGAGACATGGGAGACGGCGTTTGCTGCCTGTGGGCTAGACATGACGTTCTACACCCAACGCACACGCCCTCTTGATGAAATCTTCCCATGGGAACATCTTGATGTGGCGGTGAAGAAGAAATTCCTGCTCGATGATTATCTGATGTCCCAGCGGGGGGAAACGCGGGTAGACTGCCGCGACCAATGCTTTGCTTGCGGGATTTTGCCCAAATTTACCCAGACGCGGATGAACACCCCCGCCGAAGCATGGGAATGTCCGCCTGTTGTTCCCAAGCATTTGCGCGGGCGCGATCTAGGCGAGGTGATTCCTCTGACGAGTGGCTAATCAGGAAGGCGAGGACATTTCAACGCACTCATGATCCCTTTCGTCTCGCGCCTCTTATGGGCAACAGGTGGTTTGTACAGTGTCGCCGCCGCTCTTTTTTTGATTGCCCGCCGCTTTGTGAGCGATATTGCCTTTGCCCCGATTGGTTTCCTGAACAGCTTTGCCCATTGGCTGATGCTGCCGGGGCTGATTGTTTTGCCATTGGCAATCCTTTTTCGGCGGCGGCGGGTGGCGTGGGGGGCGGCGCTTCCTGCCCTAGAATTCATCCTTACCTATGGCGGACTGTACCTTCGTCAAAGCCCCACCCTGCCTCCCGAAACGGCTTCATTTACGCTGATGACCTATAACCTGCACGCCGAGGATGTTCACCTTGCGCCGATGGTGCGGGTGATTGCCGAGATGGATGCCGATATTGTTTGCTTGCAAGAACTGAGCGATGCCCTTGCCGCACAGCTTGAGCGCGATTTGGCGGGGCAGTACCCATACCGTGCCTTACATGGCACACTGCGTACCGATGGGCAAGGCGTCCTGAGCAAATTTCCCATTCGCGAGGATCGTTACTTTACCCACGCCGACATTCCAAACCGTCAGGGGCAGCAGCGCGTTGTGATCGCTACGCCGGCAGGGGATGTGGTAATCTACAACGTCCACCCTGTCCATCCTGGGATGGTGGGGGTTCTTTTCGATGCCGAACCTCGCGCCCGTGAGGTGGGCTACCTTTTGGCGCGGGTGAAGGCGGAACATGGCATTGTAATCATGGCAGGGGACATGAATCTGAATGACCAGACGAATGTCTATGCTGAGATTGCGGCGGTCATGAGCGACGCTTACCGCGAGGTGGGCTATGGCTTGGGATTGACCTTTCCCAACTGGCAAACGCCGCAGAGTCTTCCGCGTGGGAGAGGCTCACCCTTGCCCATCCCCTTGCTTGTGCGGCTGGATCATATCTTTTATCGGGGCGGACTGCGGGCGCTCTCTGCCCATGTGGGCGAAGATACGGGTGGCTCGGATCACCATCCGGTCATTGTTGCTTTTGGGCGCTAAGCGTATTCTGTATGTTATAATGCCGCCAGCATTATGGTATAGGCTTTTTTGGGGAGAGACATCCTTATGCACATCAATGTTTCTGAAATGCGCCGCGTTGTTTTGATTGAAGTGAGCGGACGTGTGGACAGTACCAATGCAAATAAATTGGGTGATTCTCTGAATGAACAAATCGATGCCGGGCGCACGATGCTTGTCCTTGATTTAAGCGGTGTGGAGTACATGAGCAGCGCCGGGCTGCGCGAGATGGTCGCTGCGGTGAAGAAAATCCGCAGCAACAACGGCGATATTCGGATTGCCAGCCCCTCGGCACGGGCGAAAGAAGTCCTTGAATTGGCGGGCTTGAACATGATCTTCCAAGTCTTTATGACTCAAGTGGAAGCAGTCGGCAGCTTCTAGCGCCGGCAGGTGAGATGCCCCTCATGGCTGAAGAACGACGGTTGGTAATTCCGGGCGTTTTGGAGCGTGTTCTACTCGCCTGTGATTTCGTAGCAGAAGCGGCAAACACGGTTGGGCTGGATGATCGTGCCTCCTACCACTGTCAAATGGCGGTGGATGAATGGTGTACAAACATCATTGAGCATGGCTATGGCGGCGGTGGGGACGATTATACGATTGAATTGATCCTTCGTCTTCAACCCGCTCAATTGACGATGATCGTCGCTGATGAAAGCGCCCCCTTTGACCCAACAACGCTTCCGGCGCCGGATACAAATAGCCCACTGGAAAACCGTGAACCGGGCGGGTTGGGGTGGTATTTCATCACAAAAACGATGAACGCTGTCCATTACGCCTATAAGAATGGGCATAATGTGTTGACCATGGTGAAACGGGGGGAAGGCGAGCGTGTTATGCCAGAAACGCCCACACCTTTTACCGTCTATACAACCGACGACGGGGTGCTGGTCATGGCACCTGTTGGGCGGGTGGATTCATCTGTTGGACGGCAGTTAGAAGCGGCACTCACCAGCCAGATCAGCGCTGGGCAGCGGCGAATTGTCGTTGATATGGACGGTGTAACCTACATCTCCAGCACAGGGCTAAAGGCGCTGCTCAGTGCCTTACGCCGTTTACAAGCGCTGAATGGGGGAATTACCCTTGCCGGACTCAAGCCCCGCGTTCAAGAAACCTTTGAAATGTCGGGATTCGACACATTATTCATCATCAAACCCACCGCGCAAGATGCGGTAGCTGCCATCTTGTCTGCCTAGCCTTCGGATTTCGGCTGTGGAACTCAACCTAGTCGTCGTCATTGTTGCCGTCAGTTTGCTGACCGTCGGAATGCTGACGGTTGGCTTGCTTGTTGGCTATATCCGAGGCTTAAAACGCGGGCGGGAACGCGCCGAACAGAGCGCATCCCGACCCGATTTGGAAATGTTGGTGGGCATTGGGCGGGCAATCCTCGGTGCGCAGCTTCGCCCCGATGCCCTGAATGAACTCGTCTATCAACAAGCCTCGCGCATTGTTGATACACGGAATTTTCAGCTTGGCTTGTTCGAGAATGATGATTACGCGATCAGAGTGTGGGTGCGCGATGGCGAACGCCTTCCCCCCCAGCGATTCCTCGGTGGGGCATCCAGCGGCTTGATTGGTTGGGTGCGTAAGACGGGGAGCGGGATACGGGTAGGCGATTTTGTCCGCGAGTGGGAAGCATTGCCCGCCCAACCAAGCTACGACAGCGTGAATCCCCCCCGTTCGGCGCTCTTTGTGCCACTTCTTGTCGGCGGGGAGGGAATTGGGGTAATTGCCGTCCAGAGCGATCAAGCCGACTCCTTTAGTGATGAGCAGTTGCGTTTGTTGACGGTGATTGCCAACCAAATTGCCAGCGCTATTAAAAACGCCCAACTTTACCGCCAAGCCCGCACCCGTGCCGACCAACTGCGCGTGATCAGCGAGGTGACCCGCCAACTGACCGCCGTCCAGCCGCTCCCTAATCTGTTTCGGCAGATTGTCACCCTTGTTCACAATACCTTCAATTACTATGCGGTGAATGTCTACACCTACGATCCGCATCGGGATGAGGTGCGTCTACGCGCCAGCAGCCAAAATGACTTTGATCGACGCGCCTTTGCCTTGAAGCCCGGAGAGGGCTTGGCGGGGGCAGCCTATAGCCAAGCGGGGGCGATTATCGTCCCCGATGTCAGCAAGGACTCTCGTTACTTGCCGCTTGCTGCCCTGCCCAAAACACGCTCTGAATTTTGCCTGCCGCTCATGATTGAGCGGCGCGTTTTGGGCGTTCTGGATGTGCAAAGCGATCAATTGGACGCCTTCAAGGATGATGACGCCTTCACGTTGGAATCGCTTGCCGGGCAGTTGGCGCTGGCGATCCAAGAGGCGGAAACCTTCGATGCGGCACGGCGGCAAGCTGAGCGGCTGAATGCCGTCGCTGAAGCATCGCGGGCAGTGGTCTCCATTTTGGACGTGAACGATCTACTTGATGAGGTGGTCGATCTCGTCTCCGATTACTTTGGCTATGATCGCGTTCACCTCTTTTTGCGCAGTGGGGAACGGATTGTCTTTCGCAGCGGGAGCGGCGCTCACAGCGCCCGGTGGTCGATTGAGCAGCTTTCCTACAATCTGAACGATAATGGATTCATCCCCTGGGTGGCGCGAACGGGACACGCCCTGATCAGCGGCGATGTAGGGCGTGACGAGCGCTATGTGACGGCACCGGGGATTGAAGATACCCGCAGCGAGATGACCGTTCCCATTGCCTTGAACAACCGGACACTCGGTGTTTTCGATATTCAGAGTACAGATCGAGAAGCATTTACCCCCGAAGATGTGACGCTTGTCCAAGCGCTGGCGGATACAGTGGCGATTGGCATTCGGAATGCCGGGTTGTTTGCCACCGAAACACGCCGTCGTATCCTTGCCGAAACACTTCGTGAAGTGAGCGCCGTCCTCGTCTCCTCCTTAGACCTTCAGAGTGTCCTTGATGGGTTGTTGGGAAGTTTAGAGCGCGTCGTTGATTACGAGGCTGCCCTCATCTTGCTGCGGCGGGGGGAAGAACGGGTGGATTACGTTGTGCGGGCGGTGCGCGGCGTCGTCAACGAAGCAGAGGTCTTGGGGCAATGTATCTTAGGCGAGGCGGACGGACGCCGCCCAGTGATCGACCAAATGTGGGAATTGCTGCGGCGGATGGAACTACCCGACCCGATGATTGCCGAAAGTGGGCAAGATCGCCTCTATGCGCCAATGCAGGTTGGTGGGCGGGAGATCGGTTTGCTTGCCGTCGAACGGATCGGGCCGGATCAATTCAACGCCGAGGATATTGAGATCATCAATACCTTTGCCAATCAGGCAGCGCTTGCCATTGAAGGGGCGCAGCTTTTCGCCGCCCAACAAGAAGAAGCGTGGGTGACGACAGCACTTCTTTCCGTTGCCGAGTCCGTCAATAGTACGCTTGATCTTGTCGGAACGTTCGATACGCTCACCCGCCTGACGCCGATGCTTGTCGGTGTGTCGTGGTGTGTGATTCTTGAATACCGTGCAGAAGATCGGCAATTTTATGGTGTCTCGGCATACGGGCTGTCCACCGAAGGGGAAACCATCTTCAAAACGTTTACTCTGGATGAGGATCACCCCTTTGCTCTTGCTATGCTGACACACGGGACGGCATTGATCCTGACTGGCGATGATGATGATCCCGATCCAGAGATCAGCAAACACCCTCGCGCCCAACTGCCGGCTGAACTCGTTGCCTTGTTGGAGGTAAAAACTGTTGTTGCCCTACCCTTTGTGGCGAAAGGCGTCCTCATTGGGGTGATGCTGGTGGAGCGTCCCGCCTTAGGCGAACCGGGCAACCGCCACCAACGGCTGAAGATTCTGAGCGGGATTGCCCACCAAGCAGCATTAGCCCTAGAGACGGCACGCCTTCAAGAACAGGTCAACCAGCAGCAGCGCTTGGAGCGGGAACTGGAAGTGGCGCAAGGCATCCAGCGCAGTTTCCTCCCCGATAAACTTCCCTCTCCCAGAGGGTGGGAGTTAGCAACCTTCTACCGCGCCGCACGGCAGGTTGGCGGTGATTTCTACGACTTTATCCCTCTGAAAGAAAATCGAATCGGGATCGTCATTGCCGATGTTGCCGATAAGGGCGTTCCGGCGGCGCTCTTTATGGCGCTGTGCCGGACGAACATCCGCGCTGCCGCTTTCACCCGCACCGATCCGGTGGAAACCATGCTGCGGGTGAACCAACTTCTCCTTTCTGATAGCCGGACGGATTTATTCGTCACGGTCTGGTACGGCGTGTGGGACCCCCGCACCGGGGAGATTGTCTACGCCTGTATGGGGCATAATCCGCCGTTGGTGATCAACAGTGAGGGTGCTACGGCGGAACTATCTGGAAAGGGTATTGCACTTGGCGTGGTGGAGACGATGCGCCTAGAAAAGCGACGCATTATCCTTGAGCCGGGAGATATCATGGTCGCCTACACGGATGGTATCACCGATGCGCTGCGTGCTGATAACGCTGAATTCGGCGTTGTAGGGTTGCAATCTACCGTTTTGACACATCGGACGCTGAGCGCCCAAGAAATCACAGATCGCGTCATGCGCGGTGTTGATGAGTTCAGCGGCTCTGTCCCCCAATTTGATGACCTCACCTTGATTGTCTTGAAACGCCTCGGTGAAAAGCGCACCGGACGCCCACCGATGGAAAAGCCGATGTTGAAGCCTGTCAACCCGCCAATGATGGAGTGAAGTCCCTATGAGCCACCCCTCGCGCCCGTTGAGTCGTGCCGACGCCGAGGCGCTTGATGCCAGCGATCCCTTAGCCCCGTTTCGGGATGAATTCATCCTTCCACCGAACGTAATTTACCTTGATGGAAACTCGTTGGGGGCGCTCCCGAAAGGGACGCCCGCCCGTCTAGAGGCAGCCATTCGTGAGGAATGGGGGATGCTGCTTGTCCGGGGGTGGAATCAGGCGGGTTGGTACGAAATGCCCCGCCGCGTGGGGGATAAAATCGCCCGCCTGATTGGGGCTGCATCGGGGGAGGTCGTTGTTGCCGATTCGACCTCGGTGAATGTGTTCAAAACACTCGTCGCCGCCCTTCGCCTTCGTCCAGAGCGGCGGGTGATCGTCTCGGAAATCGACAATTTCCCTACTGATTTGTACATGGCACAAGGGGTCATTGATCTGCTTGGCGGCGGGTATGATCTGCGCCTTGTTCAGGCAGCCGATCTGCCCACTGCGATTACCACGGAAACGGCTGTCGTCCTGCTCACCCATGTGAATTACCGCACCGGCGCAATGCACGACATGGCAGCGCTCACTGCCCATGCTCATGCACAGGGGGCGCTCATTATTTGGGATTTGGCGCACAGCGCCGGGGCTGTCCCTGTCGATTTGAACGCGGCGGGAGCGGACTTCGCTGTTGGCTGTGGCTATAAATATCTGAATGGGGGACCAGGTGCGCCCGCCTTTTTGGTTGTCCCAGAGCGGCATCAGGCGGGCTTTCGGCAGCCCCTCTCTGGCTGGATGGGACACGCCCATCCCTTCGCCTTCGATCCTTATTACGCTCCCGCAGAAGGCGCGGCGCGGGCGTTGGTAGGGACACAAGCCGTCTTGAGCATGACCGCCCTTGAATGTGGCGTTGACCTCATGCTGCGGGCGGATAGGACGCTGCTCCGCCAGAAATCCGTGCAGATGACTGATTTGTTTATCGACCAGGTGCGGGCGGGCTGCCCGGAGTTAGATTTGGCAAGCCCAGAGGATAGCGCCAGACGGGGGAGTCAAGTTTGTTTCCGCCACTCTGAACAGGCGGCGGGCTACGCCATCATTCAGGCGCTCATTGCACAGGGCGTGGTAGGCGATTTTCGCGCCCCGGATATTCTCCGTTTTGGGTTTGCGCCGCTCTATCTTCGTTACAGCGAGGTATGGGAGGCGGCAGAAACGCTTGTGTCGATTGTTACGACGCAGGCGTGGGATAGCCCGACATTCAAACAACAGGCGGCAGTGACCTAACGCGGGCAAAACAGTGTCATGCTCTAGCCCCAGAATACTCCCGCTCACTAGCTCTTGAAGGTAGATTTGCCATGCGTCCTATGTCCTTTGATTTCAACAGCCGCCGTTCGATGGTCGTTGGGCGGCGGGGGATGGTCTCTACCAGCAACCCTCTTGCCGCCAACGCCGGGGTGATGATCTTGCGGGCGGGGGGGAATGCCGCCGATGCTGCCATTGCCGCCGCCGCTGTCCTCGCTGTGACTGAACCTGCCTCAACGGGCATCGGGGGGGATTGCTTCGCCCTTTATTACGAGGCGAAAACCCGTCAGATCACTGCCCTGAATGGAAGTGGACGCGCCCCTCGCGCCCTAACCCTTGATTTCATGGGGAGAGAGGGGTTTACGGCAATGCCAATTCATCATCCCCATGCGGTCAGCGTGCCGGGGACGGTGGCGGGGTGGGCTGATCTCTTGGCACGGTACGGGCGGATGACCCTCCGCGAGGTCTTGGCGGAGGCGATTCATCACGCGGCGGCAGGCTACCCTGTACATCCCGTCTTTGCCGCCTCGTGGGGAGGGGTGGCAGAAGGGTTGCTGAAAAGAGGGCATGGCACGGCGGCATACCTCCCGAACGGACGCGCCCCCCGCGCCGGGGAGATCATCCGCCTGCCCGATTTGGCAAAGACGCTGCGGATAATTGCGGAAGGTGGTGCGGCGGCATTTTACGAGGGGGAGCCCGCCCAAGCTATCGCCAAAACGCTGGAGGCGCTTGGCGGGGTGATGGCGGTGGACGATTTACGCGATCACCGCTCCACATGGGAAACACCCATTCAGACTACCTATCGCGGGATCACCGTGTGGGAATGTCCACCGAATGGGCAAGGGTTAGCCGCATTAGAGGCACTCAATATCCTTGAGGGGTACGATCTGGCTGCCCTTGCCGCAGATTCCCCAGAGCGGCTGCACCTCATGATTGAGGCAATGCGCATCGCCTTTGCCGATACCCGCCACTACGTTGCTGATCCAGCGACAAACCCCGCCCCGCTCGAATATTTGCTCTCCAAAGACTATGCGGCGCAGCGCCGTGTGGCGATTCGCCCAGATCGGGCAATGCAGCCGCCCAGTTATGGGGCACCGCCGACTTCCTCCGATACGGTATATCTGACAGTGGTTGATGGAGAGGGGAATGCTTGCTCGTTCATCAACAGCCTGTACATGGGGTTTGGCTCAGGGATCGTCGCTGAGGGGACGGGCGTTTTCTTGCAAAATCGGGCGGCGCTTTTCAGTCTTGATCCCGACCATCCCAATGCTCTTGCGCCGGGGAAGCGCCCCTATCACACGATCATTCCAGGGATGGCGACGCGGGATGGTGCGCTTTGGGCAAGTTTCGGGGTGATGGGTGGATTCATGCAGCCACAGGGGCATGTCCAAGTCATTGCCGCGATGGTCGATGACGACCTAAATCCGCAAGAGGCGCTGAACCGCCCCCGTTTCTGTCTGATGGATGGGACGGCAGAGAGTGTGATTGCGCTGGAAGAAGGGCTTCCCGTCTCGGCAATGGCGCAACTAGCGGCGCTTGGTCACCCGATCCGCCCGGTGAGTGGTCAGGGGCGCGGTCTCTTTGGGAGTGGTGATATTATCCGCCGCGATCCAGAGTCGGGCGTATTGTTCGGCGGCTGCGATCCGCGTAAGGATGGGACGGTGGCAGCGTTTTAGTGTTCTGCTCTATGTACGCCCAAATTCCTTTGCCAATTGATCCGAGGTGAGTAGGATCATCGTCGGACGTCCGTGTGGGCAGGTGCGGGGGTGTTCGCAGCGCTCCAAAAGGCGCATGAGCGTTCCCATCTCCTCAAAGCTGAGGACTTGTCCGGCTTTAATCGCCCCCGCCTTGCACGCCTTTTTGACAATTTGCCCTTCAATTTCGCGCTCTCCGGGGGGAAGTCCGCGCTCCAAGTCGCCCAAGACGGCGATCACGGCTTCGACAGGATCGGTGCGGGCAAGGGCAGCAGGAATGGCGCGTATCCGATAGGTGGTCCCCCCAAACGGCTCAAGGGCAAAGCCCACCGCGTTGAGAGAAGCGGCATATTCCTCCGCTAAGCGAGCCGATGCTGGCGTCAACTGGACAGTGATTCCCTCTAAGGTCTGCTGCGTCACCATCTGACGGCTTTGGAATTCACGCATGTACTGTTCATAGAGGATACGTTCGTGCGCGGCGTGCTGATCAACAAGATAAAGGGCGGCGGGACCCTCCGCGAGGATGTACGTTGCCGCCAACTGTCCGATCACGCGCATCGGCGGCAGCGTCCGGCGGGGGAGGTCAGCGGGCGGCATGTCCTCCTCGCGGAGCGGTTCGTACTCGGTCTTTGCGCGGGGCGGGGTGATCTGTGTGGCGTACCGTCCGGCGCTGTAGGAAGGAAACTCAAAATCAAGCTGTTCGGGGGTGTTGCTTGTCGCCCCAGATGGGGTAGACATCCCTTCTGAGGCGGTTCGCCATGGGGCAGGGGTATCGATTCCCTCCGCGTCGGTGGGAGACACGCCGCCATAGGTGGGAACGGTGGCACGGCTGATCACAACACGGCGAACAGCACGCTGTACCGCCCCAAAGACTGCATCCGGGGAGCGAAAGCGCACTTCGGCTTTCGTCGGATGAACGTTCACATCAACCTCGGAGGGATCGAGGGTGATCAAGAGGACACTGATCGGGTAGCGATCCGCAGGCATCAGCGTGTGATAGGCTTGGGCAGTGGCATAGGTCAGGCTGCTGTCTTGGATGCTGCGCCCGTTGACAAAGAGCGTGATATGCCCCCGCGTGTTGCGGTTAAGGTGCGGAAGGCTGGTGTACCCGTAGACGGCGATCTCTGGGAGATCGGGACGGGGGGGCGGCAAGGGTGAGACAGCGACCATATCGCGCATGATCTCCAAGCCCAATGCCTCCACCAAGACATCAGCAAGATCACCGTTTCCCGACGTGGTAAAGCTGACGCGCCCATCTTGGGACAAAGTGAAGCGAACATTGGGGTACGCCATTGCGTAGCGGGCAAGGATTGTATCGATGTGGCGGCGTTCGGTGGAATCCGCCTTCAAAAATTTGAGACGAGCGGGCGTGTTGTAAAAGAGATGTTCAACGGTGATCACCGTGCCAACAGGTGCGCCCGCCGCGCCGCGCTCAGCGATCATCCCCCCTTCGATCTTCAGCCGCGCCCCGGCACTCGCCGTCATAGTGCGCGAAAGCGCCGTGAGATGGGCGACGGCGGCAATGCTTGCCAATGCCTCCCCGCGAAAACCGAGGGTGTGGATCGAATCGAGGTCGTCAATGGTTTGGAGTTTGCTGGTGGCGTGGCGGATGAAGGCGGTTTCAATCTCATCAGCGGGAATACCCGATCCGTCATCGGTGATGCGGATCAGCCGCCGTCCGCCCCCTTCGATCTCCACACGGATGGTGCGTGCGCCAGCATCGAGGGCGTTTTCGATCAATTCCTTAACGACGGAAGCGGGGCGTTCAACCACCTCTCCCGCCGCAATCTGGGCAGCAACAATCTCAGAGAGAACGCGAATAGGCATGGGGTTAGGCGCTACCTTGCCCCGATCAGGTTCTCACCTTCAAGAGGGATGATGATCGTGAACTCGCTGCCTTTCCCCTCGGCGCTTTTCAGCGTGGCGTCTCCGTAATGCCGTTGGGCAATGCGTTTGACATTGTACAACCCTAAACCGCTACCCTTGATGCGCTCGAATTCCTTACGCCGGACGCGGGAAAACCGCTCAAAGAGCTTTGTTTGATGTTCGGCAGAAATACCCAAACCGCTATCTTTGACGCTGATGGCTACTTTTCCATCGGCAAGTTTCGCACTGATCGTCACTGTGCCACCTTCGGGGGTGTATTTAATGGCATTGTCGATCAGGTTGCTGACGGCGCGTTTCATCCCTTCATCCAGCATCAAAACGGGAAGATCGGGGGCGACATCCAGCGTAAAGGTGAGCTTTTTCTGTTCGGCGGGCTGGCGGTGTGTGTTGGCGGTATCCGTCACCATCTGGGCAATGTCCATCGGCTCGCGGCTGAGGACGTAGTTCCCTTCGGGATCGAAGCGGCTGGCATCGTGAATTTTCTCCACAAGATCGCTGATATGCAGAATGCCGCTGTAAATCTTCTCAATCATCCCCGATTGCCGTTCGTTTAATGCCCCTGCCATAGGGAGCATATCTAGCCAACCGCGCATCGAGGTGAGCGGGAGGCGCATATCATGGGAAATGGTACTGGCGAAATCGGCTTGGTTTTCGCGCAGACGAACATACCGTGTGATGTCGCGCAAAACGAGGACACGTCCAGTCATGCCGCCGTCATCGCGCACCTCGGAAACACGCGGGGCAAAGAACCGTTCGGTGCTGCTGCTCCATTCAATACTCTCTGCGCCACTGCCTTTGAGCAAATTGACGAGTGGCTCGGCGTCTTTGATCACGCTGTCGATGTGTTTCCCCATGACTTCTGAGGCGCTGATCCCAAATGCCTGTTCTGCCGCCGGATTCAGAAGGGTGATCATGCCGTCTAAGGTACAAACCATCATTGGGTCAACGCTGCTGGCAAGAATAGCAGCCACTTGCCCACGCCCGCGCCGTGCTGCTTCAAAGGCACGAGCGTTGGCAATAGCAACAGCAATATGGGCGCTCAGGATCAAGCCGAAGGAGCGTTCTGCGGGGGTGATTGGATGTGTTTTTCCATAGGCAGCCCAAAGTGTTCCATAGCGTTCCCCATGTGCCATCAGCGGAAAGGCAAGCACCGTTGGATAGCTTTGCACAACGTGGCTCAATTCGGGGGTGGGGGCGTTTTTGTCCGTAACCTCTAACATGTCGCCGTTGATGGCTGCCCCTATAACACGATCATAGGTTGCCATGCCCGCCGCACCGCTTCCGGCTGTGTGTGCTGTTCCGTCATTGAGCAAAAGACGGACTCCTTCGGCATTTAAGCCGCGCCAAGCTGCCGCCGCACAATCGGGCAAAAGGGCATCCAATGCCCCGCCGCGTGCAAGGCGGATGCTGATCTCGGTCAACACGGTTTGCTCGTCACGGTACTGCTGCACTTGTTGGCGCAGATCGTCAAGCGCATCAAGGGATGGTGTGCTGCTCATGGAACTATGTCTCTCGTGTTGGCGATTCGTTGGCAGAACAGGTTGATCAACTAGATCAAACGGGGAGTATAGCGCAATTCATAATGATAGGGGGAGTTGGTTTGACTCCCTGTCTGTTCACAATTAAACTCACCTGAGCGGAAACAAGAGGATAGCGTAGGATATGTCAGCACGCGACGACGCCATTGCCATCAAAGGAATTCGGGAGGGGTTGCTGATCACGCTCACCTCTGATGAATCATGGGATGCGTTGGCAGATCGGTTACTGGCTCGGATTGATGAAAATCAGGGCTTTTTTAAGGGAGCGCGAGTCGCCCTTGATCTTGGTGGACGCCCGGTGCTGCCCCACGAGATGGAGCGCATCAAGCTAGGCTTACAGCGGCGCGAGATCACCGTTTGGGCAATCATCAGCAGCAGCGGGACGACGCAAAAGACCGCCCGTGAAATGCGTCTAGAGACCGCCTTGGTCGCTGCCTCCGAGGGGTTGGAAGCGCCAGAAGTCAGTTCGGAAGTGCATGGCGCAGCGGGGATGTTCCTCAATCAAACACTTCGCAATGGGCGGACAGTGCGCTTTGAAGGGCATGTAACTGTGTTTGGTGATGTGAACCCCGGCGCAGAGATTATCGCTGGTGGGAACGTCATTGTCTGGGGGCGAATTCGTGGTTTGGTTCATGCCGGGGCGCTTGGCGATGAAACGGCGTTTGTGTGCGCCCTTGACCTTGCCCCAACACAGTTACGGATAGCGGGATACATCACCGTCTCGCCGCCCGAAAAACGCCGTCGCCCGCGCCCAGAGATTGCCCTTGTGCGGGGGGGGCGGATCATTGCTGAGTCGTGGGAAGGTTAGGCATACAGCCGGATCGCTGTGAATGGGGCATCTTGAGGACAAGCTGAAGGGGGACCTTGTGGCGCGTGTCATTACAATCACCAGTGGCAAAGGGGGCGTGGGAAAAACCACCGTCACCGCCAATCTATCGGCGGCGCTGGTTGGGCTGAACCAGCGCGTTATCTGCATTGATGCCGATATTGGCTTGCGCAACCTTGACCTCATTTTGGGCGTGGAAAACCGCATCCGCCACGATCTGGTCGATGTGGTCGAAGGGCGTGTCCAATTGCCTCAAGCGATCATCCGGCACAAGGTATTCCCCAACCTCTCGGTGATTCCGGCGGCACAAGACCGTGATAAGACGGCGGTCAGTCCCACACAGATGGTGGGCATCGTCCGCGACCTTGAGGCGCTGCGCGAGGAGGATGCCAATATGGAGATGGCGCGTCCTCGGTACGATTTCATCCTGATCGACAGTCCGGCGGGGATCGAACGCGGCTTCAAGAACGCCGTGACTCCTGCTCGTGAAGTCTTGGTGGTGACGAATCCTGAAGTCTCCGCTGTTCGGGATGCGGATCGGGTCATCGGGTTGTTGGAGGCAATTGAGCCAAAGCCGCCCCAAATACGGTTGATTATCAATCGCGCAAAACAAGAGATGATGCGCCGAGGGGAGATGCTCTCTGAAGACGATGTGCGCGATATGCTCTCCATTGATCTAATTGGGATCGTCCCTGATGATGAGAATGTCTTGATCGCTGGCAACAAGGGTACACCTGACCTGACATCGAAAGCCGGTGCAGCCTTTCAGCAGATTGCCCGCCGCTTGATGGGCGAATCGATTCCCCTTCATGGGGGACGTAGTGGGGCAGCACAGGGCGGCTTTCTGCGGCGCCTCTCCAAGCTGTTCAGCGGTCAGTAGGCGGGAAGGGAGTCACCATTATGCCGGGATTTTGGGAACGTCTGCTCGGACGGCGCAATCAGGGAAGTGCGCAGACGGCGAAAGAACGGTTGCAGCTTGTTCTTGTCACGGATCGTGCCGACCTGACACCAGAGCAACTGCAAGAGATGAAAGAAGAAATCCTTGCCGTCATCTCCAAATATGTGAAGATCGCCCGCGACAAGGTGGAGATTAACCTTGAGCAGCGCCAGCGCGATAATTGGTTGGTGGCGGATATTCCTCTGCTGCGGGGGACGACGAAAAAATTACAGGACGATGACTCCGACGATGCCTGAGTGCCAACTAATTAAGCGGAGTGGCTGCACACAACGCGCATCCGACCAGCGCGGCGCATGAATGCCGCCAAGAGGCTGAGCGGAAACCAGAGTGCCAACCCCGCTGCACTTCCCATCGCCCCCGACCAGGGCGGACGCTCGCTCGTCTGACGAATTCGCGCACTCCCCGCCCAATCGTTAGGGACAGGGCTGTAGGTAAGCGCTGTAACACGCAACCCCGCCTCTAAGCAGCATTGTTCGATTGTTGCTGGGGTGAAGATCGTCAGGTGGCGCGGTGGGTCATAGCCTCGCCAATCTGCCCCAAAAAAATGAGCCTCCCATGAATCAGCGTTCGGCAGCCACAAGGTAATCGTCCCGTTGGGCTTCAATGCCGCGGCCAAGCGGCGCAATGTATTAAGCGGATCGGGGACATGTTCGAGGGCATATTTCATGATGATCCGGTCAAATGTGGCGCGGGGGAGAGGGACAGTTTCCACCGTCCCTAGATGAACATCCAACCCTTGCTCAAGGGCGGCTGCGGCTGCCCCACGCCCAGGCTCAATGCCCATAACTAGCGCTCCTCTTTGGCGGAGCGCAGCAAGCAGTTCACCTCGTCCACAGCCCACCTCTAACACATGGGCAGTGCCGGATACCCCACGTAAGATGGCTTTTGCCGCCCCGTGTGTGCGCCATGCGCTGATCGCCCCTTTGATGCCCCTCGAAGTCTGGTGGGCATGGTAGGTTTCCTCAGGATAGAACCAACCCATTACCGCTTGGATGGGGCGTGGCGAGAGGTAAACCATCGTACAGCGTTGGCAGCGAACAAGCTGTAAAGGGTAGGTGGCGCTCACGGCGGGGCGTGGATCACGCACGGAGAGGGTGTGTACCACCGTCACATAGTCCGCCGTTCCACAGAGCGGGCAAGCGGGCGTCTCAAGCGGCATCGGGCTACGCACATCAGGATTCATCGGGACATGGTACGCCTATAAGCGGTCATTTTGGTGTGCCCGTTGGGCGCGGCGGCAGGGGTTGGTAGGGGTTATCCGCTCCGCCGATGGGGGGGGTAACAGCGTCGTTGATATAGCGGGCGCTGTTTGCCAGCGCAATGAACGATTCCCGCACCAAGGGGGTGTAACCGGGGAGCGTCAACGCCCACCAGTATTCTTCGTTCTCTGCTGTCCAGCTTATATCAGCAATGTAAATCGTGATCATCAGACTGATCCATGGACGCCAGTGTTTTCCGGCATAATCATACGCCCGGACAAGGTAATCTGCCTGCTCTGATTCGGTCACAGCGTGCCAGCGGTAGGGGTTGGGAATCACCTCCCCTGTTGGGGTTGTAATCGTGTCGCGGTCATCCACTGTCCAGCCCATCTCCAAAATGGCGATCTGTTTATGTCCCTCACCTTGATCGCGCATGATCTGGCGAATGTCCTCAACGTGGCGAAAGGCTTGCCAGCGCTGCCCATTCAGAGCAGGATCGTCTGGTGCGGTTTCCGGTGGCGATTTATAGCCCGGCGCGTTCACCCCCAACACATCATAATAGCCCGCTGCCCCCGCCGCGTACATCGCCTTTAGGTAAATGTCGTCGGGAATAGCCTGTTCTGTCCATGTTCCGGTAGGGGCAAGCCCCGCTGTGATCACGACAGCAGCGGGATCGACACGTTTAATAGCAGTATGGCACGCCGCCAGCAGTTTCACATACGCGGCGGCATTCGGGGGGCGATCTCCCCATTCCCGATCCAAGTTCGGTTCGTTCCAAACCTGATAGCCCTTGATGCGCCCTTTGTAACGCGCCGCCACCGCCCCACAGAATTCACCGAAGGCAGTTTCGTCAAATGGCGGCATTTCTAGGGCGTGTCCGGCGGGGCGGATGGCTGATTCAGGTGGTTTGCCCAAGCGGGCAATCACCTGAATCCCTCGGTAATCCGCTTCGTCCATCAGGACATCAGCATGCGTCCATGCCGCCGGTAGGTTTGGCGCGGGGAAAATATCTTTCCAACCAAAAATTTGTTTCACATACTGAAAGCGCATCTGGCGTATGAATTCCAGATCGCGGACGCGGGTTGTTTCGTCCCACCACAGGAAGGCATGAACACCATAGCCAATGGAGGGAAAAGAATGCCACACCGGGGGATTCGCGTTGTACAGGGCGAATCCCCCTACGGTGAAAAGTCCGAATAGGAGCAGTGCCGCCAAACTAGCGACCAATCGACGGCGAATGGGGAGGATAGCTTTGTTCGATGTATTCATGAGCGGTATTTTACCGCACGTTTGCCCCCCCGCTGCGAGGAGTTACCCCCTATTAATCTATAGAAATAGGACTGACGTAGGGTAAACAAATGCACCGAAACGTCTGGTGTGGAATGAAGTTGACGAAAAGGGGAATAGGTCGCAAGATTGAAGGTACGTCTACAGTCAATCGGATCCATTCCCATGACAAGGATAGACTTGGAAAGGCTTTTTACTACGATTTATATGCTGGTGGACGATTGGTATCAACGGGAAGGACGGGTGTTGTTGAAGGGCAAACCAAGCCCACCAAAATCATCCCCTGCTGGATGCGCTCCTCGCTAGCGCACGCGAGCGTATCGAAGGTGCCTTTCACCAACTCCAGAACACCCGACGCAACCTTGAGCGCTTACATGCCAATACCGTGCGTGGCTTGACCGCCCGCCTTACCCTCAAAGTCACTCATTTAGTTCTCAAGCATCTGCTCGCCCGTCACTTTGGTTTTGATCTACAAGCCTTTTCCCTTTCACATTAGGCGTATGTACGATCTTGGCTTACGAATGATGCTAAATCTACACAAAGGTACTTCAACACCCAAACCGCCCTCGCCCCCACAGCAACCCCAACGCCAAGCCCATCGAAAACCTCAACGGCAACTCCCACCTCAACCCCTACACGGACTCCCACGCCACCCTTCGGCGGTGGTGGCGACCCCCTTTGCCACGATGGGACGGGTGGCGAATGGATGTGGGTTGATGTCGAGTTGGTCTTCGTCTGCGGGGTGAGTTGGGAGTAGGGCGGACGGTGGCGGAGCGTTCGAGATAGCCGTTTCTTCCATGCCGGCAATTCCCATCTTTCACCGATTCAAGGTAATGATACGTTGCTCAAGTGCGGTTGTGACCGCAGCGGTGCGATCATCCACGCCTAATTTGCCATAAATATGGATAAGATGCGTTTTGACAGTGGCGACACTAATGCTCATTGATTTGCTGATTTCTTTGTTGCTTGCGCCCTTTGCTACCAATTCCAACACTTCAATCTCACGTGCGCTCAGCTTCTCTTCTGTCGGGGTGCGCAGCCGGGACATAACACGGTTAGCCACTGTCGGTGCGAGTACAGAATCGCCAGCGGCTACGGCACGTATAGCACGAAACAAGTCCTCTCGGGGAGTGTCCTTAAGTAAATAGCCAGTAGCGCCAGCTTCAATGGCACGGACAATATCGGCATCCGAATCATAGGTCGTGAGGACAAGAATATTCGCCTCGGAATTCGCCTCGCGAATAGCGTGGATAGCACCAACACCATCGAGCTTGGGAAGCTGTAAATCCATCAGCACAACATCAGGTTGAAGCGCTGTATAGAGGTTCACCGCAGCCTCACCATCTGCTGCCAAACCGACTACCTCAAAATCGGGCTGCCCCGCAAGCATCCCCGCTAAGCCTTCACGAACGACTGGATGGTCATCTGCAATCAGTATCTTTATGGTATCCATATTTTCCGACGCTTATATGTACTCTGATATTGTTAAGAGTTACGCACTTGTACGCTTATCCCCCTACCCCCTTCTCCCTGAGGAAGAAGGGAAAAAGAGGTTTTGAGGGGACTTCCCCCTCAAACTGCCCTTTTCGATGAATACAGGGGAAACACGTTCAACTGCGTAAGTCCTAATTGTTCAATCCGATAGGGGTATTGTGACAACCACTGTGGTGCCTTCTCCGGGTTCACTTTCGACTTCCACAGAACCGCCATACTGCTTCACGCGCTCTTTCATTGCTCCTAGCCCGTAGCCGCCTGATAGCGGTGACTTTGGGGCATTGTTTAGCCCTATACCATTATCTTTTACATCCAGAATAATAACATCCTCCATATAAGAGACCGTAAGCTGGACGCTGGTGGCGTGCGCGTGTTTGTGAATGTTCGTTAAGCTCTCCTGTGCTGCCCGAAGTAGAATGACTTCGATATTAGGATGTAGCGGGATAAGATCGCCTGTGATGGTGGTGGTGGCTTTTATATCGGTTGTCTCCGACCAGCGATCCGTAACCCGCTTAAGGGCATCCGGCAATGAGAACTGTTCAAGTAGGTCTGGACGCAAATCATGTACGACACGCCGCGCTTGGTCTAAGCTGTTTCGTGCTGTTTCCCTAGCGCGATCCAAATGTTTCTTCAACGTATCTGGATTATCTGAAAGGGCTTGATCGGCAGCTTCTAAGTGCATCACAATACTTGTAAATCCCTGAGCGAGTGTGTCGTGAATTTCGCGGGCGAGGCGTTGTCGTTCTTCTAGGATGCCGCTGCGGTGTTCGGAGGCGACCAATTCGGCTTGAGTCTGTTCGAGTTGATTGATTAAATCCTTGCGGCGGGTGCTTTGTCCAACAATTGCTGAAATCCATACCCCCATAGCAACTGCGCTGACACCCGTAAGCCCAAAGATCCAAATGAGTGGGTCAGTTAACCTTAGACCTGCTCCACTATCCGCAGCTTGCTTATAAATAACCCCCGTCATTACGCTGAGCGTAGCAAATACAGCATACGGGATCGGCAAAAGGTAGAAGATCAGTCCAAATCCAAACAAGACGAAATAAAACGCAGGGGAGATTGTAAGCAGCACGTACCAAAGCACGATATCGCCCATAATGACTATAAATCGTGGGCGTATATGCTGGTTCCAAGTGCTATATCCTTTGAACGTTACCTTTAGACCAAGCCAGTGCCACAGGATCAGGATCGCCGCTAACAGTAACCCCACCCATAGCGGCGCATTCAGGTCATCATCGGTCAACATAAAGATCGATGAGATTAGGATGGCTAGATAGAACAGTGTATTCCATAGCCAACCTAATTTTTCCCATACATCCGTCGTGTTTTGAGGTGAGTCGCTCACCACAGTCTACTCGGTTCGTTATGTGGACTATTCGCCATTTTACGTTACTCCCAGCGGAATGTGCGACGGGACACAATCAGTCCGAGGACAAACATCGTTACAACGACTGTCAGTGAGGTTAAGTTCCATGTTCCGTACAGCCACAAGTCTTCGATCAGCATAACGACATGGGTGAGTGGTAGCAACTGGCTTATATCCTGTACGATCTCAGGCATGATGAAACGTGGCATCGCCGCGCCAGATAGGAACAACATCGGATAAAAGATTGCCATTCCTACAGCCTGGGCTGTTCGTGCCGTCGGCATGACACCGGCAAGGACAAACCCTACCGCGAAGAAACTGAGTGCGCCAATCACGATAGCTGGAATAATCATGGCGTGTCCATCCGGTGCGCGTAGATCATAAAATGCCAACCCCGCCACGAACAATAGAGCAATACCCACGAAGGCAATGACCACCTGCGTAACAACGTGAGACCATAACACCGTTCCCGATTGAACAGGCGTAGCCCGCAAGCGCCGCAAAATGCCCAAGTGACGGTAATTGGCTAAACTTACTGGAATACCCAACATACCTATCGTTCCAATAATCATGCCAATATAGCCCGGTACGGAAAGATCCATCCGACCATATCCGCTTAATCGCTCATCGGCTTCATTTCCAAATATAGTCCCGAATAGAACAAGCAGCATGACGGGGAATACGACGGTAAAGAAGACCGCCATAGGTTCACGCATCTGCAATTTCAATTCTGAATGAGTGAGTTTGACAAACGCTTTCATGATTTTCTCCTTCATTGGGTAGATTGGGTGTAGACATGGCTGAAACGTGTCCCCAAATTGACTTAGAACCTATCCGTAAGTTCGGGTTTGGCTTGTAATCAGGGTAGTGCTAAGAAAGATACACTTGGCAAGCACCGCATCTTTTCCTGAATGCCATCAACATAAGGGTGGTGAGGGTTTGCCCTAAACGTTACCTATAATTTACGGATAGACACTTAGCTTCTGATTGCCTTGCCAGTCAATGCTAGAAATACGTCTTCAAGGTTTGAATGATCCACGCGCAAATCGGCAGGAGTAACATTCTGCTGAGCTAATGTCGCTGCGACCCGTGCCAGAAGTGGACCATAACCGCTCACGATGATGTGATTCTGATCCTGAGATACTGAGGTGACCCCCTCCACCCCGCTCAATTGATTTGGCTCAAAACCGTTTGAAGAAGTGAATTGCACCCTAGTTTCGCCATGAAGTTCAGCGATTAAGTTGGCGGGTGTATCGAGTGCGATGAGTTGTCCGTGATCGATGATTGCCACCCGATCAGCAAGTTCTTCCACTTCATCCATATAGTGTGAGATCACCATGACGGTTTTGCCCTGGTTGCGAATGGCGGTGACTAGCTCCCATGTTGCCCGCCGCGACTGCGGATCAAGCCCCGTCGTAAGTTCATCGAGGAAGACGATTTCCGGGTCATTGAGTAGTGCCAGACAAATGAACAACCGCTGCTTCTGCCCACCGGATAGGTTTGCAAATTGAGCGTTGCGTTTGTCGCCTAATCCCCACTGCTCAAGAAGGGGTTCCCAGGGGATGGTTCGTTCATAAAATGAAGCGTACAGATCAAGTGCTTCCCACACTTTCATACGATCTGGTAAGGCGGACTGCTGCAATTGTGTACCGATTCGATTGCTCAGTTCTCGTGCATCTTGCTGCGGATCAAGCCCTAAAACCGAGATTTGACCGCCATCCGCTTTGCGCAGCCCGATGATTGTTTCGATGATTGTCGTTTTACCGGCACCGTTGGGTCCAACAATACTGAAGATTTCTCCCTTTTGAACGGAGAAAGATACCCCGCCAACGGCGACCACGTGTCCGTATGATTTTTGCAGATTGTGGACTTCAATTACGTTTGACATCGTTGCTCCTTAAAATTGCCTGATTTCGATTGATTATCTGCGGCTAGAAGGATTGCTGGTGCGCCACAATTGCTATCAGAGCAATAGGCTAAGAATACGCGCATAGAGACGATTTGAAATCAACTTACAGATTGAAAATTGAGATACTGATGGGTGGAAGGAGATGTCAACCAAACGCGGCTGATGGATCAACCATTCGGTTGATAGGCGGCATGTCTCTGCTAAAGTAGGCTGTGTTGACGTTTTGGTTCAGAACCCCTATCCCCCTGCCGCCTTTCCCCGTAGACAGGGAAAGGGGGAGAGAGTCCCTCTCTTTGTTTATGGGGTGGGGATTAGGGTTTCCAAGCCCCGAAGGGGTGGCTGTGCCTAGCTCGCTGCTTTAGCGGCGGGCGCTCACAGGCGGCGCTGGGCGCAAGGCATGGCGCCCCTACGGGAATTACACTGTCAACAGAACCTAGAGTGTCGGTTGTTCTGGGGTTATGTCTCTCTCGACACGCCTGTTCTCAGCCACACCGCCCCCACTGCACTCATCGCCACGAGGAGGGCGGCGCGGGTGACAATTCCCGATGTCAGCGCGAGGACGGGACTCAAACCAAAAACGAGCGCGGCAATGGGCAAGCCCCGCCAGAGTTCACGCCGCAAACGGCGGGCAGATGTTTCCGTCCAACGCGCCCCCACCCAAATAGCAAGGGGCGCCCCGATAATTCCCCCCACACAGAGGGCAGCCGCCATCCCCCGTGCCCCATCTGCCGCCGCAAGGACAATCCCCACCGTGAGGGTAATTCCCGCGCCAAGCGCCTCCACACGGAGGAGCGCCCCTTGACGAGTAAGGGCAAAGCCAAACATACGAATCACCAACAACGGTGCATTGAGCGCCAACGCCAACGCTAAAAGCAGATTCAGCCCGCCATCAGAAAGCGTGTCGCTGCCCGTCCAAAGCCGCACGACATCCACTCCAAAGGCTGCCACCCCCGCCGCTACCAGCCAACAGACGGCGCACGCCCATTTCAGGATCACCACATACCAATCCGCCAGACGCGCCCGCCCCGCCTCTGTCGCCGCCACCCCCGCCACCTCTGGATAGACCGTGTTCAAGAACTGCCCGATGATGCTGCGGGCAAGGTTCGTCAGGATGAGCGCCGCGTTGAAGGCTGCCACCGCTTCCCCGCCTGCCGCCGACGCCAAAATCAGAATGACGCCGGAGGTGATCAGCATTTGGAGGAGGGCGACGGCGAAAAATTGACAGGAGGGCGGAAGTAATCGCGCCGCCTCCCCCCAGGTGACACCCCGCCAGCCAAGCGGAAATGGCGAGTGGCGGCGCACCTCCCACCCACCGAGGACGCCATAGCCGATGGTTAATGCCAACATCGCCGTCGCCGCGCCGAGGGGTGTTCCGCCGAAAAGCGCAACCATGAGCGGCGCATAGCCCCGTGCGGCGATCTCCCCAATGCTGTAGAGCAGGCGGCGAGGGTAACGCTCTACGGCAATCAGGACGATCAGGAGGTAGCCAATAACCAGCGCGAGGGCAACCATCCCCCCTTGTAAAAGGATGATTCCCTGCCCCTCGGCGGGGGGTATCACAACGATGCGTAGGCTGGTGAGCGTTTCCGGCGCAGCGGCAATCCCCACTGTGATCAGGCAGGCAGTGGCGGCAAAAAGCGTGTAAAGGCGCACACCCGCCCGAAAGACTCGTGTTCCGTTGGGCAGATCACCATTTTTATAGGCGGTGATCAGGCGGTTTGTGACGTAGTTCTGAACGCCAAAATGGAGCAGGCTCAGACTGAGCGTGAGGTTGGTCAGGGCAACCCATTCGCCATAGGCTGCCTCGCCCCAATGCCGGACGAAAATGGGGACGCTGATCAGGGTGACGATTAGGTTCAGGGCAAGGATCACACCCGTCAATCCAAAACCAGCCCGCAGACGATGGCGCATTTATTCCCAATGCCCTGACGTGTGGAGATCATCCTGCAGCGCTGCCGCCCACGCCCGCACACTGGCGATGTAAGCCTCTTTGCCCGCCGCGACGACATCCGCCGCCCGATATGACCAAGCGACAGGCGGATCATAGCGCCCCTCGTCGCCCGCTCGCGCCGTCACCGTCCAGCGCCGCTTGCTGGAATTCACGGCTTCTCGCTGGCGGCGGCGAATGGTTTCCGTGCTTTCGCCCGCTAAAAAGGATTTTAAGAGCGTTTTCGCGTGGGCAAGCCCCGCTGTGGAATAGTGGTGAGGGTGTTGAAGGTGGTAGCACAGCACCATAAGGTGATGGACAACACCAAGTATGGGGGTTTCTTGTTCCCAAAAGAGCATCTGATGAAGGTAGGCATCACAAGTGTTCTCACCCTGAGTCTGATCGGGTAAGGGTGCGCCGCAGTGGGAGCAGGTTGTGGGGATCATGGTGGTTCATCATCTCAGTAATTCGTCCTTAGAAATTCTAACGCTGCCACCGTCCCCTGTGCCATCTGTGTGAAGGTGTGCGCCGCCACCCGCACCTGACCCGCCGCGCCCATGCGCTCCCATTGATCACGGGCGCCCCATGCTTTTTGGAGCGTCTTCGCCAGCGCGTGAATTGCTCCCTGGTTGGGGTATCCCGGTGGAATCGCGCCGTCATGTGGTGAGGGCTGCGGGCTGCGCCACCCGTTCGCCCCATCCACCAAATCCGCCGCGCAGCCAACCCCCGCCGTGACGATCACCGGACGCCCGCAGGCGAGCGCCTCGTTCACGACAAGCCCCCACGTCTCTGCCTCGCTGACCAAACACAACACTTCACCGAGGACGTAGGCGGCAGGCATCTCGGATTGATTCAAAAAGCCGATCAGGTGGACATTTTTTGCCCCCGCTGCCTCGATTCGCGCTGCCAATGCCGGGCGGAGAGCGCCATCGCCCACATAAACAAGCTGCGCTTTTTCCGCCAGCCCTGCCGCAAGGTATGCCTCCAAAAGCAGCAGCGGGCGTTTGACCGGCTCAAACTTCCCACAGAACACAAAGGTGGGAAGTGCCGGATCAAGCCCATATTGGGTACACAGGGCGTGGCGCTCATGGCGAAGGGTGGCTGCCCTCGCCGCAAAGCGTTCATTGTCAATGCTATAGGGGGTGCGAAAAATTCGCTGCGGGGCGACGCCGCGCTCTTTATAAAAGCGGGCATTTTCTGTCCCAATGGCAAGGCACGCCGCCGCCCGCCGACACAACCCACTGGTGAGCGCCGCCCGCCAGCGGGGTTTAGGCTGCCGCGCCCAGGTGCGGGGGGTTGTTTCCGTAAACAGAAGGGTGGGCATCCTCAGTCCCGTTCGCGCCAGCCACGCGGCATAGGCAAGAGGGGCAAACCAGCCTACCAAGAGCAGCGGCGTTCGCCGCTCAGCCAGCGCCCAGCGAAGCAGCGCAGGCGCGGCACGCATCTGCGCCCGCCGCGAGTAATCCCCGCTTGTTTGAGAAAAAAAATGATGGGGGACTCCAGAGAGCAGATCAACATCCCAACGAAAGGCACGCCCAAAGCCGCGATCATAGGCGACACCCGCTGCTGTGCCTGGGTGAAAATAGCCTACTGCCAGATCGATTCCGGCGGCGATCAGCGCACGGTAGTAGGGGACGTGATACTGAACGGGATGGGAGGCAAGGACGCGAAGACGATGGGGCATCGATGAGGGAGCGATGAATCAATTCCCGCTCAAAACCTGATACCAGCGCTCGGCGGCTCGCATCGCATCTTGGGCAGAGAGATAGCCCTGCGGCTGATCGCGTTTATTGTCGCCGGCAAGCTGCGCTGTCTCCGATGCGCCAACCGAATAGATCGCCCGCCAATGCCAGCCGCCGTTCAGCCAACGGATAGAGAACGACAGTTCATTTTTATCGGCAATCCACATCGTATCAAAACGCTGCCAATCCAAAATTGCCGTGTCCATACATCACCCCCACACATAGCAACCCAAGTCGTTTCGATTATAGTATTTTTTCTATCTCTTGAGAGATTCTATACCTTTTTAAGATATATCTGTGATTTGTTTGGGCAAGCGATGAGCGCCCCTTCCCAGATCGAGAATCGCCGCTCAGAGCGCATTTTCAGCCCGTTGAAGGCGTGCATCTGGGGCAATTTTAGACGCGCATCATTCGCCATCCGTAGGGTTTCCGCATAGCGCAGGTTAGCGTTTCGTTGTAAAGTACAAACAGATTGTTCAAACAGATTGTTCAGATCATTTCGTCCTATTGGTCAGGGAGATCGCCCGTGAGACGCCGCGCCCGTCCAAACCCGACCCCCACCCCGCACGACCCGCCTGATTTGCCCAGTGAGCCAGCGGCGCGGGCGGCGGAATATAATAAGGCAAGCCTTGAGTTTGAGGCACTCGATCAGCAGATTGACGCCCTATTGCAACTGCATGGGGGGCATAGTGAAGACCTCTCTGATGAGGAATTTGTCCGTTATCGTGAACTTGCCGACTTGCGTGATCTGATTTATAACCGCATGAAAGCGCTTGAACGCAGTTTGTTTGACGAATAATCACACATCCTCAGAAAGAGTCTCATGATCAGCGGACCCACCTTTGAAGAAATGCTCCATCCGGCAAAAATTGACCCTGCCCTTCGCCAACGAGCAGCAGCGGCGCTCCGCGATGCGCCGCTTGACCCACTCAATCTCTATAACATCACCTGGCGGGACACCAGCGACGAGATTTACCACGTTGTCTTGCCCCAAAGCATCACTGGCGTAGATTGCGAGATTGTCGTCCTCTATGCGCAGCACTTTCCCACCGGAAGCCACAAAGTAGGGGCGGCTTATTCCGTTCTAGTCGAAAAAACGCTTTTTGGCGAAGTGGATCCGACGAAGCATACCCTTGTGTGGCCCTCCACCGGAAATTATGGCATTGGTGGGGCATGGGTCGGCGGGCGAATGGGCTGCCAGAGCGTCGTTGTGCTGCCCGAAGGGATGAGCCGCGAACGCTTTGAGCGCATCGAAGGCTACGGTGGACGGGTGATCAAAACTGTTGGGTCAGAAAGCAATGTCAAAGAAATTTACGATAAAACGAAAGAACTGCGGGCGGCGGACCCCACCATCCGCATCCTGAATCAGTTTGAGGTCATGGGGAACTACCGCTTTCATTACCATGTGACCGGAAATACCCTTGTTGAACTCGCCGCCATTTTGCAAGAACGCGGTATTGGAAACGGGCGCATGGATGCTTTTTGCTCGGCAATGGGCAGCGCGGGGACAATTGCCGCCGGAGATTGCCTGAAACAAGCCTTCCCCGGACACCGCATCGTTGGGCTAGAGCCGATCCAATGTCCCACCCTTTACAACAATGGCTACGGCACGCACGATATTCAAGGCATTGGGGATAAGCATGTGACATGGATTCACAATGTGAATAACATGGATGCCCTGATGTGCATTGACGACATGGCGTGTAAAAAGGGGCTGCAGCTATTTGCCGAGGAAACTGGACAAGAGACATTGATCCGCCGCTATGGGGTTGATCCGGCGGTGGTGAATGTTTTGGCGCACGCCTTCGGCATTTCGGGTGTGTGTAACGTCCTCGGCGCGATTAAAACGGCGAAGTATTACGGCTTGGGCAAAGGGCAGGTCGTTGCCACCATTGCTACCGATGGGCTGGATCGCTATCACAGCGTCATGGACGCTATGCGCGGCGCTTACGGGTGGCTGGACGAGGCGGCGGCAGTGGGGCGCGTGGAGGGTGTTTTTTATGGCTGCGCCCCAGATTGGGTGCAAGATGGGACGCGAAATGCACGCGCCCGCTGGCACAACCTGAAGTATTACACATGGGTTGAACAGCAAGGCAAGACGGTAGAGGAACTGGACGCCCAAAAAGACCCCACCTGGTGGGAAGAACATCAGGCACTTGTCGCCGTCATTGATGAGCGGCTGCTCGCCACACGCCGCTGAGCAACCCCCTACGGCATACATTCACAAAACGCGGTTCGCCCTACCCTCTTTGGGCGAACTGTGTGAGAATTCATACTACTAAGCACGGCAACCCCTTTGCCTCGGCGGGGTTTGTAACGGCAGATGAGATAAACACAAGACAACCAAGACTAAATCACGAAACACTATAAACGGAGCATACGAACCCATGCGTATTTTGATTCTCGGCGGCGATGGCTACCTCGGTTGGAGTACCGCCATGCATTTCTCGAAACGCGGGCATGAGGTTGCCGTCGTCGATAACTATCTGCGCCGCCGCCTGCATATGGAACGCGGCACAGACAGTCTGACCCCCATCCGCCCCCTGCCCGAACGTCTTAAGGTATGGAAAGACCTCACCGGCAAACACATTGCCAGCTATATTGGCGATCTTCAGAATTGGGCGTTTGTCGATCATATTTTCCGCGAATTTCGCCCCGAAACGGTGATTCATTACGGGGAAATCCCTAGCGCCCCCTACTCCATGATCGATGTCCATCACGCCGTCTTCACCCACCAAAACAACGTGATTGGCAACCTGCATGTCCTCTATGCCATGCGCGACCACACCCCCGATGCCCATCTGGTGAAGTTGGGGACAATGGGCGAGTACGGCACGCCGAACATTGATATTGAGGAAGGCTGGCTCGATCTGGAGATCAACGGGCGCAAAGACCGCCTTCCCTTCCCAAAACAACCGGGGTCGATGTACCACCTGACGAAAGTCCACGATACACATAATATTCATTTCGCCTGTCGTATCTGGGGTTTGCGCTCTACAGATTTGAATCAGGGTGTTGTCTACGGTATTGCCACCGAAGAAGGCGACATGGACGAACGTTTGACGACGCGCTTTGATTATGATGAAGCGTTCGGCACAGCGCTCAATCGCTTTTGTGTCCAAGCTGTCTTGGGAATACCCCTCACCATCTACGGAAAAGGTGGGCAAACACGCGGTTACCTAAACGTCCGCGATACGCTGCAATGCGTCGAACTGACGACAATGAACCCGCCAGCGGCAAAGGAATTCCGCGTCTTTAACCAATTTACTGAGCAGTTCTCCGTCCGCGACCTTGCCCATAAGATTCGCGATGCAGGGAAGGCGCTTGGGCTAAATGTGGAAGTTGCTCACTACGAGAACCCCCGCGTTGAGATGGAAGAACACTACTACAACGCCAAACATACACGCCTGCTTGATCTTGGCTTGAAACCGCACTACCTCTCGGACGAACTGGTCAACAGCATGATCAAGCGCATCATCCAGTACAAAGATCGCGTGATCCCCGATGCGATTATCCCCAAAATCACCTGGAAGAAGGGTGATCAGGGACATAAGATGGAGATCGTTGAACGCGAAGGCGTAAAGAGCTAATCACAAAGATATAACAGTTTGCGAAAAACAGGGGGCAACTTGCCCCCTGTTTTTATTTGGGGCGATCCGTCAGCACGAAAAAGCGGGGTAGTATTTACAGTTAGGAGGGAGTTCACAGACGATGCCAGCGCGAAAGATTCAAGCGGATTACGAAAAATTAACAGCGATTAGTGCGCTTTTCAAGCGGCGGGCGGATGGTGTTCAAAACCTCATCGAAGCACTCACCAAAATTAGCCAAACCATCTCTGAGGGCGCATGGGTGGGCAAAGGGGCGCAGACCTACCTAAAGGAAATGAACGATCTTGTTTTGCCTGGGTTGAAACGCCTTCAAGGTGTTCTGACAGAGGCGATAAGCGCCACACGGAAGATTGTCCAAGCCTTTCAAGAGGCGGAAGACGAGGCGGGGCGGCTCTTTCAGGGGCAGCCAGAGACCTTTTTGGCAAATCGTCCCCTTGTTGCCAACCTGAAGAACGACAGTGTTTTCTCCGATGTGCGAGATACCTTCGGAAGCGTGTTCACTACCGATGTGCGCCGCTCTCTGATGGATAATATTCCCACCGCAGTAAACCACATCAACAATTCGGCGGCAGGGGCGGCGCTTGTCAACGACATTACAAACGCCGGAATGCGTTTCACCTTGCCCGATGGGACGTCGATTGGCGATCCTCACGCGCCCGCACACCGCTCATGGACGGTTACCTTTGCCAATGTGAGCGATGCCGCCGGGCAGACGGACAATGCCAGCCGCACGATCACCGTCTCTACGGCACGCCTTTACGCTCCGGGCAACGCGATGATGCTTGCCCGCACAATCGCCCACGAAATGCAGCACGCTTATGATTATCAGGCAGGGCGCATGAACGCCCCCGGTACGGGCGATCTCTTATCCGCCGGAGCGGTCAACCGGATGCAAGCGATCCTCCAAGAATCGGTGAACACCGAAATTCGGGCGCACACCCGCGAATATGCCATGCGCGATGCCGTTGCTTATAGCGAAAATGGGATTTTCAACCACGCCAATGTGAAATTCATCTTGAATGATCGTGGCTATGGCAAAACGTATGAGGATTTCTACAACTCACAGCTTAAAGCCGCCTACAACAATGATCATTCGATTGGTTTGTACAAGGTGAAGGTGCGTGCCGGGGTGGGGGGAAATATCCAAGTTCAGTTGATCCGCCTGAAGTAGGGGCGTTCACGGACAGCGCTGGGCGCAAGGCATGGCGTCCCAACTTGGGGGGGTGGTGAGGGTTTTGGTTCAGAACCCCTATCCCCCCGGTTACTGCGGAGCAGTCGCCTTTCCTCGTAGATAGGGAAAGGGGGAGAGAATCCTTCTCTCCGGTATAGGGGCAAGCCCCGCAGGGGTGGTTACTCCTAGCCCGCTGCTTTAGCGGCGGGCGTTCACGGACAGCGCTGGGCGCAAGGCTTGTCGCCCCTACGAAAATGACACTGCCAACAAAGCCTAGACCCCTCGGTGCATTGGCTGCTCTCTCAGTCTCACCTAGTTACAGACATGCCTTTTAGCGCCGGTCTCACTGAATTTACAGTGTCAACACGCCCTAGCTGGCGACGATCACCCCAAGCATAACGATCAAAAGCAGCACCCCCGAAAACCAGCGAAAGACGCCTCGAATCACCCCTATGCAGCCCTGTGGTTCTGGTTCAGCCATATAGGTTAAGCACCCTCACTTCCTTTGTTGAATAACGCCCGATGGGGAAAAACAAGCTGATCGAGCGCCCGAATCCCCCGCGCAAGGGTTGGGCGGTTTGCCTTCTCAAAATCGCGGTGTATATCTTGAATGAGTGTCAATTGGCGGTTGGATGGCTCTAGCGAGAAAACACCCATCGCTGTGGTGAACTCGCCCGGCGCAAAGATCAACCAGCGCCCGTTGTCAATCTCTTTGCGCTGCGCTTGGAGCGGTTTGTTGGCGCTGACGACCATCCCAATTGCCTTGATGATTTTTCCGGCAAGTTCGGGGTCGGGCGGGGGTTTGCCCTGCGTTGTCAAGACCTGCCCTGTGTTGGGCGGTTTCTGCTCATAGATGGTGTAAGAAAGCACCCGCGCCTCAAAATGGGCGCGAAGAAAGGTCGTGTTCCCCGGCTTAGCAACGCTTTGCCAAGCGTTTGTATCGGGATCGCGTGCCAAAAGTTTCTCGATAATCTCCCGCTTTTCGTTGTAATGGGCATACAGGGCGAGAAACTGCGCCCGGTTGATTTTCCCCTGTGAGAATTCGGCAGCGACAGCGGCGGTCTTTTCGCGCAGTTGCTCCAAAGCCGTTTCTGCTTTGAGGCGGTCTTCCAGGGTGGTGATTGTCGGTGGGAGTGTGGCGAGGTCAACCACTTGGGTAACACGCGGTTTGGGGGGGATGGGTTCGGTGGGTGGTGTTGGCTCGCTAGGGGGTGGGATAGGGCGCACCGGCGAGACCAAAACAGCATCTGGCGCGTTGGTAGGAGCTGCCGCCGCCGGAAACGTAGATGCAGCAGAGGATGTAAACAACGGAAGGGGATCGCTGCCATTTGTGGCGGCGGAGAGCGCCTCTGCTCGTTTCAGCAACTTACGCAATAAGGTACGCGGTTCGTCTGGCACTACCCCTCACTCCCTCACTCCTATTGGTGTTAGCCGCCCGCGCCGCGCCGTTTGTATTCTAGGGCGGCAATGTCAGAAAGATGCTCAAAGGCGTTCATGACTCCCTCGCCAGTTACGGCGCTGGTCAGCCAGAAAGTTAAGCCATTGGCTTCTGACCAACCCCGTACTTCCTCTGGGGGGACAACCGTTGGCAAATCTATTTTATTCCCAATCACGATCATTGGCACGCGGGGGGCAATGCCCTGAATCGTATCACGCCACGACATGAGATCAAAGAAGGACGACGGTGAGGTGACATCATAGATGAGGGCGACGGCGTGCGCCCCGACAAAAATCTGATCGCGCAGGCGGTGATAGCGGTCCCGCCCTGCCATATCCCAAAGCGTGATCTGTGCTTGGTGGCGGGGTGCATTTACGACGGTTGTCCGTAAATCCGTCCCCTCGCTAACATGGCGAAAATCCGTTCCTAATTCGTTAATGTAGGTCGTTACGAGGAGGCTTTTCCCCACCCGCTCTGCCCCAATCAGGGTGATTTTAAAGACGGGGGCGTTGTCCATCTGTGGCTGTAATAGATCGCTCAATGTCCAGTCCCAACGTGCAGCAACCATACGTCTAAACCTTATAGTTCCGTCTCCAAGCATTCACCGGATAGAGATCATCCTTGTTGAATCCTTAAACAGAGCATCATAGCATTGATTATGGCGGCGAACGCTTTTGTTATGGCATTCGTTAGGATATTCGTACTCACTTCAAACCAGAATCTGAGCAATGCGATCCAGCCCCGCCATGTCGCGCAGTGTCGAAATCCGCCCTTTAGGAAAGGTTTGTTCTGCCAGCACCCGCACCGCTGCCCCCTGATCGGCGCCATGTTCTAAGAGGATCAGTCCGGGTGAGGTAATCCGCGTAGGGAGCATTGCCAGCAAGCGCCGGATCAGGTGCAGCCCGTCCCCCCCCCCATCAAGGGCGATATGCGGCTCAAAGTGGGCAACCTCAAGGAGGCTCATATCCGCCGTAGCAATATACGGAAGATTTGCCGCAATCAGATTGAACCGTTCATAAACAGGGGCGAGCAAATCGGCTTGGAGAAAGGCAAGGTTGGGTAGTTCTGCGCCGTTTGTGTAGGCAACGCTGAGCGCCGCCGCTGAAATATCTGCCCCGATTACCATAGATTCAGGCAAGTGCGCCGCCAGCGTGACGGCTATGATCCCGCTGCCTGTACCGACATCGATGATCCTTGCTCGCCCGCCTTTTTCCTGCCGTATCCACGCCAACGCCGCCTCTACAAGCCCCTCAGTCTCTTGGCGGGGAATCAACACATGGCTGTTCACCCGAAAAAAACGATCATAGAAAGGGCGCACACCAAGCAAATAGGGGAGGGGCATCCCCTTGAGGCGAAGGGCAATGAGTTTTTCGTAGGTGCTTAGGTCGTGCGTGGCAAGCGGTAGATGATCATGGGCGATGAGGTGTTCGCGGGGCTTTGCCAAAACATGCGCCAGAAGGCGCTCGGAGTCGAGGCGAGGGGCATTGCTATGCCCCATGAGGGCGGTGCGGGCGGCAGCCAGCGCATCTCCAATGGTGCGCGTGGTGTGGGCAGAATCAGGGAGAGGCATTGCCAAAATATCCTATGACGAACGCGGCAGACAGGGCAACTTCCGTTGGGTCATAGGCTAATCATACCAGCATCCTAAAATTGTGCGGGAGCGCCCACCGCTAAAGCAGCGGGATCATGCGTTATCCCGCCTTTTCATTGTGTTTGTATTCAGTCATCCCCCTTTGCCCGCCTGTGGGGAAAAGGGGCAAGGTGGGTAGGGATATGTTCTTCCCCGCCCCCGCAGCACCACAACCAAACGAAACACTTAGGCTGATCCACGCACCACGCCGCGCTCGGTTGGGGTGAAATTGGGAAAAACCTCGCGGATGTGGGGATTGCCCAACCGGACGCTTAAAATTTCGCTGAGAACATCGCGGTAATCCATCGTGATTGCTAAGTCGCCTCGGTTCAACTGCTCTGGTTGAAGTCCGGGCCACTGGCTGATCACGGGCGTCTTTGCCACACTGCCGCCCATGACCATCATCATGTTTCCATGCCCGTGATCGGTGCCATTGCTGCCGTTTTCTTGCAGCCGCCGCCCAAACTCGGACATGATCACGACAGTCACCTTTCCCATTAGATCGCCTAAATCGGCATAGAATGCCGCCAGCCCATTCGCCAAAATGGGCAGATCGCGGGCGTGGCTGTCCGTTTGATCTTCATGGGTATCCCACCCGCCCAGATCAATCGCGGCGACTTCCATCCCCACCTCGGCTTTGATCAGCGCGGCGGTCTGCATCAGGGCAAGATCAAATTCGTTCGTCCGTGTGTATCGCGCCCCGTTTGCCGGAACATAGCTGGCGACGTTGAGTTTCCCCACAAGGTCTAGAACGCCCTGCGTTTGCGCCGCCGCCACGCCAAGCGCCTCTGGGCTGGTGGTGTAGAGCGTGTTCAACGCGGTGAGCATATCCGCCGCCGCCGCCTGATCACCGGCAAGGTGGTAATCGACAATCGATTTGAGCGAAACGGCGTTGACGAACCCGCGCAGCGATGCCTGAAGCGCCGTTCCCCACCCCACCGCCCGTACTGCGGAGTCATTTTGGGTGTCTAAGGTGGCAAGATGCCGCCCGATCCACCCGCTGCTGAGGTCATAGCTGCCCGGTGTCCCCCGTTCCATGTAGCTCATCGCGTCAAAATGGGAGCGTGTTGGGTCGGGCGATCCGGCGGCGTGAATGGCGGTGAGATGCCCTTGCGTAAAGATCGGGTGCAGCGGCGCAAGCAAAGGATTCAGCCCGAAGAATCCGTCTAGATCAAGCGCCCGCTTGGGCGACTCGGCATGGGTATCGTCCGGGCGGGGAACTGCCAGCGTTGGGCGGGCGGCATAGTATGCCTTCTCGCCGTGTGGGACGATCAGGTTTAAGCCGTCTGCGCCGCCGCGCAGGAAGATGCAGACGAGGATGTCGCCCCGCAGGGCGTTGGAAGAAAACGACAAACGGGGCATCCAGGCGGGCATAATCATCGATGCCGACGCCAATGCCGAAAGCGCCGCGCTCCGTTGGAGCATATCCCGACGGCTCAGGTGACGGTTGATCATGGGAATAATCCTCTTAGCGCTACCTAGCGATACTGAAAGGCGGGCGAGGCGGCAATGAGCGCCACTGTTTCTGAGAGAGCGCGGTCTTTCAGCGACTCCGCCCCATTGCGAATGGCGAAACTGTAGATCGCCCTGTACTCGTCGGGGGTCAGGGTACGCCCCAAGAGAGTCGATATATAGAAATTGGCGAGGCTTTCAAAATCGTTGGCAGCACCGCTGTCGGTGGCGTTCCCTACCAAATCGACGGCGAAGCCCGGTATTTCGTTGTAGGCGCTTAGAACGGCGAAATTCCAGCGTGGCAGCAAGTTCGTCAGCCAATCCGCGCCAACATCGCTATACCCATCGGGGGTGGGGTGGTTGAAGGGAACATGCCCCATGATCTCCAATGCCTCTCCGATGGGCGAATTGCGCCTACCGGCAGAGCCGTGAATCTCGGCGTTCACGCCGCGCAGCACGGAGACAACATATTCAAAGGGACGCTTGTACTTTGGCGGGGCGCCCCAAAATTCGGGCAGGGCGAAAAGCGTCCGCAAGACGGGCTTGATCTCGCCGCCGCTAGCGATGAAGGCGTTCGCCACGGCTTTAATCGCCCCTTCCGAGGGACTATCGCCAATGAAGCGGCGGCACAATTTGCTGGCGATATGGGCAGCGGTGGCGGGGTGAAGCGCCAAAAGATCAAGGATTATCTCGCCGTCTTGCTCGCCACCGCCCGCAGGGATGTGCGTCCCAATGACGGTCTTTGCTCCGTCGTCATGGCGGTTTGGGTTATAGAGGTACTCGCCACGCCCGCGTGCTACCGTCCAGCCAGTGAAGGCGCGGGCAACCTCTTTCACATCGTCTTCGCTGTAATTCCCAATGGTAATCGTGTGCAGTTCCATCACTTCGCGGGCGTAATTCTCGTTGGGGTGTTCTTTGCGGCTGCTGGCGTTATCAAGGTAAACAAGCATTGCCGGACTCTTTGCCGACGCGCCGAGGAGATCGCGGAAGTTGCCGAGGGCGTGCGTGCGGATCACGTCGCAGTCATCCCTTGTTTTCAGGTAGGGGATTATCCCTTTGCCAATGTAGATTGAGAAATGCTCTGACCAAAAATTGACCATCACCTCGTAAAGCTGGCGTTCGCTGTAGACGGCGCGGGCAAGCGTGGCGATGATCAGTTCAGCGGCAATCTCGCCCTGCCCCTTGCCGAGGGCGAAAAGCTCTGGAACGCTGAGGTCAAGCGTCAAGAGGTTGCCCGTGATCCGCTCAGCAAGGGGATCGGGAAGGGCAGCGGGGTTTAGCTGTTCCTCAAGATACGCTTCGATTCCCATCTGGCGGACGCGATCCGCCTGCCCCGGACGCGCCCCAAACCCCCACCGATTCAGCACGTGGTTGATTGGTTCGCGTTCGGCATAGGGCGTGGGAGTACGCAGTGGGGCGGGAAGATCAGGACGGGCGAGGGCGGGAATCACGTTTGAGCCAGCCAGCGCCGCCCCTGCTCCGGCGAGTGCTTTCAAAAAATGGCGTCGATTCATCGTGGACTCCTTGTGGACTCCTTCATCGGGCGATGTCGCTTATGTGCTGCTTATATCGTAATCATCACCCGAATGTGTGATGAAAGTGTGATGTGGTGGTAAGAATTTTGTGTGGTGGGATGGAACGCAGCACTCTGCAAAGGCGCCTCCCTGTGCCGTTTGCTAAGAGCGAGGGAACACGTGGTGGCGCAAGTGTTCTAGACGTGGTACGATCTCCCTACCTCGTGCGTGCCTGAAGGACAAAATAAGCCATGCCATTTATTGAAGCGCCGACGACGTTCTACCTCGGCAAACGCTACGATCAAACGACGAACAAACTCCTTGATGAAGTCGTTTACTACGACTCGCGGGATTTAACGACTCATGCTGTTGTCGTCGGGATGACGGGCAGCGGCAAAACAGGGATGTGCATCTCCCTGTTGGAAGAAGCCGTCCTCGATAACATCCCCGCCCTGATCATTGACCCAAAGGGCGACATTACCAATTTGCTGCTCACCTTCCCCGAACTGCGCCCGCAAGATTTTGCCCCCTGGGTGAACGAGAGCGATGCTCAACGCGCCCGCATGGATGTGGGCGAGTTTGCCGCCGATGTCGCCAAAACATGGAAAGATGGCTTGGCAAGTTGGGGGATTGGCTCTGGGCGGATTGCCGCCCTGAAAAACGCTGCACAGTTCAGCATCTATACCCCTGGGTCGGATGCCGGCTTGCCCGTCAGCATCCTTGCCTCGCTGCAAGCCCCCCGTGATGGGTGGGAAGGCAACGACGAATTCCACCGCGAGCAAATCAGCGGCTTGGTACGCGCCTTGCTGGGGTTGGTGGGCAAGAATGTGAACCCCGTTAAAGATAAAGAACACGTCCTGATCTCGAACATCTTTGAACACGCTTGGCGCAACGGGCGCGACCTGACCCTTGAAGACATCATCATGCAGGTGCAAAACCCGCCCTTTGACCGCCTCGGTGTCTTTGATGTGAACACCTTCTTCAAGGAAAAAGATCGCTTCAAACTTGCCCAAGAGTTGAACAACATCATCGCCTCGCCGTCCTTCCAGACGTGGATCACCGGTGAGCCACTCGATATGCGGCGGCTGCTTTACACCGCAGAGGGCAAAGCGCGGGTCTCGATCTTCTACCTTGCCCACCTGAACGACGCGGAGCGGGCGTTCATCATCACCCTTTTGACGGAGAACGTCTTGGCGTGGATGCGCACCCTCAGCGGGACAACCAGCCTCCGTTCGATTGTCTATTTTGATGAGGTCTTTGGGCATATACCGCCCGCCCCGCGCAACCCCCCCACAAAAGACCCCTTGCTCCGCTTGTTGAAACAAGGGCGTGCCTTTGGCATTGGGCTGATCTTGGCAACCCAAAACCCGGGCGATCTCGATTACAAAAGCCTCTCCAATGCCGGATCATGGTTTATTGGCAAGCTCCAGACGGAAAACGATAAAAAGCGCGTCCTCAGCGGCTTAGAGGCGGTTAGCACGGCGGGGAATACGCTGAATCTACAAGAGATGGATAAGCTGCTCTCGAACCTCTCGCCGCGTGTCTTTTTGCTGCACAACGTCCATAACGGGGAGGGGTCGCTCCTTGTTCAGAGCCGGTGGGCAATGAGCTACCTTCGCGGTCCGCTGACCCGCCAGCAAATACGGACGCTGATGGCAGATCAGCGGCGGATGTTGGGGCTGGATACAGCGCAAATTACCCCACCCCAAGATGGCTATCAATATCAACCATCGGGCAGTGTCGGACAATCCGCCGCCCTCCCCCCGCAGCAGCCGCTCTCTGGGACGCCGTTTTTTGCGGCAGCGGCGAATCCCTCGCCAAGCATGAGCGGCGGTGGCTCGCGGGTGGGGACGCTTGCCCCCTCGGATGTGCCGCCACCGCCCGCCGAACTCCCTGAGGACAACGCCCACTCCGCCCCGGCTGTGGGAGGTGGGGGAAGCGTTCCGCCAACGAACGCTGCTCCCACAGGCAATTTCTTGGATCGTCTGGCTGCCGAGTCGAAACCATCCGCCGCGCCCAAGAAGAATTTTCTGGATCGGCTGAACGAGGAAGCGCCCGCCTCTCTACCACCCACTGCGCCGCCCACCGTCCCCCCCACAACCCCCGCCCCAACAGGGAACACCGGAGCAACACCGTTCTGGTTAGAGCCAACCAACACCCCAACGCCACGTCCGGCAGGGGAAATAGGGAGCGCAACACAGCCGATGGGCGCGGTCTCTATGCCGCCAAACATGCCGCCGCCCGCTAACACCCCACCCTCACCAGCAGCGTCGGAAGCGACCTTGCCCAATGGATTTTTCAATTCGCCACCCGTCTTGCCGTCCTCCATCGCCCAATACTTTTTGCCCGTGACCATTTCCGTCCAAGAGGCGGTGCGGCGGACGGGGAATATGGGGCGTTATGAGGGGTCGATCTTGCTCTACCAACCTGTCTTATTGGCACAGATGGGAATTCGCTATCTGGATAAAAAGTCGGGGGCAGAGGCGGAACAATTTTGGGCATTCCACATCCCGAATGTGCAGGCATCCGGGCTGGTGCGCTGGAACGATTACCAAGCGCCCGCAGTAGCCGTTGATCAGCTTGCCTACAGCGCCGTTGGCGAAGCCGCCTATGGGTCGCTTGGCGGGGGCTTAACCGACCCCAAGCGCATGACGACCCTTCGTGCTGAGGCGCTCGATTATGTGGCGCGAACGGCACAGTTAAAGCTGCTTTACAACAGCACCCTAGACATGTACAGCATGACGACGGAAAACCGTGTCTCGTTTGCCAACCGCGTGGCGCAAAAGGCGCGTGAGGCACGCGATGCCGAAATTGACACCACCGCCGCGAAGTATGATAAGCTCCTCGCCGTGCTGGAGATCAAACTTCAGAAAAAGGCGGCGGAACTGAACGCCGACAAGCGTGTTTTGGATGAATTGAAGCGTGAAGACTTGTTCACCACCGGCGAGGCGGTGATGAGTTTGATGCGCGGACGGACGAGTTACACGCTCAGCCGGATGAGCCGCGCCCGCCGCTACAAAACACAAGCGCAAGTGGGCATGGACACAACAGAGCGCACACTCTCGCTCATTGAGGACGAGATTGAGGCGACGCAAAACCAGCTTGCCGAGGCGTTGAAGGGCATCAACGACAAATGGACGAAGATCGCTGGTCAGTTGGAGGAATACGCCGTCCGCCCCTTCAAAAAAGACATAGCGATAGAAGCATTCGGCATCGGCTGGATTCCGGCGTGGTATGTGGGCATTAGCGGGCAGGGAATCATCCTTGCCGCCTTTGGGCAATAGTCCAGTAGGGACAAGATTCCCCTCGGCGGGTTAACGTCGAGGGGGGGTAGAAACGATAATCCGATCATTCACAGATAAAAAAGGTATTGCGTTCCGATGGCAGAAAATGATTTTCCCAAGACAGTCACTTTGAATGGGACGGCGTTCACCCTTCGCCTTATGACGGCGAAAGACCGCCACAGCGTCGTGAATTTCGTCTCCCACCTCCCCGAAAACGACACGCTTTTTATGCGGCGCGATGTGACCCAACCAGAGGCGGTGGATGAGTGGATTCACGATATTGAAAAAGACCGGACGATCACCATCCTTGTCGAAGAGCGGGGTAACATTGCTGCTTATGGCTCCCTTCATTACAACCAGTTGTTTTGGAATCGCCATTTGGCGGAACTGCGCGTCCTCGTCAGCAGCATGTATCGGCGGCGGGGGTTGGCATCGGCGCTGGCAAAGGAATTGATCGTTTTTGCCCGCACGCTTGGCTTGGATAAGGTGGTTGCTTATGTCGCCAGCGAAGACCGCCGCGCCCGCGAGGTGATGGAGCAGATCGGTTTTCGGGCGGAGGCGGTGTTACAAGAGTGGGTGAAAACCCGCGACGAACGCACCCATGACCTGTTGATCATGTCGGTAACGCTTTAGGGCTTGTCCGGAAACTCGTGGTTGACCACAGTGATTTCTAAAGAACCCCTATCCCCCACCCCCTTCTCCCTGTGGGAGAAAGGGGCAGGGGGATCAGGGCGACTGTATAACGTTTACACGTATAATTCGGTGAAGACGGTATCCATAGCCATTGTTCAATCCCTTTGGTGTTGTCTTGGATTGTCCATAGACGATACCTTCTTTTCCTTACCGGACACGCCTTTTAGGGTGTGTTGAGGGGGGAACGCTCTCCCCCCTCGTCCCTAGCGTCGTTCAATGACAAAGGTGGGGGCGAGCGATCCGCCCCCCGCCGTGACATTCAAAAGGGTCACGGAAGAAAGGCGCGTCAGGCAGCCGCTCACCGTCCGCCCCTGATAGATGTAAGGATCGGCGTCCACAAGGCGCGGGGCGATGTTCAGCTTTCCATCAACCACCGTTGGAAAATCCTCGTAGGCGGCGTCTACCTTTTCCTGTACGACATGGGGGGATAATAAGGCATCATTCAGCGCTGCCGCCCAGTCCTCGGCACTGTTTTCCCACCCAATGATCACACCCTTCCCGCCGTATTCGTCGTTCGGTTTGAGGACGAAGCGATCCCGATTCTCGGCGGCAAAGGTCAGCAGATCAACCGATTTTCCCTGATAGACTGTTTTGCGGTCTGTCACCCGCCGCGTCCAGGGGATATGTGCCTCGATTGCCGCTTGCTGTGCCTCGGTAAAGAGGTGGGCGTGACGTTCGTCGCTGAGAATAGCAAAGCTCGCCTTCTTCGCCATCAGCTTGGCGCTGAAGGCGTTCGTCATCATGACCGCCTTATCGCGCAGGGCATGGACAATCGGGTTTTCCATGCCCATGCGGTGGATTAACTCGCTGCACAGGACGCGCTTATAGATGAGGTCGATCCGAAAATCTCCGATCCAGAGCGCCCCCTGACGGTACTCTAGATTGCGGGGGTCGGCAAGCTGTGCCTTGATGCCCCGTTCGGCAAAGGCATCCCGAATAATCTCATGCTCATTGAGCGTTGGCACATCCGACCAATCGATGATTCCTACTTGGGGCTGCCCTATGCCCCCGTATTGCCGCCACGAGTCCAGAAGCGTGGCAATCAGGCTGCGCACCGCTGTAAAACTGCGAATCGTGTAAGTTAGCCCAAAGCGGCGGAACACCTCTAATTCAAGGAAGGCATCGGAGAGTTCGTCACAGTAACCCATGCCGGCGGGCGTCTCGGCGTTGTATTCAACAAAGCGCAGGCGCTTGGCATCGGGATCGTAGAAGGAATCGAGGCGGGAAGTCGTCCATGGCGCCTCGTAGCCAATCTCTAGGCGAAAGAGTTCTTCCTCATAGGGTTCAAGATCAAGTTCCGCCCGCAGGGCAGCATCTGCCATGCACGCCTGATGCGCCCGCCCAAACGCGCCAAGCAAAACCTCTGTCTCGTGTTTGAGGTATGCCCATTGGTCGGGGTAATAAAAAACAGGGCGTAGGACAGTGCAGATGGGGCGTGCGCCAAAAAACAGCCGCCGCTTTTGGAGCTTGCTGTTCAGGGAGGCTTGTGCCTCCAACGCGCTGTGATCATCGAGAAGATCGTTATAAAGGGCAATGGCGTCTCGGATCATGCGGTTTCCTTTATGCGCTGAAGGGGTGTATGAATTACCACGACCCGGCGCGAACGCACCGGGCAACGTTCAGATTCAGAGAACGGGAACACCTTACGCCGCTGCCCTCACCAACGATGAGCGGCTCAGTGTGCGCCTCTATTTTTTCGGCGCAATCTGCCGCCCCCATTCATAGCGGGAGGCGGTGCTGGCATCCGATTTCGCCAGCCGGATGCACATATCTGCCATATTCTGGACGCACCAATCAAAGTGGACACGTCCCAACGAATTGACATCCATATCGGGGGCGGGGTTCATGAAGTCAATGGCATAGGGAATGCCATCTTTAATGGCGAATTCGACGGTGTTCATATCGTAGCCGAGCGCCTTCACCAATTTGAGCGAATCGCCCTCCAAGCGTTCGTAAAGCGCCGGCGCGAAATCGTGGTGTTCGTGGTAATGGCGGGCGCGGGGGTCATATTTCATGACATGAACCGTCTCTTGCCCTAAGCACATGCAGCGGGCATAGTTATCCCACGCGATGAATTCCTGAACAACCATTGTCAGCAAGCCAGCGTGATCGTAACGCCAGATCAATTCGTCCATCGAATGGCAGACATAGACATCCCGCCAGCCGCCGCCGTGCGCATCTTTGAGAACACAGGGCATCCCCACGTAATCGACAATCCAATTCCAATCAAGCGGGTACATCAGGTTGCGCAGGCTTTCCTCATGGACAATGCCCGGAATGTACTCTTTATTCGGCAGCACCATTGTTTTGGGGTGGGCAACGCCCAGTTTCATTGCTAATCCGGAGTCAAAATATTTATCGTCCGCTGTCCACATAAAAGGATCGTTGATCACCTTTGCCCCTTGCAGGGCGGCGTTTTTCAGATAAGAGCGGTAATAGGGGACTTCGTGAGAGATACGGTCAATAATCACGCGGTAGGGGACGGGTTCGTTCATTCGTGTGCCGCCCAGTTTGACAAACTCGGCGGTGACACCCGCGCTGCGGCGATTCACTTCGTCAATAAAGGCGGGGGGAAACGACCATTCACGCCCAACCAGAAGCCCAATTTTCAACGGTTCGGTAGCCATAATCAAAAAGCCTTTCCTAAAAATTCACCTTGAGGCAAGCACACAATGACCTAGATTCACAATGACGCACATTTAGATAAGGATATAGTCTACAGGGGCGATTATACCAAGCAGCGGCAATCTGCGTAGGGGCTTGCAGGCAGTGGGGCAAACCTATGGTAGGATCAGACCCTACCTAACAGCGCACGGGAATTGACACCCATGTATGCCACCCTGACCGCCGACCAGATAAACGCCATCGTCCATGCCACGCTTGACCCGCTTCCCCTTGATGGGCGGCGCATCCTCGTCCTGATTCCCGATGGGACACGCAGCGGCGATATTCCTCTCTTGTTTAGGCTGATCAGCGCGGCACTTCTGCCCCGTGTCGCCGCTCTTGACTATCTGATTGCCCTCGGCACACACCAACCGCTGACGCCCGAACAGATCAGCCGCTTGGTGGGGGCGATCCCGGGCGAGGGGGATTATGCCAATGTACGTGTTCTCAACCACGATTGGATGTATGTTGAAACCTTTGCCCATCTAGGGACAATCCCCTCCAGCGAGATCGCCGCGCTCAGCGGCGGTCTCTTGACCGAGACGGTTGAGGTGCGGGTGAATCGGCTGGTTACTGAATACGATCATCTTCTCGTTTGCGGGGCAGTATTTCCCCACGAAGTCGCTGGTTTTTCCGGCGGGAACAAGTATTTTTTTCCCGGCGTTGGTGGGGCAGAGGTGATCAACCTCTCCCATTGGCTTGGTGCGCTAATCACCAGCTATGCAATCATCGGGACGGTGGGGATCACGCCCGTCCGTGCCTTGATCAACCGCGCCGCAGCCTTCATCCCAACGCCCAAAACCTGTTTGGCTATGGTCGTCCAGCCCGGGGGAAACGATCTCGTCGGGCTTTTTGGCGGGACGATGGATGAGGCGTGGGCGCAAGCGGCGGCACTCTCGGCAGATATCCACGTTCGCTATGTGCCGCGTCCCTTCCAGCAGGTGATCTCCGTCATGCCTACGATGTACGATGACATTTGGACGGCGGCAAAGGGGATGTACAAGGTTGAACCCATCGTTGCCGAGGGGGGCGAGGTGGTGATCTATGCCCCGCACATCACCGAATTCAGCTACACCCATGGGCGGCTTTTGGCAGAAATTGGCTACCACGTCCGCGATTACTTCGTCAAACAGTGGGAACGTTTCAAGGGCTATCCGGGCGGCGTCTTAGCACACAGCACGCATCTGCGCGGGATCGGTACCTATGATCCGGCGGCGGGCGAACAGCCGCGCATCCGCGTCACGCTGGCGACGGGAATTTCGGCAGAGCGCTGCGCCGCCCACAATCTGGGCTATCGTAATCCTGAATCGGTTGATCTGGCGGCGCTGAGGGGACGCGAAGAAGATGGGATTCTCGTTGTGCCAAAGGCGGGGGAAATGCTCTACCGTCTGGAGCGCTGACCCACCCCCGCCGGACGTAAAATCCCTTAGACCAGCCCGTTGACCTGCCGCGCAAGGGCAAAATCTTTTTCCGTCAGACCGCCCGCATCGTGTGTCACCAACGCGAGTTTCACCTTGTTATAGGTGATCAGCATATCGGGGTGGTGTCCGGCTTTTTCGGCAAGGTAGCCCACCAAGCCGACAAAGGCGAGGGCTAAAGTGAAATCCTTAAAGGTGTAGGTGCGGGTGATCTCCCCCGTCTGTGGATCAAGCGCCCATCCTTCCGTTTGGGCAAGATAGCTCTGAATATCCTGGTCGGTCAATTTTTGTAAGGGCATCGTTCACCTCCAAGAGAATTCTCGATCTTTATAGTATGTATGGTAGGGTGCGGTGTAGCGCGGGGCTGAAGCCGCCGCGCTAGAAATGATCACGCCTTCGGGGCTTGGAAACCCTAACCCCCACCTCGTAAACAGAGACAGGGAATCTTCCTCCCTTTCCCTGCAAGCGGGAAAAGGCGACTGCTGCGCAGTGACCGGGAGGGGTAGGAGGTCTGATCCAAGCATGTCAACAAACCTCGTTTTGCTTGTACACAGCTTAGCGCCGCTCAAGCGTCGCTAGCCAACCCTCTGCCGTCTTGATCTGCGTCCGCACCGATTCCGGCGCAGTGCCGCCCACTGCCGCCCGCCGCCCGACGCTGCGGGTAAAATCAAACACGGCGTACAGATCAGCCTGATAAAAGGGGCTGATTGCTTGATAGGCGGAAAGAGGCAGTTTCGAGAGCGGCACGCCTTGCTCAAGCCCCTGACGCACCGCCCGCCCCACCAACCCGTGCGCCTCGCGGAAGGGGACGCCCTTCCCCACAAGGTAATCGGCAAGGTCGGTTGCCAACATCCCTTCATCCAATGCTGCCGCCATAGCGTCGGCGTTCATGCGCATCGTCGCCACCGTCCCAATCAAGGCGGGGAGCAGTGTCTCCAACGTATCTGCCGTATCGAAAAGGGGTTCTTTGTCCTCCTGAAGGTCTTTGTTATAGCCCGTTGGCAAGCCCTTCAGGGTGTTGAGCAGACCGCTTAGGTGTCCGGCAATGCGCCCCGCCTTGCCGCGTGTCAGTTCTAAGACATCGGGGTTTTGCTTTTGTGGCATCAGGCTTGATCCGGTTGTGTAGCGTTCGTCCAGACTCAGGAAGTTGAAACCTGCGCTGCTAAACCAAATGACATCCTCGGCAAAGCGGCTGAGGTGTGTCATCATCAGGGCGGCGATATAGAGAAAGCCGCTGATAAAATCCCGATCTGCGACAGCATCGAGGCTGTTCATCGAGGGGCGCAGAAAGCCCATTGCTTCCGCAAGGGCATGGCGATCAACCGGGTAGGGCGTCCCCGCCAGCGCCCCTGATCCAAGCGGGCTGGTGAGCGTTGCCTCTTTCGCCGCTTGCCAGCGTGTCACATCACGGCTGAGCATCCAGAAATAGCTCATCCACCAGTGTCCGGCGGTAATCGGCTGCGCAGCGCGAAGGTGCGTATAGCCGGGCATCAGCGTTTCGGCGTGCTGCTGTGCTTGGTCTAAGATCGCCCGCTGCAAGGCGGTGGTCAGGGCAATGATGCGGTCAATCGCCGCCGCTTGCCAATGGCGAACATCCGTCGCCACCTGATCGTTGCGGCTGCGTCCGGTGTGGAGCTTTCCAGCCGGTGCGCCGATCAATTCTGTCAGGCGGCGTTCCACTGCGGTATGAATGTCCTCATCCCCCGCAGCGGGTTGGAATGTCCCCCCCTCAAATTCCGCCTTCACGCGCCCCAACCCCTCACAGATGGCGCTGTATTCGGCTTCGGTGAGGATGTTGACCCCCCGCAGCGCCTTGGCGTAGGCAATGCTGCACGCAATATCGCTGGCATACAGCCGTTTATCAAAGGGGTAGGAATCATTCAGATGACGCACGGCGTCGGCAGCGGCGGTTTCATAGCGTCCCGCCCAAAGGGTGTGCGAGTTCGTCATAGGATCGGTAGTGGGGTCGGTCATGGGTTATCGTACAATCCGCTTTCCAAGCAAAATATCCGGTTTTCCGATTCCGTTTGCGTCGGGGATGACCCCGATCACGGTGTAGCCAAGCCGCTGGTAAAAGGTCATTGGATGAGGGCGCACCGCCTTCACGGTGGCTAAATGTGCAGGTAGATTGGGGTAGATATCAACGCCAGCGAGCGTTGTCTGCCCCTGTTCGTCGTCCGTTCCAAGCCAAATCGTGATTCCCCCTTTGGCGTGGGCGGCATCTTCAAGCGCCCGGACAAGCGCCGTGCCAATCCCCTGACGTTGGGTTTCTTTGGCAACGACAAGGGGATGCAGTTCCCAGACGCGCCCATCATAGCCCGCGTTTCCGGCGATCCAACCAACAAGATACCCATCAAGGTGAGCGGCAAAGCACAACCGATCTTCAGCACAGGCTTCCTCAACCTCGTCAACGGCATCACGAGGATCGTAGAACAACTCGGCAACCAACAGGGCGGCGGCACGCTCTCGATCCGCCCTGCTGCTTAGGGGAAATGTCCCAATATGCAACCGTTCGCTCACGTCCGGTAATGCCCGTTGATGCTCACATAATCGTGGCTGAGATCACAAGTGTAGACAATGGCGCTTGCCTCACCCATACCCAGATCAAGGCGAACGTTGATGTTTGCCTGCCCCGCGATCTCTTTTGCCTTCGCCTCGTCGTACTTCAGCGGTGTTCCGGCGCTGACCAAAGCGAGATCGTCATACCAGAGCGAGAGTTTCATTTGGTCAAGGGCGACCCCAGAACGCCCCGCTGCGGCGAGGATACGCCCCCAATTCGGATCGCCGCCATAAAACGCCGTCTTAACCAGAGCAGAGGTGGCAATCGTATTCGCCACCTGAAGGGCGTCCGCTTCGGCGGCGGCGCCGCTGACGGTGAGGTGAATGAATTTCGTCGCCCCTTCCCCGTCGCGGACGATCTGTTCGGCAAGGGAGGCGCAAACATGAGTGAGATGATCGACAAAGGCGCTGTAATCGGGCGTCTCCCCCCCGCTGATCGTCCGCCCGCTGGCGCCGCTGGCAAGGACGAGAACCGTATCGTTCGTACTCATGTCGCCATCCACGACAATCCGGTTAAAGGACACCTTCACCGCCGCGTGGAGCGCTGTTTGGAGGTCATTGGGGGCAATCTGGGCATCGGTCAGAATCAGCGAGAGCATCGTTGCCATGTTGGGGGCGATCATCCCCGCGCCTTTGGCAATGCCCGTGATGGTATACCCAGAAGGGGTGACCACCGTTGCCATTTTGGGGCGTGTATCCGTTGTCATAATGGCGCGGGCGGCATCGTCCCATTGATCCCCGCTGAGCGCCGCCGCCGCCTTTGTAATGCCGGAGTCCATCTGCGCCATGGGGAGATGAACGCCGATCACACCAGTGGACATGACCAGAACCTGTTCAGGGCGGCAGCCGAGGGCATGGGCAGCCCATCCCGCCGTGAGTTCCGCATGTTTCAGCCCATCAGCGCCCGTGCTGGCGTTTGCCGAGGCGGTGTTGATCAACACGGCACGAATGTCTGCGGCGTGTGTTTTCAGGCGCGATTCATCAAGAATCACTGGCGCTGCTTTGACGCGGTTCGTCGTGAACATGCCCGCCGCTGTACAAGGGCGATCTGCGGCGACAAGGGTCAGGTCGGGGCGGGTGGGCTTGCCAAAGCTGGCGTACAGTCCGGCGTCCACCGCCGCCGTCCGAAACCCTTTCACCGGAAGGGTAAGCTGAGCCATTGGGTTGTTTGCCTTTGTGGATGGTGTGCGACGGCGTGAGAGTGTAAATCAGAGTGGCAGGAAACGCTAGGAGGGGAGGGTTAAAGGGACGGGGTTGATGGCGCGTATGCGCCGATCTGACAGGCTAAAGGCACGTGCTAGAACAACGGAGTCTTCTCCGGCAAGGCAACGTTGGAAAATCTCGGCGTTTCTTAGCCGTCTTTCGAACGTTTGCCATTGAGGATTGGGCGCGTTTTTGTAGAGGAGGGCGAGGATTTTTTGAATGGATTCTTGGACGGAAGGCAATGGTGCTGTTGCGTGCCTGGAGGGATTCGAACCCCCGACATCTTGCTCCGTAGGCAAGCGCTCTATCCACTGAGCTACAGGCACAAAGGAATTTCTACGCTTAGGATAGCACAACTCAAAGGCATGTCAAGGGCGATTGTGCTACACTTCGCACCATGCGTTCCCCTAGCCGGAGAAACCGACCATCACACCGCGCCGCGTTTTCCTTCTCCTCGCCCTCATTCTGCTTTTTGCCCTCTTTCTTCGCCTGTGGGACATCACCCGCGAGTCCTTTTGGGCGGATGAAGGTTGGACGATGCTCCTTGCTAAAGGACCAACCCCCGCCGAGGTGACCCTCACCATGATTGAGGATCAACACCCGCCGCTCTATTTCATCCTCATTCGGGCATGGATGGATGCCGTTGGCAACAGCGAGATCATGACCCGCTTGCTCTCCACCTTTTGGTCACTGCTGACCATTGCCGCCGTCTACCGCCTTACTGCCGATCAATTTGGATCAGGGACGGGCGTCCTCGCCGCGCTGATCTTAGCACTCACCGATAACGATATTATGCTCGCTCGCGAGGTGCGCCATTACACCCAGTTGGCGGCGTTTGCCGCGCTTTCCTCGCTCTATTTTTTGCGCTATGCCCGCCGTCCGGCGCGGGGGAGCGGCATCGCCTGGTTCGCCACCTCCGTCGCCTTGCTCTACACCCATTACCTCGGTGCGTTCGTCCTGCTTGTTCAGGGGGTGTATGCCCTCCTTTGCCTGCGCCCCTTCCGCCGCCTGCCGGATGTGTTCTTCCGCCTCGCTCTCATCGGCAGCGCGTGGCTACCCTGGGCGTTTGTGTTCATTAACCAAGCGCTCGTCCGCTATACCCGTCCGCGTATTTTTCAATCGACCTATGCCCAAACGCCCGACACATTGGCAATGGTGCGTGGCGATCTGGTTGGCTCTCACTTTGGGATCACCATTGGATTGATGCTCTTGGGGCTACTCACCATCTTTTACCTAAAAGACGGCGTGCGGATCACTCTGCATGGGATTCGTCGGAAGCTCTACCTCGCCCTCTGGGTGATCCTCCCTACCATCCTGATCTTCCTCATTGATCGACGTTTCCCGATCCTGACCACCCAAAATTTTCTCGTCGTCACCCCTCCTATCGCCGTTATGATCGCCGTCGGATTCATGAATTTGGAACGGACGGCGCGGCTCTTTTTACTGGTTGTTTTTGTCACCACCAGCCTGTTCACGGTGGACGCTTACCGCCTCAAACCGCCCTGGCGCGAGGTGGCAACGGACGTGCTTACCCTCCGTGAGGACGACGAATCGATCCTCATGGATGTGTGGGTGGACGATATGGCGCTGCGTTACCACATTGGGCGGGCGCTCAACGCCGATCCCGCCGCTTTGCCGCTGGTCTCCATGTGGGAATGGCGCGAGCAGTACGGCGCTGATTACTTCGCCTACCTTCTCGCCTACCTCCAAGACAAGCCCGCGTTTTGGCTGGCATATAAGGGGCAAAACCTCGATAAACTGTTAGACTTTTTCCCACAACACGGCTACAGCCGAGTCTTCACAAAAACGGAATACATCCGTGACGACCCGATCTATGTCTACCGTTATGAGCGCAATTCGGGGGAAACAGTGGCGGCTTTTGGGGAGATGTTCCTCTTACAGCGGGTAGGCATCAGCCACCTACCAACGGGCGAAACGCGGGTAAATCTGCTGTGGGGGACGCAGAAACCACCGGCGTTGGATTACAGCATCTCGGTGTTTATCCTTGACGCCGCCGGTGCATTGGTCGATCAAGACGACGCCCCACCGCTCAGCGGCAGCACCTCAGCATGGACGCCGGGGGGTCTCTATTTTGACAGCCACACCCTCCGTAAAACACTTCCAGCGGGGACATATGCGGTGGGCGTAAAGGTCTACTTCTACGCCGATCCCGCTCCCCTTTCCGTCAATGGTGGCGAGTACATCACGGTGGGGACTGTGACCATCCCCTAAGTACAAACACAATGAAAAGGCGGGATAACGCATGATCCCGCTGTTTTTCAGCGGCGGAATCACTGGGGTTACACTGTCAACACACCCTAACCTGATTTGCCCGTTCCCTATCCCCCCGTCACATTGATCGGGATGGGCATACTCTCTGCGGCGTGGTTGTAATCGTTCCCCACGACGACGATCCGAATCATATACAATCCGGGCATCAGCCCCGCCGAACCAAAATTGCCCAACCCGCCGTTGATCACCGGACTGCTCACCGGTCCGGCAAAGGTTGTCCAATTTGGGAACTGCGGACCCTGAATCTCTAACTTGTAAAATGCCGCACCTCCGGGATTCCAAGCCGCCGTCCCACCCACATACACCGTCCCGCTGACGGTTTCCCCCGCTCCGGGCGAGGTGATCATCGCCGTGATGCCCGCGCCGGCATAGACCGGCGCGGCAAGCAGCATATCCGCTGTGCAAGGTAGGCGCGGCAGCATCGCCAGCCCCCGCCCCGCCGCATATTGGCGGGCAGCGGGGTCTTCATCTTCAAACTTTGGCGGTTTGATAAACACTTGCAGCTTCGCATCGGGGACTTGCCCTTGTACTTCTCGTGGGACGAGGCAGTAGGGCGAGACGCCCCCTCCCCCCGACGCGATCAACGCCGCCAGATTTGGATCAATCGGACGGACGAGCGCCTTCACCACACCGGGATCGATATCCTCAAGATACGGACCGTTCCCCGGAACGCCCGTTGGGGCAAACTGCGGAACGCCATACGCGCCGAGATTGCCGTTTTCGTCGGGGATCAAAGGCGGCGTGTCCAAAATCCACTCCCGCCGTCCGGGGGGGCAGTCCAGCGTTGGCTCAACGATGCTCCCCAAATCGCACAACTGCCGCTGCGAAACGCCAATGGGCGGGACAAGATCATCGGGGCGCAGCCCACCGTTGATCTTGAGTGCATCAAGGATGCGTCCATCAGCATAAACGCCGCGCATAACCTCATTCCAGATTGGCGCTGCGCCGGTCAAGCCCGTTGTGCCGCGCATCTTCGCGTTATCGGCATTGCCCACCCACACCCCCACGACGACGTTTTTCGTGTAGCCCATCGTCCAGTTATCGCGGAAGTCGTCCGTTGTGCCGGTTTTCACCGAGGTGATGATGCCATCCGTCCGTAAGGGGGAGTTCGCCCCCATTGCCGCCGTCCGTGCGCGGTTATCAGCAAGAATATCGCTGATCACAAAGGCAATGCGCGGGTCAAGGACAAGGCGCGGCGCTGTCCCCGCGCTGATACTCCGCTCCGCCAGCGTCCCCCTTCCGGCACAGCCATTGTTCAGTTGATAGATGATGATCTTCTCGTTGTTCACAACGCACAGGATGCTCGTTGGGGCGATATAATTCCCCTCATTGGCAAAAACAGCGTAGGCGCTCGCCAATTCCAGAGGTGTCACTTCCCCACCGCCTAAGGTGAGCGCCAGACCGTATTTCGAGGAATCTATCCCCAAACTCTTAATTCCCACCCGCACAGCATAGGCTAAGAGCGATTCGACTCCAATCTGGCGCAGTGTCAGTACAGCCGGGACGTTGTACGAACGCGCCAGCGCTTCGCGGATGCGCACTGGTCCATGGAAGGCGCGATCATAATTCACGGGCGCATAGACGGGCGCACCCGGGCTGCTCAGACGGGTTTCCACATCCCAAAGAACGCTGGCGGCGCTCAAGCCTCGTTCCATAGCAGCGGCATAGGTCAGCGGTTTGATCGAACTTCCCGGCTGGCGGGGGGCGGTTGCCATGTTCACCCGCCCGTCAATCGTATCATCCTTGTAATCGACGCTCCCCAACATTGCCAAGACCTCACCCGTCCCTGCTTTCAGAATGACGACAGCGGCATTGTTCGCATTGTTAGGAACTTTGATCCCCGCCACCTGCGCCCGCGCCACCCGTTCGGCAAGCTCTTGCGCGTTGGGGTCAAGCGTTGTGTAAACAGAGAGTCCCCCCGTTGTCAGATAGGCGGCGGGGATGTTGATCGCGGGCAAGAGGTCTTTCAATTCTTGCTGTGCGTAAAGTGTGAAATGGGGTGATTTCAAACTGATATTCGGGTCGGCAAGGATCAGCGGTTCGCCAAGCGCCTGTGTATATTGTGCCTGATCAATCTTCTTGCGGCTCAGCATCAGGTCAAGGACAATCCGGCGGCGGTTTAACACAGCCCGCTGCACCGCTGGATCGGGGCTGAAGGGGTCTAGTGTGGCGGGGCTTTGCGGCAGTCCGGCAATGAGTGCCGCCTCGCCAAGCGTCAGCGCCTTTGCCGATTTGCCAAAATACGTTTGCGCCGCCGCCTCCGCCCCATATGCCAGATTGCCATAATAGATGATATTCAGGTACATCTCCAGAATCTCATCTTTCGATTTCTGCTGCGTCAGCACCAGCGCCAAGAGAATTTCTTCCACTTTGCGGCGGGCAGAGCGTTCGGTGCGATATTCGTACTCAAAGGCGATGTTGCGAATCAACTGCTGTGTGATCGTGCTGCCCCCGCCCGCCTCGCTCCCCGTGAAATAGCCCAACCCCGCCCGAAAAATCCCTTGCACATCAACACCCGGATTCTCGTAAAAACTAGCATCCTCAACGGCGATGGTCGCATCAATCATGACTTTCGCTATCTCAGCGAGGGTCACTTTCGTCCGCCGCCCCTCATCGATCAATTGATACAGTTCGTTGCCATAGCGATCATAGATGCGGGTGGTTTGAAAGGTGTTGTTCGTCTCCGGCAAAATTGTGGCGATTCGTTCGGTGAGCAGTTCGTTAAAGCTGTTCCACACCGTATTGATGATGATCAACCCGCCGCAAAGCATCGTGACGACGCTTAACAGAAAGACGGACGCACACCCCAAACAGGCAATATTCCGACGGCGGCGGCGGGGCGGCGGCGGCGGCGGTGTGCCGGGCGTTCGCCCATAAACAACCAGTAATGGGTCAACATTGGGTGGTGGCATCCCTAATGGGTGGGGGGTGCTGCCCGGCGGTGGAGAAGAAAGCGTCCTCCCGGGCACAACCTGATGTTCGCGGTCATCAAAACGGGAGGGCGTGTTGGGCTGGTTCATGGCGTTTTCCGGGTGTTGAATCCTCTCCCCCCATTGTAGCATGAGCCTACCCCACGTTTCGTAGGCGGGTGGGGTACGTTTCCCAATCTATCCTACCCTTGCTGCACACAAATCTTTCCGCGCCGAGGTCACATCGTTCTAGATCGTCATTCGCCCCTTACTCAATACCCAATTTCAGGGTAAACTTATTACCTTTCAACGTCGATCACAATGGCTTCATGATGCGCACCCTCTCACAGTGCAAGGTTACTGGATGAATCACACACCACGGCTTGAAACAAAACACTTTCCTCAACTGATCGACCTCTTTCACAACAAGAGCGTGCTAATCACCGGCGGGACGGGATCATTTGGAAAAAAGTTCACCGAAACAATCCTCCGTCATTTCACGCCCAAACGCTTGATCATCTTCAGTCGCGATGAACTGAAACAGTTCGAGATGCAGCAGACGATTCGCGGTGAAAACGTCCGTTACTTCATTGGCGATGTGCGGGATCGGGATCGCCTTATCCGCGCCTTCCGGGGCGTTGATCTAGTCATTCATGCTGCCGCTCTCAAGCAAGTTCCTGCTGCCGAATACAACCCCTTCGAGGCGATCAAGACGAACATCATCGGCGCGGCGAACGTCATTGATGCCGCCATTGATTGCGGCGTCAGCCAAGTGGTCGCCCTCAGCACGGACAAAGCCGCCAACCCCATCAATCTCTATGGGGCAACAAAACTCTGTTCAGATAAACTCTTTATTGCCGCTAACAACTATGCAGGCGGCGGCGGCACACGCTTTAGCGTCGTTCGCTATGGCAATGTCGTCGGCAGTCGGGGGAGTGTCATCCCCTTTTTCGAGAAAATGCGCCAAAGCGGAATACTCCCCATCACCGATCCGCGCATGACACGCTTTTGGATCACCCTTCAGCAGGGCGTCGAACTCGTCTTGAATGTCCTCATATGGATGCAAGGCGGCGAAATTTACGTCCCCAAACTGCCGAGCATGAACATCATGGATTTGGCAAAGGCAATCGCCCCCGAATGCCAGACGACAATCACCGGCATTCGCCCAGGCGAAAAACTCCACGAGGTAATGATCCCAGAGGACGACGCCCGCGACACGCTAGAATTCGATGACCATTTCGCCATTCTCCCCCCGCATCAGGAATGGACAGACCCGGCACGCTATCGCCAGCGGGCGGGCGGGACGCCTTGCCCTGAAGGGTTCTCTTACAGCAGCCACACAAACACGCAATGGTTAAGTGTCGCCGATTTGCACGCGATGATTGCCGGAGGAATGGACGATCATGCCTAACCCCCTCGCCCTTCGCGGCGGCACACCCGTCCGCCAGTCCGTTTTGCCCTATGGACGCCAAGATATAGATGATGCCGATATTGCCGCCGTTGTCGAGGTCTTGCGCTCCGATTGGCTGACGACGGGACCGAAAGTGGGCGAATTTGAAGTCGCTTTTGCCGCCGCTGTGGGGGCAAAGGAAGCCGTCGCGGTCAGCAATGGGACGGCGGCGCTCCATGCCGCCATGTTCGCCCTCGGCATTGGCGCGGGCGATGAGGTAATTGTCCCCCCCATGACCTTTGCCGCCAGCGCCAATTGCGTCCTCTATCAAGGGGGGACGCCCGTCTTTGCCGATGTCCTCCCCGACAGCCTTCTGATCGACCCCGATCAGGTTGCCGCCAAGATCACCCCCCGCACAAAGGCGATCATCGCCGTTGATTATGCCGGACAGCCCTGCCATTACGCCGAGTTACGCGCCCTTGCCAACCAACACCGGCTGCCTCTGGTGGCGGATGCCTGCCATGCTATTGGCGGCAGCTATCATAAAAAACCCGTTGGGACACTGGCTGATCTCAGCACCTTCAGCCTGCACCCCGTGAAGCACATCACGACGGGCGAGGGTGGGGTGATCACCACCGATGATCCCGAATTCGCCCGCCAAATGCGCATCTTCCGCAATCACGGCATCACCACCGACCATCGTCAACGCGCCCTCACTGGCGGCTTTTTCTACGAGATGGTTGAACTCGGCTACAACTACCGCATCACCGATTTTCAGTGTGCCTTAGGGATCAGCCAACTGCGCAAGTTGGCGGCATCCGTCGCCCGCCGTCAGGAACTTGCCGCCCTATATGATGAGGCGTTCAGCGAACTGCCCTATATCCAACCCCTTCACACCTATTCAGATCGAACGCATGGTTATCACCTTTACGTTGTGCGCGTCGATACCGCCCAGCTTGGCGTCAGCCGTGCCGATGTATTCGCCGCGCTGCGTGCCGAAAACATCGGGGTGAATGTCCATTATGTTCCCGTCCATTTGCATCCCTACTACCAGAATCATCTCGGCACAGGGGTGGGGCTTTGTCCGGTTGCCGAAGCCGCCTATGAGCAGATTCTCTCGCTGCCGATGTTCCCCCAAATGACGGCGGATGACACGGCGGATGTCGTCGCTGCCTTCGCCAAATTGCCCGCTCTCATGGATGCTTAGGAGTCACACCCACCAATGGCAGCCCTTCGTTACTGCAAACGCTGTGTCATGCCCGATACAAAGCCCGACCTGCACCTTGATGAGGATGGGATTTGTAATGCCTGCCGAAGCTACGAACGCCGCAAGGTCGTGGATTGGAATCAACGCAAACACGAATTGCTCACCGTGCTGGATCGCTACCGCTCGAAGGATGGCTCGAATTACGACTGCATCATCCCCGTCAGCGGCGGCAAAGATAGCCATTTTCAGACCATCCGTATGTTGGAATTGGGGATGAACCCCCTCTGTGTCACTGCCACCACCGATCAGCTTTCGGAGATTGGGCGGCACAACATCGAAAATATCAAACGCCTCGGCGTCGATTATATCGAGGTTTCGCTGAACCCCGTCGTCCGGCGCAAAATCAACCGCTTGGCGCTCACCCAAGTGGGCGATATTTCGTGGACGGAACACGTCTCCATCTTCACCGTTCCGGTGCGGGTTGCCACTCAGGTGAATGTCCCCTTGCTCGTCTGGGGCGAGAACTCCCAGAACGAGTATGGCGGACCCGCTGCCGCCGCTGAAGATAGCGTCCTCACCCGCCGCTGGCTAGAGGAATTTGGCGGTTTGCTTGGCTTGCGTGTCTCCGACCTGATCGGGCAAGAGGGCATTACCGAACGCGATCTGATCCAATACACCTACCCCTCGGACGAGGCGCTTCAGCGCACCGGCGTCACCGGCTTGTTCCTCGGTTACTACCTCCCCTGGGATGGCTACGGGAACGCCCTCATCGCCCAAGCGCACGGCTTCCGCACGCTGGATCGTCCCGTTGAGGGGTCGCTCGTCAATTACGAGAATCTCGATAACATCCAAACGGGCATTCACGACTACTTCAAATTCCTCAAATATGGCTTTGGGCGGGCAACCGACCTCGCCTGTTTGCACATTCGGCGCGGGCGGCTCTCCCGCGAGGATGGTATCCGCTTGGTGCGGATGCACGATGGCAAATTCCCCAGTACCTATTTAGGCTATCCCCTAGAGATCGTCCTCAAGGCAATTGGGATGACCTATGATGAATTCGTCCGCGTCTGTGATCGATTCACGAATAAAAAGCTGTTCCTGTGCGATTCACGTGGGAATCTGATCAAGGATACCGACGGCAACCTGACCAAAGTGATCTACGATAACGAGGCTTAGGGCATGGCAACCGCGGCGATCATTGATTATGGACTGTGCAATCTTGACTCGGTGGCACGGGCGATTGAAGACTGCGGCGGAAAGGCGATCATCACCGATCAGGCAGCCGACATTGAACGGGCGACCCATATCATCCTGCCCGGCGTTGGCGCCTTTCGGGATGCCATGCGCAACCTGAAAGCGGGCGGCTTGGACGAAGTGTTGGGCGAACAGGTCGTCGGCAAGCAAATTCCTTTTTTGGGGATTTGTCTCGGCTTGCAACTTCTTGCCGCCATTGGCACAGAGGGCGGCGAATCAAGCGGGTTGGGATGGATTGCCGGACGGGTGGAGCGCTTCACCCCAACGCCGACGGAGCGGCGCATCCCGCACATCGGCTGGAATGAAGTCCATTTCGAGCGCGAAACGCCGCTTTTTCGGGGGATTGCCTCCGGGCGCGATTTTTACTTTGTCCACAGCTACCACATCCGCCCCGATAACGCGGCGGAGATCGTCGCTCACACGCCTTACTGTGGGCAGTTCGTCTCGGCAATCCAGCGTGATTGGATTCACGCCGTCCAATTTCACCCTGAAAAAAGCCAGAAGGTTGGCTTCCAGGTCTTACGGAATTTCTTAACGCTGTAAACGTAACGGCGTTAACGTAACACCGTTAAAAACGATAAACCCTAACAGTGTTTAGTGAACGGTGTAAGGCGAACGCGCAAAAAAGGAAACCCATGCTCAAAATTCGGGTGATGCCCACGCTCTTGTTCAAAGATGTTGGCTTGGTGAAGGGCGTCGGCTTTGACTCGTGGCGGCGGGTGGGCAGCGCGATGCAGGCGATCAAGGTTTATAATATGCGAGAGGTGGATGAGCTTGTCTTTGTAGACATCACCGCCACCCGCGAGGGGCGTCCGCCAGACTACAGCACGGTGGATGAGCTTGCCGATGAATGTTTCATGCCGCTGACCGTAGGCGGCGGGGTGCGGACGATTGACCAAGTGGGGCGGCTGCTGCACGTTGGTGCGGATAAGGTGGCGGTGAACACCGCCGCCCTTGAAACGCCGGACCTGATCCGCGAGATTGCCGAACGGTACGGCTCGCAGTGTGCCGTTGTCTCGCTCGATGTGAAGCGCCACCCAGACGGGCGCTGCGAAGTCTACACCCATTCGGGGACGCGCCCCACCGGACGCGATCCGGTAGCGGTGGCGCAGCAGATGGTGAGCCTTGGCGCGGGCGAAATTCTGCTCACCTCAATAGACCGCGACGGGACGATGACCGGTTACGATGTGGCGCTCACCCGTGCGGTGAGCGATGCCGTCTCCATCCCGGTGATTGCCTCTGGCGGGGCGGGCAGCTATGAACATATGGCGGCTGTCTTGCGCGAGGGTGGGGCGTCGGCAGTGGCGGCGGCAAGCATCTTTCACTTCACCCAACAAACCCCATTAGAGGCAAAACGCTACCTCAACGGGCAGGGTTTCCGTGTCCGGTTGTAATATCTAAAAGGATGAGCTATGAATGAGAAATCGACCACCCAAGCGGAAACAACACGCTTAGAAGCTCTCTGGCAGGGGGATTTCGGGGACGCTTATGTAGATCGGAACATCGCGGCGGGCGAGCCGCGTGCGCCCTTCTGGGCAATGATCGCCCAAAAGTACCCGGCAAGGCGCGTGCTGGAGGTCGGCTGCAACCTCGGCGGCAACCTCCGTTGGGTGGCGCAGCACACGCCCGCCCACGAAGTCTATGGCATTGATGTCAACCTGAAGGCACTCGCCCACTTGCGCGAGAACGTACCCGGAGTAAACGGGATTTACAGCCCCGCCCGCGAACTCCCCTTTCGGGATCGCTGGTTTGACCTGACCTTTACAATGGGCGTTCTAATCCACCAACCGGATAGCACGCTGCCCCTTGTGATGGCAGAGATCGTCCGCTGCTCGCGGCGTTATGTCGTGTGCGGCGAGTATTACGCCGAACAGCCAACAGAAGTTCCCTATCGGGGGCAAAGCGGGGCGCTGATCAAGCGTGATTTTGGGCGGCTCTATGCCGAACTATTTCCCGAACTGCGCCTCTTGGAAAAAGGTTTTTTGGGGCGCGATCAGGGCTGGGACGATGTGACGTACTGGGTTTTTGAGAAACAGGGGTAAGCCCGATCCTCATGAAGCGGGTTGCGATCATTCAGGCGCGAATGACTTCTACACGGTTGCCGGGAAAAGTCCTGGCGGAGGTTGCCGGACGCCCGCTGATCGCCCATCAGATTCGGCGTTTGCAGGCGTGCCGCGCTGTGGACGACATCGTGATCGCTACGACGACGAACGCCACCGATGATCCCCTCCTTGAGCTTGCCCGACAGGAAGGGGTGGGGTGGTTTCGCGGCGATGAGCAGGACGTTTTAGGGCGTTATGTTGGGGCTGCCCGCCAAGCAAACGCCGAGGTCGTCCTTCGCCTGACGTCCGATTGTCCGCTCATTGACCCCGAAGTGACCGATCACGTCATTGCCGCGCTAACCGATCCGGTGGAGGGTTGCGATTACGCCAGCAATGTGATTGAGCGCAGCTACCCACGCGGGCTGGATGTAGAGGCGTTCTGGTACGATACCCTCTCTCGGATGGATCGTTTGGGGCGTTCCCCCGCCGCCCGTGAGCATGTCACCGTGTTTCTGCGTTCGGAACGCCCCGATTTGTTCCTGCGGCGGGATGTGGTGGACGCCCAAGATAACAGCGACCTGCGTTGGACGGTGGACACCCCCGCCGATTTGACGCTGATCAAACGGCTGTATGAGGAACTTGGCTTGGCGGAGCGCATTGCCCCCTACAGGGAGATTCTCGCTTACGTCCGCGCTACCCCCCATCTTATGGCGATCAACGCCGAAGTGACAACATGGACGCCGCCAACGCCTTGATTGCGTGGCAGTTGTTCAGAATGGCGCATTTCAAGCTGCCACGCTAAGTACCTCACCACAGAGATTTCTAAAAGAACCCCAATCCCCCCCACCCCCTTTCCCTGCACGCGGAGAAAGGAGGAGAGATTCTCCAGGCGAGGGGGTGGGGGCAAGCCCCGAAGGGGGAGGTTACTCCTAGCCCGCTGCTTTAGCGGTGGGCGCTCACGGGCGGTGACGGGTGCGGGGTTAAAACACCCACACGAGGACTAATCACCCCGTTGGAGCTAGAATCAAAGACAAGTGCCGCGTTTTGCCTTCCAAGCCCCGAAGGGGTGGTTCCCTTCAGCCCGCTTCTTTAGCGGCGGGCGACATCCGGCGGTGGGCGCAAGGCATGGCGCCCCTACCGAAATTACACTGTCAACAGAATCTAGAGGAGGGAGAGGGCGTTAACGCTCTCTCAGTCGATAGATGCGCACCGTGTTCCGCCCGCCCGGGCGCTGGAAGGTGATCATTTCCTCGCGCTCGGCGGGAATTGCCGCATTGGGCAAGGTGGGGGGCTTCTTATCTTCGGTCAGAAGGTAAACATCCTCACCCGCCGCCAACCGCTCGCTGATCAGGGCGACGATGGGGGCATAGACCCGCCCGCCCCAATCGAGGGGGGGGCAATAGAAGGTTACGGGGGCGGTGGAAGCCGTCATCAAGCGTGCGGCGTGGCAGTTCACCGCCGTCCCAATGACGGTGATCGGCGTCTGTGTGTGGCTGAACCACGCCGACGCCTCGGCAATCCCAAACCCCCCGGGAATCCATGTGATGTACTCAGCGCGATCCCCTTCGGGCAGCCGTAAGGCGGCGGGGTCGCCGTAGGCGGTTATCATGAAGGGCAGCCCCCAGAAAGCAATCCACATGAGCGGAGCAGCCCACAAGGTGGCAAGGGCAAAGGGTTTTTCCGCCGCCCTGTTCGCCCGCGCTACGGCGTCGATCTGCACGGCGGCACCAATGACGACGATCAAAAGCAAAAACGGCGCGGCGGGGGTTGTGTAGCGCAGCCAAAGGGAATTCGCCGTGAGCGAGATCGCCGCAAGGGGCAGCAGAAACCCGCCGATCAGCAGGAGGGCGCGGCGCGGCGCGGTGAGGACAAAGCCGATCACCGTCAGGGCGGCGATGATCAGGAAGAGGTCGCCATAGTAGATGCGGAAGGCGTTGGCGATGGCGGCGATATTGCCCCCCGCCCGTTGGGGGAGAGATGCCGGATCAAGGGAGGTGAGGGCGGTGCTTTGTCCGGTGGGGTCTGCCTTTTGGGAGAGAATATACAGGGCGGCAGGAGCAAGGATCACCCCCGCGACGAGGAGGGCGATTCCCGCTTGGCGAAGGCGAAGACGGAACGGTTTTTCGGTGATGAACAGGGCAGCCAGAATAGGCAGCAGCAGAAAGACCAGTCCGGTCAGTTTGGCAAAGACAGTCAGGGCGAGGGCAGCCCCGCAGAGGACGGCAGCAAAGGGGCGCCCCGAACGCAGCGCCCGAATCGCCCACCAAAGAGCGACCATTGCCATTGCACCAATTGTCGTATCGACAAGCGTCATACGCTCGAAGAAAAAGAGATGTGGTGCGCCAATCCAAAGCGCCATGAGCAGGATCCCCGCCCCCCGCGAATGGAGCGCCCGCCCAACGCCATAACCCGCCGCCAAGCCAAGCACACCGAGGAGGATCACCGCATAGCGCCCGATAAAAACCGCCCCGCTGAAGGGGTAAAAGAGCGCGGCAAGGTAAGGGGCAAGCGCCTTGCCCGTCTCCAAGAGGTAAAAGGGGCTGCCCCTCCAGACCCCCTGAGCGCGGGTGAGGTGCGAGGCTTCATCCAGAAAGAGAGGAAAGACGGTTAGGGCATAGGTGCGTGTCAGCCAATAAAGAAAGAGCAGCGCGGCGGCAGTCCAGATGGCACGCCGGGGAGAGATAATCAAAAGAAGTCACCTCAGGAAACGATAGGTACGATTAGGTATAATAGCATTTTATGAGCGAGACACCCCAACCCCAACCGAGTTCCATCCCAAGCAGCACGCCGATCCCTTCCACGGGGCTGCCATCCACCGCGGCAACACCAAGTAAGAAATCCGTCTCTGCCGAGGTGAGCGCGGCACGTTTGGCGCAGCACCTCCGCCGAAAGCGCCTTCGTGCCGACCAAAACGGAGCGCTCATTGCTGGCGGAATTATGGCAGGGATGGGGTGGGTGCTGCTCGTCCGTCTGGTACATACCTCCCCCCCGTTGGCGTTCCCCCGTTGGCTGTTCTTCATCTTGCTCTTTTTGGCAGTGACGGGAACGGTGATCCCCTTCGTGTGGTATCTGAATCAGCGCCTCAGCCGCTACACGCCCGCGACGAGTGGCGTGCTCCTGCGGCAAAGCATGTGGTTTGGGATGTTCGCCGTCACCGCCATGTGGCTGCAACTGACGCGCAGTTTGACCGCCCCAATTGCGTTTTTCCTCGCCCTAGCGATGGGGGTTATTGAGGTGTTTCTGCGGCTGCGAGAACGGGCTAGTTCCAATTCTTAGAGAGGGTGAGAATCACTAGTTCCCCTGCGTTTTACGCCAATGGCGGGGCTTTTTGCGCCGCTTGGTAAGTCCTGTATAATTCCCCATACGAACATATATTCACATTCAGGTGCAACCATCCCATGAAAGTATCCGTCCTCCAAGAAAATCTGGCAAAGGGGCTGAACATCACCGCTCGCGCTGTGTCAACCCGTGCGACAAACCCCGTTTTGCTTAATGTGCTGCTGAACGCCGAAGATGGGCGACTCCATGTATCGGGGAACAACCTCGAACTAGGGATTACTGCCCGCGTGGGGGCAAAGGTCGATCAAGAAGGGGCGATCACCGTCCCCTCGAAACTGATCAGTGAGTTCATCAATCAGCTTCCCCCCGAACGGGTCGATATGGAGGTGGACACCGCCACAAACACGTTGAAGATCATCTGTGGGACGTGGAAAACAGAGATCAACGGGATAAGCGCCGATGAATTTCCCGCCGTCCCCGCCACCGACACCGAAAATGGAATCGAGATCGCCGCGCCGCTGTTCCAATCAATGATCGATCAGGTTGTTTTTGCCGCAGCGAAGGATGATAACCGTCCGGTGCTGATGGGTGTCCTCGTGCGCTTTGAGGGCAACCGCTGCGTGATGACCTCCGCCGATGGCTACCGGATGGCGATGCGCACGACACAGCTTGAACAAAGCGTGAGCAGCCCGATTTCAGTGATCGTGCCAGCGCGGACGCTGGCTGAACTGAGCCGCATCATTGGGGGAGCGACGGGGAGCATGTATATTTCCGTCGCCGGATCGCGCAATCAGGTCATGTTTTATGTTGATAATACGGATGTCGTCTCGCAACTGGTGGATGGCAAGTTCCCCGATGTGGAGGCGCTGATTCCCAAATCAAGCGCGACAAAAACGACCATGCAAACCTCAGACTTTTTGCGCATCTGCCGCTTTACGGAGATATTCGCCCGTGAGACGAACAATACCTCGCGCCTGCGGGTAGAAACCGGGGGCAGTGGCGCTGGTCAGGTGTTCATGCGTTCTGAGGCACAGGAACAAGGCAGCAGCGAAGGGCAGATTGAAGCATTGGTCAGTGGGGGAGGGGTGGAGATCGCCTTCAACGTGCGCTATCTGATTGATGTCCTCGCCGTGATGGATAACGATCAACTTGTTCTGGAGACGAACACAGCAGCAAACCCGGGCGTGATCAAGCCCGAGGGACGTTCCGATTTTGTCTATGTGGTGATGCCCATGAGCGTGCGGTAGCCCTATGGAGTAGCCCTAGTCGTCCTTCTAGAAGAACCCCAATCCCCCCATCCCCTTTCCCTGTCTAAGGGGAAAGGGGGTGTTTCTCGCTCCCCACTGGTACAATCTCTTTATACGCTTAGCTTTACCGAGAGGACACAAGATAACCCCGCATGGCGACGATACAACGTGTGGCGATCCTGACCAGTGGGGGGGACGCCCCCGGCATGAACGCGGCAATCCGCGCCCTAACGCGAGTCTCTCTGGCACAAGGGTGGGAGGTTTTCGGCGTTCAGGAAGGCTATCGTGGTTTGGTCGAAGATAACCTTATCCCTCTTGATGCCCGACGTGTCGGCGGGATTATTCAACTGGGTGGGACAATGCTCGGCAGCGCCCGCTGTTTGGAATTCAAAACAGAAGATGGGCGCAAAAAGGCGCTGGCAAACCTTGAACGGCACGGCATTCACGGCTTATTCGTCATTGGCGGCAACGGCTCGCAAACAGGCGCCAATACCCTTTATGAGATGGGCTTTCCGGTCAACGGCGTCGCCTCCACAATTGATAACGATCTCGTCGGCTCAGACATCACCATCGGCGTGGATACCGCCCTGAACATTGCCCTTGAATCGATTGACCGCTTGAAAGTTACCGCCTCGTCCCATCGGCGGGCATTTCTGGTGGAGGTCATGGGGCGTGACTGCGGCTATTTGGCGCTTATGGCGGGCATTGCTGGCGGCGCGGAGATGATCGTCATTCCCGAAATTGAAACAACCCCCCAACAAATTGCCGAGACGATTCGAGCCGCCTACAAGCGCGGCAAATCTCACGCGCTGGTTGTTGTGGCAGAGGGGGCAAAGCACAACACCGATGCCCTCATTGATCATTTCAAAACCTCTGGCGATGACCTCGGTTTTGAGATGCGGGCGCTCACCCTTGGGCATGTTCAGCGCGGCGGCGCACCCTTTGCCTTTGATCGCACTCTGGCTGCCCGTCTAGGAGCAATGGCGGTGGAAGCAATGGCGAACGGTCAGTACGGCGTCTTAGCCGGATCGAAGGGTGGGCAAATGATCACCACGCCTCTAAAAGAGATTGCCGGAAAAACGAAAGGCATTGACCCTAACTTGCTGCGCTTGGCGGACATTTTGGCGCAATAGCCGCCTATCACGCTCATTCATCATTGAGTCATAGATGATTCTGTTCGGGGAACACTGGTAACGTAACGCCGTAAGATTTTCGACATTTTCTTTACGCCGTTACCTTAACGATGCAAAGAAAATGCCCCTTAGGAAAAAGAGAGGATCGTAAGGGATGGGTATTCTCTATTACGCCGTTGTGCCAGAGGTTCTTCAAGAACACCACACCCTGATCACCGCTCACGAAGGAGAGGTGGTGGGTCCCCGCGCACGTGGCTACTGGTCAGACTATCCCGAAGCGTTTGATTACGAGGCGGTTCAGGCGGTGGCGCAGGGGCTTGCCGAGATCGGCGCGAAATATGGCACGGATCGGCTTGAACTCTCCGAGGTGGCGGCGCACTCCCTTTCTCTCTTAGAGATCACCGTCCCCGCCGATGATCAGCCCTTTCCGCCGCAGCTTTTCCTCACCAGCCTCCCCCCCGCCGCCGTTCGGCTGCACCTGACCTTTCTGGCGGCGGCGCTTGGCGATGATCCCGATGCAGCGGTGCGGCACATCCGTGCCAGCAGCCGTGATCCGCGCTACGCCGCCTTTTTGCGCAAGCAAGTCCGCCGTCTGCGAGAGACGCTCCCCACCGTGTGGCGCTTTCACGAACGGGCGTGCGCGGCGGGGCAGGGCGTCCTCGTTATTGATCTTCGCGCCCGCGATTTGGTCATTCCTGATGCGTTGGAACGGTTGGGATGGGGGAACTGAGCGATGTACCATACGGAATGGGGTATGGTGGGGCATGGGTGGGCAGTTCACCAACTGACCCAAGCGCTGAAGGCGGGGCGGCTGCGCCACGCTTACCTGATCACCGGACCCGCCGAAATTGGCAAGACAACATTGGCGCGGCGCTTGGCGGCAGCAGTCAACTGCACAGCGGCGGCGGGGCGCCCTTGTGGACAGTGTCGTTCCTGCACCCTCATTGAGCGGCACGCCCATAGTGATGTTACCACCATCAGCGCAAACGAAGGGACGCTGAAGATTGACCAAGTGCGGGAGATGGTGCAAAGCCTTTCCCTGCGCCCGCTGGAGGGGCGCCATCGGGTGATGATCCTGCGCCGCTTTCACGAGGCAAGCGGCGCGGCGATGGATGCCTTGCTCAAAACCCTTGAAGAACCACCCCCTTACGTCTTGATCCTGATCACCGCCGATACGACAGACGGCTTGCTGCCAACCATCCGCTCGCGCTGCCAGCCGTTGGTGCTTCGCCCCGTACCACCCCCCGCCATTCGAGAGGCGTTGATCACCCACTGGGGGGTAGACCCCGACAAGGCGGCGCTCTTGGCGCAGCTTTCCGCCGGGCGCTTGGGATGGGCGGTGCGTGCCAGCGACGATGCCGACCTTCAAGCGCGGCGCACCGCGTGGATTGCCGATTTGGAAAAGGCGATTCAAAGTGATCGCGTGGGGCGTTTTGCCCTTGCCGAGGCGCTGGCAAAAAACAAAGACGATCTCCCCGCTATTTTGGACTTATGGACAAGTTATTGGCGGGATGTCCTGCTCCTGACGGCGAACACGACAACGCCTATCGTCAATCGGGATCGGCGGCACACCCTTGATCAGATTGCCCGCACAATCAGCCTAGACGATGCCTTCCGTCTGGTACGTGCCGTTCGCCGCACGGTGGGCTATCTGGGGGCGAATGTGAACACTCGTCTTGCCCTCGAAGTCTTAACCCTTGATATTCCGCGCCTGCGGCTCTACGATGCGCCGCCCGGTTCGCCTTAACTGAATCTTTTGCACATTGCCCCCTATTACGCCCCCGCATGGGCATTTGGGGGTGTCGTCGCCGCACTCAACGGCTTGGCGCGGGCGCAAGCCGAGGCGGGGCATGAGGTTGCTGTGCTGACGACGGATGCGCTCACCTTCGACGCCCGCACGCCTATCCGCCGCGAAACGATAGACGGTGTAGAGGTCATTCGCTGCCGCAACCTGAGCCATGCCCTTCGTGCGCGGTATAACCTTGCCACCCCGCTTGGCTTCCGCCGAACGCTCTATGAGGTGGCGGCGGCGTCACCCCCCGACGTGATCCACCTCCACGAATGGCGCACCATCGAAAACCTCTTGCTGGATCGCCGCCTTGCGCCCATTGTATGTTCGCCGCACGGGACGCTCGGTTATGGGGCGGGACGGGCGGGCTTCAAGCGGGCATGGGATCGCCTTTTCGGGCGTAGACTTGCCCAGAAAATGACGCGCCTGATCGCCCTCACCGGGGCGGAGGCAGACGAGGTGCGGGCGCTGTGGACATCCTTTCGCCTTCCCCTGCCAGAGATCGCCATTGTCCCCAACGGGGTGGCGGCTGATCTCCCCCAACAGATTGATGCTTCTTCCCTTGATCTGCGGGCGCAGTATGGCTTGGGTGCGGGGACGGTGATCCTCTTTCTGGGTCGCCTGCACGAACGAAAAGGGCTTCAATTCCTCATTCCCGCCTTTGCGCGGGCGGCGCCCCATGATCCTGACGCCCGCTTACTGATCGCCGGACCGGACGCTGGCTACGAGTCGTCTGCCCGTCAGCTTGCCGAGGCGGAAGGCGTTTCGGGGCGGGTGATTTTTGCCGGAATGCTCAGCGGGGCGGATCGCTTGGCGGCACTCAAAGCAGCCGATGTGTTCGTCTTGCCCGCCGTTGGCGAAGGGCTGAGTATGGCAGCGTTGGAGGCGATGGCGGGAGGACAAGCGCTGATCCTCACACCGGGCTGTAACCTACCAGAGGTCACCACCGAAGGGGCTGGCTGGCTGGTAGAGCGTACCGTTGAGGGCGTGGCGGGGGCGCTTCGCGAGGCGCTTGCTGACCCCAACAAGCGGCGCGAATGTGGGAACCGGGCGCGGGCATGGGTGCGGCGTGCGTTCACGTGGGAGGTCGTGGCGAAGGCGATGATCGCCGCCTACCAGAATTGATCTCTGAATCCCCTGTTGGTTATACTTCCCCTCAGCATACCGATCTCACCAATGGTGGTGCATAATGGCAGACCTCATTGGGCAGCGCATTGGCGATTACCAGATCATCGGAATTTTGGGCAAAGGCGGCATGGGAGGAAACATCGACAAAAGCGTCAATGCATTCCTAGGCAAATACGATAAGTAATTGTGAATCCAACGGAAACTCCTACCCTTGCCTTTACGCAAACGCCACTACCGGCATTGTTTCCAATAGGTACATCCAATACAGTGTGGACGCCCGTCCAGCGCGACTTCAATGATGTGGCGATGGGGTTGGTGCCGGTAGGCTGTTTCAGAATGAGGAGCGAGGCTAGGGAGGACGAAAAGCCGATCCATGAGGTGTGCATCACATAACCGTTTTGGATCGACCAATACGAGGTGACGAACGAGCAATTTGCGACCAAAGGGGGACAGGCTGGACGCGACAGCAATTAGGCGGATACCGATCTCCCCCGCCGCGGACACCGGAGATAGCACCTCCGTGCTGCGTATACTGCGTGGCGTGGCGTAGCGCTACCATGATGACTTCGTTCGCAGCACGAATCGGGTCAGGGGCAGCCCTTCCAACGAGTACGACTTTGTTGAGTTTCGCTGCGCTCGTTCTTTCGCCCACTGGTTCTGAATCCTGAATTTCTGGTTTTGAGGGGGTGCATGGGCGTAGCCCCTACCCGAAAACGCTCTCCCTTACCCCTCGCGCATCGTCTTGGGGAGTACCACCGCTTCCACCGCCGCCACAATGAGGAAAAAGGTGATCCCCAACAAGGCGGCAATGAAGATCGCCGCCCATAGTTTTTCCGGTCCCGTCGCGTAATACTGATTAAAGTTCAGGATCGCTCGCCCCAACCCATCGCCAATGCCCGATGGCAGTTCGCCAATGATCGTCCCCACGACGCTTGCCGTTGCCGAAACCTTCAAGGCGGTGAAGATGTACGGCAGCGCGGAGGGGAAACGCAGTTTCCAAAAGATCGCCCACCGCGAGGCGGCGTAAGTGTGCATCAATTCCAGCGAATTTGGGTTGGGCGAACGCAGCCCCCGCAGCGTGTTGATCGTCACCGGAAAGAAGGTGAGGTAAGCGGCGATGATCGCCACCGACCAAAACTGATCCTTCAGCCAGATGACAACCATCGGCGCGATAGCGAGGATGGGGACGGTCTGCGAGGCAACAACATAGGGCAGCAGCCCGCGCTCCAACAGCCGCGAATGGGCAAAGACCGATCCCAACAGGAAGCCCAGCGCCACCCCTAACAGAAAGCCGACAATCGCCTTGCCCCACGTCACCCGCGCCGAGTCGATCAAAATGCTCAGCAGCAAATCCGGTCCGTTGCGCCGTGCCGGTTGCAGCAGCGACTCGGCAATCACTTGCAAATGGGGCAGTTTCAGGTCGTTCCCGATGCTTAGCTCCACAAGCTGCCATTGGCGGGGCAGATAGAGAAACTTTCCCTCAGCAAAATCGCCCGCCACCGTCCCCAACGGTGAGCCAACCAAATCGGCAACAGAGGTATAACGTCCCACCTCGTCCCCCCGCACGATAACCACAGAACGCTTCGGGAAGGGCGGAATCAGAGGCAAGGTAAGCTGACGCGGCTCACCCTCAAAGCGCGTCAGATAGCGCAAGCTTGGGTGGGGAAGATCGCCCATGTTCGCCGCATCCGCCGCCGGAACGAGCGGATCGATCACCTTTTTATCGACAATCACGGCATCGATCACGCCGCTTTGGAGCGTGTCCAGCGCTGCGTCTATGTCAGGATAGGTGGTCACGCTGTAGGCGGGCAGGGGCAGCGTGATTTTATAGTCCACCGCAGCGGCAAAGCCTTTGAACACCTCCCACCCCAAGAGCAGTGCCGAGAGGACGACGATGAAGCCCAAAACCTTCGTCGCCTTCCCCGGCGCAATGAGCAGCCCCACCAACAAAAAGAAGATCGCCGTCTGGACGAGGAATGCCGTCGAATCCCCTTCTAACACGGGAACGAGAAAGATCAGCACATCCGCCAGAATCAACGCCACAAGGAGGAGCGAGCGCACAGCATTCCCGCGTTCAAAACGGAGGAGGGCGATCCCAATCATCCCCACCCCAAGTGCTGCAAGTCCGGCTTGGATCAGGAGCATCGTCTTTATGATCAGAGCGCTGTACTCTGGGGCAGCATCGCCCACCCGCCCCGCCACCCATGCCCCCAATTCGCCAAGCGTCGAATCCGTCACCAACGGGGAATCGGGCGGCGCAGTGTACGAACGATAGGCGATGATCGCCAATAAGACCGCCGCCCCCACGCAGAACAAACGGATCGTTAGGCGACGCAGGCTAAGACGAGCGGGCATTTTGGAGAGGCTGATAGCAAGGTTTGTCATGGTTTGTTTAAAGGCGCTCAAGGGTCATTCCCTCAATCGTACCCCCCATTCCCCAATTTTGCTGTACTATAGAACGATTACGGTACTAACCACTGGGATTCTTCTAAACAGTACTGTGGTGAGGTACTACCCTAAGATGGACGCTTTTTAGATTGGAGACATTTTTTACCTCATGTGGAACTACGCAGAGATTGTTGAACAGAGCAAAGCTCACACCCTCGTCAGTTGGTCGGCACAGGGGGCGTGGACTCCCATCCCCTATGAACGTGCCGAGGGCGTTTATGTTTGGGATATGAACGGCAAGCGCTACCTTGATTGGTCGTCCCAACTGGTCAATGTGAACATCGGTCACAGCCACCCCCATGTGATTCAAGCCATTCAAGAACAAGTGGCAAAGCTGACCTATGTTGAACCCTCTGGGACAACCGAACCCCGCGCCCGCCTCGGTGCGCTTTTGGCAGAGATCACCCCAGGCACGCTGACGAAAACCTTGTTCAGCAATGGCGGCACAGATGGCATAGAAAATGCTATGAAAGCGGCGCGGTTGTTCACCGGACGCCCAAAAATCCTCACCCGCTACCGTTCCTATCACGGTGGGACGTTCGGGGCGGCAACCGCTGGCGGTGATCCGCGCCGTCTGGCAAACGAGCCGGGCATCCCTGGGATCGTCCGCTTCCCCGATCCGTATAGCTACCGCAGCCCTGCCTATCGGGGGCGAACCCAAGAGGAAGGTGATCTCGTCATTGCCGATATGATCGAGGAAATCATCCAGATGGAGGGTCCCGAATACTGCGCGGCGATCCTCTTAGAGGGCTACAGCGGCTCTAGCGGGGTGATGCAGCCAAGCGCCACCTTCTGGACGCGGATTGGGGAACTCTGCCGAAAGTACGGGATTCTGCTTATTGCCGATGAGGTGATGAGCGGTTTTGGGCGCACAGGCGAATGGTTCGGGATCAACCATTACCCCGATGTGACGCCCGATATTCTCGTCTTTGCCAAAGGGATTACCAGCGGCTATATCCCCCTCGGTGGGACGATCCTCAGCGCCAAAATTGCTGAATATTTCGATAAAAACACGCTTTGGGCAGGGCTGACCTACAGCGCCCATGCCCTTGCCTGTGCCGCAGGCGTGGCAAATATTGAGGTCTACCAGAGCGAAAACCTGATCAGCCGCTCTGCCGCGATGGGCAAGGTTCTCCGGCAAAAGCTGACCGACCTCGCGGAAAAACACCCCTGTGTGGGTGAGATTCGGGGGACGGGGCTTCATCAGGTGTTGGAGATTGTCAAAGACCGCCACAGCCGTGAGCCGATGAGCGAGTATAACAAGCCGCTCTCCGACCCAATGAAGACCGTTGCAGCGGCGCTGAAGGCAAACGGGCTGAGTACGCTTGTCCGCTGGAACATGATCTTCAACTGCCCGCCGCTGATCATTAGCGAAGCCCAGATTGACGAGGGCATCGCCATTCTTGACGCCGCCCTCAGCCAGATCGATTCGTATTACACAGGCAAAACATAAAGCCCATTTGGGCGGAGTCTGTTGGGGTGTATGGTATATGCCCCTCACGATAGAACGTAAAAGTAACGAGATAAAGGCAATCCCCTATGACAACGAAATTGAAAAACTACATTAATGGACGGTGGGTGGACTCTAGTGCAACACATTACACGCCTGTGCAAAACCCCGCCACCTGTGAACTGCTTGCCGAATGTCCCGATTCTCCCCGTGCCGATGTGGACAAGGCGGTGAAGGCTGCTGCTGCCGCCTTTGAGGAATGGCGCAGCACGCCCGTCCTCAGCCGCGCCCAATACATGTTCCGCCTAAAGGCGGCAATCGAGGCGCGTTTTGAAGAATTCACGGCAATGGTCGTCAAGGAAAACGGGAAAACGAAAGACGAAGCACGCGGCGAGGTGCGGCGGGGCATTGAGAGCATCGATTTCGCGGCGGGCGTTCCGGCGCTCATGCGCGGCTATAAAACAGAGGACATCAGCACCGGGATTGACGAAACCGCCGAACGCCAGCCGCTCGGCGTCTATGCGGCAATCACGCCCTTCAATTTTCCGGCGATGGTCCCGCTGTGGTTCTTGCCAACGGCGATCACGACAGGGAATACCTTCGTCTTGAAACCCTCGCCCCAAACGCCGATCAGTATGCAGCTTCTCTTTGAGGTGCTGGACGCTCTCGACCTTCCCGAAGGGGTTGTCAACCTTGTGCAAGGCGGGAAGGAGGCGTCTATAGCGGTGATGGAACACCCCGACATCATCGGTGTCTCGTTCGTCGGCTCAACACCCGTCGCCAAGATTGTCTACGAGACGTGCGCCAAGCACGGCAAGCGCGTTCAGGCGCAAGGCGGGGCGAAGAATTACATCGCCATTATGCCCGATGCGAACATGGAAGCGAGCGTCACCAACATCATCGGATCAGCGTTCGGCTGCGCCGGACAGCGCTGTTTGGCGGGGTCGGTGGTCGTCGCGGTGGGCGATGCCTACGAACCCTTGAAGGCAGAACTGCTCAAACGGGCAAGCACTCTGCGCGTCGGCTATGGCTTGGCAGAGACCACCCAAATGGGGACGGTCATTTCCGGCGCGGCAAAGGAACGGATCGAAAAGATGGTTGAGGATGGCATCCGCGAAGGGGCAGCGCCCCTTTTGGATGGGCGTGGGAAAAAGGTGGAGGGTTACGAGAACGGCTCATTTGTCGGACCGACCATCCTTGATAGAGTGACTTCCGAAATGACCGTTGCCCGCGATGAAATCTTCGGACCCGTCCTCTTGGTGATGCATGTCCCAGATTTCGAGAGTGCGGTGACGATCATCAACCAAAGCCGCTATGGGAACGCCGCCAGCATCTTCACCGCCAGTGGGAAATATGCCCGCGAGTTCAAATACCGCGTCCGCGCCGGAAACATCGGTGTGAATATCGGGGTGGCAGCAGCGACAGCATCCTTCCCCTTTGGCGGGCAAAAGGAATCTTTCTTTGGCGATCTACACGGGCAGGGGCAGGACGCCATTGAGTTCTACACAGATCGGAAGATTTTGATCGAGCGCTGGTTGTAGGGACACCTTGTAGGGCGTCCAAAAGCCCGGTAGTTCATCAGGAAAACTTCCCAAAGAACCCCTATCCCCCGCCCCTTTCCCCGTAGACAGGGAAAGGGGGAAAGACGAACGGCGTCTTTTGCCTTCTAAGCCCCGAAGGGGTGGTCATTCTTAGCCCGCTGCTTTAGCGGCGGGCGACCACACAAGGTCACCCCTACGGAGAGGCGAGTTGTAGGGGAGAAGGGGGAAAATCCCCCTCTCCGTTTACCGGAAACGGATACATGCCGAAGGCGGGTCGCAGAGGGTGGGGGTCTCTACCCCGTGTTTTCAATGTGGTCGTACTTAGGGATGCGAGCAACTGCGTAACGTCTATAACTATAATCAGAGGCACTATGTCGTCGTTGAACACCTTCGGGGCAATCCTCACCTTTGCCATTGGCTTGGAGGAAACACTCCGCGATTACTACACCGCTGCTGGTGATGCAGAGCGTGCCACTGCCGCCGAAAACCGGCGGGTGCGTTTGGAGCGTGTCCGCCGCGAAAACGTGGTGGAGATCACCCTAGAACCCATCGATGGGCTGAACGAAGCGGATTACACCCTTAACCTTGCCGATACGTCCCCGACGGCAGTGACGGCAGCCGGACAGACCGCCGCCCGCTTTTACGCCGAGGTCGCCCCAAAGATCAACGCGAAAGAGGCGCAGCGGGCGCTGGAGCGCTGCGGGCGGGAATACGGGGAGGGGTGATTAGTCACAGCACACCATGAGCCGCAACCAGAAAACCCTCAAACAGATTTTGGCGGGGTCACAAAATATTCGGTTTGAGGATTTTATTGCCCTCTTGATAGGTTTCGGCTTTATCTTGAAGCGTGTGAATGGAAGTCATCATGTCTTTGGGCATCCCAAAATTCAACGACCCTTTCCTGTTCAACCTTTACAGAATAAGGCAAAAATCTATCAAGCACACCAGTTATTGCGTCTGGTCGAGCAATACGATCTCCATTTGGACGATGAGGATGCGGAATGAAACGCTATCATATCAATGTCTTCTACAGTGAAGAAGATGCCTGTTACATTGCGGATATTCCTGATTTGTTCCCCTGTTCAGCACATGGGGAAACACCGGAAGAAGCAGTGGCGGAAGTGATGATCGCCCAAACTCTCTGGTTAGAAGTCGCCGAAAAAGAAGGCTATCCCATTCCTGAACCACGCTATCGACCCGCAATTTATCTTGTTCAAGGCGCATAATCTACCTACCATGAACAACCACTAGAGTTCTTATTTAGAAACCATGAGGAGACCTCCCCAATGAGCAAACGAATCGTTCGCGGCGCACTGGTTCAGGCAACATGGACGGGTGACAAGGAATCGATGATCGCCAAACACATCGATTATGCCCGTAAAGCAGCCGATCAGGGCGCACAAGTCATGTGTTTTCAGGAATTGTTTTACGGTCCCTACTTCTGCCAAGTTCAGAAGCCCGAATACTTTGCCTACACAGAGCTAATCCCCGACGGACCGACCACCGAACGGATGCAGAAACTTGCCCAAGAATTGAAGATGGTCTTGGTTGTCCCCATGTACGAGCAAGAGGGCGTTGGCGTCTATTACAACACCGCCGCCGTCATCGACGCCGACGGGACATACAAGGGCAAATATCGCAAAACACACATCCCTCAACTGCCCGGTTTCTGGGAAAAGTTCTACTTCCGTCCGGGCAACCTCGGCTACCCCGTCTTTGATACTGCCGTTGGCAGGGTCGGCGTTTACATCTGCCATGATCGGCACTTCCCCGAAGGGGCGCGGGCGCTTGGCTTAAACGGCGCGGAGATCGTCTTTATCCCCTCTGCCACCTCGCGGGGGCTAAGCCAACACCTGTGGCGCATCGAACAAACGGCACATGCCATCTTCAACACCTACTACGTGGGGACGATCAACCGCGTGGGCATTGAACCCCTCGGTGACGATGATTTTTATGGCGAAAGCTATTTCTGCAATCCGCGTGGGCAGTTCGTGGGCGAGGTGGGTAGTGACCGCAACGAGGAATTGATCGTGCGCGATCTCGATATGGACATGATCCAAGAGGTGCGCAACACTTGGCACTTCTATTTCAACCGCCGCCCCGATCAATATGCGCCGCTGGTCGAGGCGACTGTTCCGGTGAAGCCGTAATGATCGTTGTAGGGACGCCCTACGCGACGTCTGGTTTTCCGTTCAAACCCTTAAATGTGGTTTTCTAAACGGCGTAAAGTTAACGGTGTTAACTTTTTATATTCTTTACGGTGTAAAGTTAACGCCGTAAAGAATATCTAGAGATTAAGGATAAACAGGATGGAATTTGCGATTACGTTCAAAGGGGATATTTCTCCCAAACGCACGGTGGCGCTTTGCAAGCAGGCAGAGGTGGCTGGCTTTCGTTATGCTTGGTTCTTCGATTCGCACATCCTCTGGCGCGATTGTTATGTGACAATGGCAATGTGTATGGAACACACCGACCATATGCGTTTTGGTCCATGTGTGACAAACCCCGGTGTGCGCGATTGGTCGGTGGCGGCGAGCATGTATGCGACGCTTGCTATGCAAAGCGGCGGACGGTTTGATGTGGGCATTGGGCGGGGCGATTCCTCGCGGCGGGTGATGGGACGCAAGCCAATGACCATCGAAACGATGGTCGAATTTGCCGACGCACTGAAAAAGATGGTGCGCGGCGAGGGCGTCACCTATGCCGATGATGTGGCACCAGTGGATATTCCCTGGGCGGAAGGCTATGAACTTCCAGTGTGGATTGCCGCCTATGGACCGAAAGCCCTGAAAGGTGCAGGCGAGGCAGGCGATGGCTTGATCATCCAACTGGCAGATCCATGGCTGGTAAAGTGGTTTGCCGACCAAGCGAAAGCAGCGGGCAAGGCAGCCGGACGCGATATGGCGAACTTTAAGGTGATGTCGGCAGCGCCGGCGTGGGTGGGCGATATGGGTAAAGCGCGGGCGCAAACCCGTTGGTTCCCGGCGATGGTGGGCAACCATGTTGCCGATATTGTCGATAAGTATGGGAAGGGCGGGGCAGGGGACATTCCGAGCCGCCTGACCGATTATATTGAGGGGCGGAAGGGCTACGATTACCGCCACCATGCCGATAAAGATGCCGATCACCTTGACTTCATCTCCAACGAGATTATCGATTCCTTTGGGCTGTTGGGCGACGCGGCGGCGCATGTCCAAAAACTGAAGGAACTTGAAGCAGCGGGAGTGACCCAGTTCAACATCTACCTAATGTGCGGGGAGGAAGAACGGATCGTCGCTGAATATGCCGAGCATGTCCTGCCCCATTTCCAAAAATCGGCGGCAGCAAAAACACACTAGTGGTTGACCACAGTCATTTCTAAAGAACCCCTATCCCCCGCTCCCTTTCCCCGTACACACGGACAGGGGAGAAATTCTGCGGGCGAGGGGGTTAGGGAGAAGCCCCCTCAAAGACCTGATTCCCCCTTCTCCGGTAGGGAGAAGGGGGTTAGGGGGATGAGGGCTATCCCATTCTATGGTTACCTTCTTGATGATCTACTAAAATGACCGTGCGGATGCTTTACAGAGTGTCCACTTTTGATCGTTTTTATAGGGAGAGATAGTCATTATGGGTATTGTATTCAAGGGCGGCACGGTGATTACCGCCGCCGAGACGGTAGAAGCGGATGTCCTCGTTGAAGGGGAAATCGTCACACTGATTGGGAAGAATCTTCCGACGAAAGGGCATGAGGTTGTCAACTGCAAGGGGAAATACCTGATCCCGGGTGGGATTGATGTTCATACACACCTTGATCTTCCCTTTGGGGGGACGATTTCCAACGATGACTTTGAGACGGGACACCGTGCCGCCGCTTTCGGAGGGACAACCTCGCACATTGACTTTGTGATCCAGCCGAAGGGCGGCAGCCTTCATGATGGACTGACAACATGGCGGGAAAAGGCGAAGATTGCCAACATTGATTACGGCTTTCATCTCGCCGTCACTGATCTGCGCGACGAGGTGTTGGCGGAAATTCCCACCTTACTTGATGAGGGCGTCACCAGCCTGAAACTGTTCATGGCCTATAAAAACGTGTTCCAGATTGACGATACGACGCTGTTTAAGACGATGCGCACCGCTGCCGAACACGGGATGATCGTCATGGTTCATGCTGAAAACGGTGATGTGGAGGCATCGCTGACCCCCGCGCTGCTGGCGGCGGGAAAGACCGACCCCATTTATCACGCTCACTCGCGCCCGCCGGAGATTGAGGGCGAGGCAACAAACCGCGCCGTCGTCATGGCGGGGCTGACGGGCTGCGCCTTGTATGTCGTCCATATGACCTGTGAGCCAGCCGTAGAAGCGCTGCGGCGCGGACGGGCGCTTGGCTACCCGGTGATGGGCGAGTCGTGTACGCAGTATTTCTTCCTGACGGCGGAAAAGCATCTCGGTGCGGCGGGCTTTGAAGGGGCAAAATTCGTCTGTTCGCCGCCCATCCGCACCGTACATGATCAGAAGGTGCTGTGGCAGGCGGTGAAAGACAGCACACTGCAAGCCGTCAGCACCGATCATTGTAATTTCTGGTTGGAAGGTGGGCAGGGCGATTGGAAAGGCTGGCTGGACAAGCATGGCAACAAAGACTGGGATAAATTTGAGAAGGCAAAGGCGGGCAACCGTCGCCCGGGTAAGGAATTGGGCAAGGGAAACTTCGCCAAGATTCCCAACGGGATGCCCGGTCTGGAAGAACGGATGATGATGATGTGGGAACACGGGGTGAATCAGGGGCGCATTTCAGCGAATCGCTTTGTTGAACTGCTCTGCACGAACCCCGCCAAGATTTTCGGGATGTACCCCAAAAAGGGGACAATCTCCGTTGGCAGTGATGCTGATCTGGTTGTGTGGGACCCGAAGGCACGGCACACCCTGAGCGTGAAAAACACCCATATGCGAACGGATTACATCGTTTATGAGGGGATGAAAGTGCGCGGGAAACCAGCGATGGTCTTTCTGCGTGGGAAAAAGATTGTCGATGGTGAGGCGTGGTTGGGCGAAAACGGCGGCGGGCGGTTCATCCACCGCAAGCCGCACGCACCGGTGATGTGACGCCCACCTCACGTAGTTTAGACGTTACACAGTTGCACTCATCCCCCTGCGACCCGCCTTCGGCGTGTACCCCCTTCTCCCACTGGGAGAAGGGGGGATCCATTTTTTGAGGGGTAAGCCCCCTCAAACTTCCCCTTTCGATGAATACAGGGTAAACACGTTTAACTGCGTAAGCCCTAGTAGTTATCAGGGCGCATGGTGTGCGCTCTGATAGGTTAGGATGCGTGCGAGATCGCCGTGAAATCAATTTCCAAGCGAACGGTTTCGCCCACATTTGCCACCCCTGCCACAGCGGGAATACTCACCTTGAAGTCACGGTAGGCAATGGTTGCCACTGCCCGCCCGGTGATCCGCGCTGCTGCCAATGTGGTAATTTCTGCCTCAAAGGTCACCGAATGGGAAACGCCATGCAGCGCTAACACGCCCTCAATCTGGAATTTCGGCAGCACGCCCACCTGATTCGTCTCTGGCAAGCCGATGAGCTTTGTGGGGGTAAAGACGGCGAATTCGTACTGATCCTCATTCGAGTGCAAAATTTGCCCACGCAGCGCCCGATTCCGAATCTCATTATCGGTTTTTAGGGTGCGCACATTGATCCGAATCCCGCCTAATTGGGATTTCGCGGGCGAGTTCAGGTCAACACCAATCTCGCCGGCTACCTGATTCGTGACGCCGACTACCGTTGTCGGCATGCCGAGGAGCGTTTCCTGAATGACAAAACGGACTTCGGATTCCGCTGCGACAAGACGAAATAAGGTTTGCGTCTCTGTCAATTGCAAGGGGGCAATGGTGTTTAGGTCGCCACTGGGCTGTCCGCTGCCGCCGGAGAGCCAGACAAAGGTGAACAGGCTCAATCCACCAATGAGGATCAAGGCGGCGAGGACGATCCCCGTCCGCACGAGTTTTGACGAGATGCCTGATGGCTTGGAAGGAAGAATGTTCTCCATGATTAGGATGCCTCTGCGTTTAGAATTTGACGAAAAATGCCGTGAAATACATCAGGGCAAGACCGACGACAACCCCGCATAGATTCACCCAATTGATCAGAGGCTTGCCAAGCGCCAGGGTATCACGGGCAACAAGCCGCCCTACTTCCCAGACCACTTGCAAAATCGCCCCCACGCCAACGGCAAGAAAAACGGTCGCCAAGACGGGATCGAAAGCAAAGCCGCCGAACCATGTTCCCACAATAGCGGGTCCGCCGCTGACCAACAAGAGAAGGGCAAAATGCCGCAGTCCCGGGTTTTTGCGGACAATAGGGGCGGCAATCCCAACGCCTTCGGTAATGTTGTGAAGGGTGAAGCCTAACACGAGGAATGTCCCCAATGCCGCCGAACCGAGAGCAAACGCCGCGCCAATCGCCAGCCCTTCGCCCAGATTATGCAAGCCAATGCCAATAGCAATCCGATAAGAGATACCGAGCGGGGTGCTTTCCTTACCTTTGCCCATACTGCCAAAGGCAAGCAAACCGCCCAAGGTGATAACGCCAATGAAGATGACCAGCGGCACGCCCTGCCAAAAGGCGGGCAGTGTTGCGGCGAATTCGTTGGCATCTAACCAGGTGCCAATGGCGAGGTAGACCAACAAGCCAACGGTCAGCGCTAGGATGAAGTTGATCGCTTGGCGGCTGAGGCGGCGCATGAAGGGATACCACAACAAGCCCAAAAAGATTGGGACAATGCCCACATACAAGCCCACCAAGCCAAACTGGGCAAAGAGCGTGGCGGAGGGTTGGGGGGTTTGGACGGCAGCCCCAATAACCCCGACAAAGGTCGTCCCTAGCGAGGTGATCAAGCCCACTGTGTGTGACTCTTGGTTCACCCAGGGGTAGGGAATGGTGAAGGTGGCGCGTCCGAGGCGCGGGATGGTTGTGGAGGGCTCTACGGTGAAGTAAAAATAGGCGTCATCGACCAAGACTTGGGGAATGGTCACTTCTTGGGGACCATCGTTGATCACCTCCACACGGATGATGCCCGCTTCGGGCAAGGTGATCCGCTGGATGGTGATTTTTTCCACAGGTGGACCCGCCAATTCCGTTAGCCCGCCGCCCGTCGCCACAAGGTAAGCGAGAACGACGCCCAAGAGAATGAAGGGAATGAGCGCCAAGAGCCAAACTGTCCCTGACAACCTTTCCGGTGGCGGGGCTGCCTCTGGCTGTGATTGGGTATTCATGATGCCTCCGGGGGTGTGGTGCTGCCGCTGACGGATCGCTTGTCCCATTCGGCGTCCACCTCGGCAAGGGCTAAGGCGTCGTCAAACTTGTCTGGCTCCACCGCGTTGAAGAAGCCCATCCAGCCCAATTCGGCAAACTCGCTAACATGGGCATGGAACATAAATTTGCCTGCCCAACGGAATTTGAATTCCAGAATTCCACGCTGTCCCTGAGCCTGCATGATCGTATCGACCATGCGGAGTGTGGGCTGGCGGGTTGTGCCGGTATCGTAATAGTCAAAAAAATTCGCGTGGAGGTGGAAGGAATTGATGAGATCAAACTCAATGATATTGATCAGGTAAATCCGCACGAGTTCGCCGACCTTCACCGGGATCGGGCGGTGCATAAACTCATGCCCCACCGTATTCACGGCATAGATTTCGTTGGCGCTGTCAAAATTGGTGTCAAAGGCGTTCATCATCATCATGAATTCGCGGGCGGGGGGGCGTCCGGGCTTGGGATCAATGATGAACGCACCATACATCCCCTTGTGAATGTGCCGCTTGAGCGGTGTGGCGTGGCAGTGGTAGAGATGGCAGCCGAAGGGATCGGCGTCAAATTCATAGGTGAAGGATTGCCCCGGTTGAATTTCCCCCGCACCAATGCCCGGCACGCCGTCCATATCCGCTTTGTGAAAACCGTGAAAATGGATGGTGTGGGGGTGGGTGCTGAAGTTGGAGAAGGTGACCCGAATCAGGTCCCCTTCGGTGCAGCGAATGGTCGGACCCGGCACCCGCCCGTTATAGCTCCACGCGGGGAAGAACACCCCCGGCGCAATCTCAATCTCGTGTTCGCCCGCCGAGAATTCGTACTCACGGAGCGTCCGTCCATCGGGCAGGGTGCTGACCTTGCCGTAATCCCAGTCAACGAGCATGTCCATCGGATCAAAGCCGTTGCGTTCATGATCGACACGTCCCAGCAGCATTTGTGTTCCATGCCCGCTATGCCCTTGCGCGGGGGGGATTTGCGGGCGTGTCGTTGAATCACCACAGATCGCATCGGGGGGAATTAGGGAGGAGCCGGGTTGAGCAGTTTGTGCCTTTGCCGAGCGCCCTAACAAGCCCGCCCCTAAGGTGACGGCTGTCGCACCGGCGCTCAAGCCAATGAATTTACGGCGACTGACAGATGGATTGCCGCCTACGTCTGAATCGTCCATACAACCCTCACAAGGTGATAATGAATTTTCTGGTTTCTATTTTAGGTCAGCCTAAAAAAATGTAAAGAGGCAATCTAAGATAGAGGCGCGTTGCGGGGCTTTCGGATAGCTTTTGGGGTGTCTGTGATAGGTTTTGATAGGCTCAACCTGTTATCTTTGTGAGCAATAACACAAGCAACCACGCTCATCGAAAGCGATAAGGCGACTAACGAGGATTTACGATCATGAATGTTCCGCAAAACTGGCGACTGAATAAGCAGCGGTATCAATTGGTGGCAGTTCGTGACGAGGCGACGGGCGTCATTGCCTTCCCGCCGCGCAGCACCGCACCACAGCCAACAGCGGCTGTCGAAGCCACCGAAGTGACTCGTCTGCCACGCATGGCGCAAGCGGAACTGCAAAAAGCCGGACGCTAAGGCGTTCGTAGGGGGTCACGCATGACCGACACACGGACAGACGCACACCGCCTGACGGAAGTTCCGCTTACCGGACGAGGTGAAGTCTACAGCTACACACTGATCCAAGACGCGCCAGAAGGCTTTGAGGGACAAGCCCCTTATGTTTTAGCGCTGGTGAAGTTAGACGAAGGTCCGATGATCACGGCGCAACTGACCGACCTTGAGGGCGCACCGGAAATCGGGATGCCTGTAGAGATGGTCACACGGCGGCTGCGTAATGATGGGGCAAGTGCGCCGATTGTCTATGGCTATAAATTCCGCCCTCTGGTGGAGCGGGGCTGAGCCAACGTAGGCGCACCAAGAGAAAAGGCGAGAGCGGGTCAGGCGACCCGCTCTTTTTGTTTTGGGACTGTTTCACCCCCCTATCCATCGAGGTTGTGTTGATATTGTAATCCCAGTGATCCCGCCGCTAAAGCAGCGGGCTAAGAGTAACCACCCCTTCGGAGCTTGGAAACCCTACCCCGTAAACAAAGAGAGGGACTTTCTCCCCCTTTCCCGGTATACAGGGAAAGGCGACTGCTGCGCAGTAACCGGGGGGGATAGGGGTTCTTTAGAAATTACTGTGGTCGTCTACTAGATTGTTGGGGTCAGCCTCGTTTAAGAGCGCCTCGGCGTGTGCATCAAAGGGAATAGACTGACCTTGCGCTTTCGCGGCGAGAAACGCTTCATCCTCCAGATCGAGAAGAATCTCTGGGAGGACGAGGGACAGCGCCTCACGCGCCTCGCTGTTGAGCGCCTTATGCCCCTCAATGAAACCATAGAGTTTCGCCGCCCGTTCTGGCTCACCGCGCAGGGCGAAAACCCACGCCATATGAGCCATATAGACGAGCGCCGTTGGGATCATCCGCAGCGCGTGGGCAATGGCAAGGGCTTGTTGGTAGTGCGTCAACCCCTCCCGCAGATGCCCTTGTTTCACAGCGAGATAGCCCAACCCCGCCTGTGCATTGGCAATCAGCCATGATTCCCCTGTCCTTTCAGCAACCGCTAAACCGTCTTGAAGCAGCACAGCGGCATACTCAACCCTGCCCTCCATAATGGCGATCACGCTGAGGCGTTCTTTCCCCCATGAGATGATGCGATTGTTGGCAATTGTCTCGGCAATCCCCACCGCCTCCTTCAGATAGGCGAATGCCTGTGGGATGTTGCCTTGCCGGAGGGTGATATTGCCCAAGTTGCAAAGCGTGTTGCTCATTTGGCGCTGGACATTTGCCCGCCGCGATAGGGCAAGGCTTTCCAGAAGGTACGTCTCTGCCTGCGCGTAGTTTCCGACGGTGGCGCTGATGATCCCTAGCGCGTTAAGGGTGTATTTCAGGTTCATGGTGTTGCCGCCGCTCCGTTGGAGGGTGAGCGTCGCCGTGAAATGCTGGAGCGCCGCCGTGAAATCGCCTTGGAGTTGGGCAACCAAGCCGAGGTTGTGGTACGCCTCGGACATGCCAAAGGTGTTGTCAATCGATTGGTAGAGGGCAAGCGCCTCGATGCCGCTCTCGTAAGCGCCGTTCAAATCACCAAGAAGGCGCTGCAGCGCACCGATCTTGTTGCGTGCCTGCGCCATACCGAATGGATCGCGGAGGGTGATGTAAAGATCAAGGGCTTGGGTGGCGTAATCGAGCGAGGCGGCGTAATCGCCAATCTGCCAAGCGACGGAGGAGAGGTTGCCAAGCGCATCGGCTTTGAAATAGGGGTGATGAATCGCCTCTGCCTTGTTGAACTGCGCTTGGAAATACTGATCAGCTTTCGCGGCATCACCGAGGTAAAGCGCCGACCACCCCGCCATATCATAGAGATCATTCATCTCTGCCGGAGGGAGGACGATCTGGAGGGTTTCTAACAGGGCAAAGGCGCGATCTGCAATCTTTTTCACCTCTGTCGGGTCGTTGCTGGCGTTTACCGCCCGTGCCGCTGGAATCAGGTAATCTAGTTCGCGCCGCCCCTCGCCCGCCATGCGATAGTGGTAGGCAATGGTGGCAAAATAGGGGGAGGCATTATGGACGCTTTCCAATGCCCGCCCAATGTCGGTATGGTGGGTGCGGCGGCGCTCTGATGGGAGATCGGCAAGGATCGCCTCACGGATTTTGTCGTGGCTGAAGCCCTACTGTTCCTCGCGGATGACCATCACCGAGGCGCCCGTACATGCCATCAGCCACGCGGAGACAGTGGGCATGTTGAGCGTCTGGCGGACGATCCATTCCATGAGGGGAACATCCACTATGCGCCCACGCACCGCCGCCAATTCCAGTAGGGTTTTTGCCCAAACGGGGACACGCTCCAAACGCCGCCGGACGACGGTCTGAATGCCCCCCGAAAAGACTTGACGGGGAAGAGTCTGATTGGCAATATCGCTCAGCTGTCCGGCGCGTTCGGCAAGGGCGCGAACGACCTCGACAATGAAAAACACATTGCCCTCTGTCTCCCGCTCAAGCAGATCAATGACGGGTGGGGCGTCACCGGCTGTGCCAAGCATACTGACGCTGAGCGCGGTGATTGCCTGTTTATCGAGACGCAGTACCTTCATAAAAGTCATTTCGGGGAGTTTGGCGGGGAGAGAGGGGACTTCATCGTCGCGGAAGTTCGCCACAATGAGCCAGGGATGGGCGGTGACCTGTTCGAGGAGCGTTTTTAAGAGATCAAGGTTGCCCGCCCATTGAAGGTCTTCCAAGATGAGAACAAGGGGGTGTGGCTGGGCGCGAAAGACTTCAAAGACAGCCGATTTCAAGCGTTCGCGGCGCTCCATCCCTTCGGGGATCGTCTCCGTTGGGGTGACCTCGGTCAGGGTTTGCAGATCGGGGATGAGGGTTTGTAAGACCGCCGCATGGCTGGGGGTGAGTTCGATGTTCAGCACAAGGCGGCGGATTGGCTCTCGCCAAAGCACATCGCTCACCGCTGATTCGGGAATGGCGTTGCCGCGAACAACAAGCGCCCCCTCGACCAATGCCCGAATACGCAGTTCATCAAGAAGACGTGTTTTGCCCACGCCGGATTCCCCTCCGAGCAGCCACGCACTTCCTTTGCCTTCTTTGGCACGGTGGAGTGCGGCGATGAGGGTAGTCATTTCTTTTTCGCGCCCCACAAAGGCGGCTGCCTGAAGAAAGCTCTCGCGGATCACGGCATTTTCGCGGGGGATGGTCACGCCGGCGATCCGCTGTAATTCATCCAACACGGCATAGGCATCTTGATAGCGCTTGGCGGGGTCTTTTTGGAGAAGCGTTGCCAAAAGGGGTTGAAGGTGAGGGGGAATACCTTCCCAAGAGGGTGTTTCGTGGAGGACAGCGACGGTGAGTTTGGCGAATTCTTCTTTGTCAAAGGGATAGCGCCCGCTGAGCAGTTCATAGGCGATCATGCCAACGGAATAGAGATCGCTTGCCTCTATCGCTGGTTTGCCGCTGAGCATTTCGGGGGCAATGTAGGCAAGCGTCCCCACCGTCTCGGATTCGAGAGGGAGATCGGTGCGGGCAATGGCTAAGCCGAAATCCAGCACCTTAACCTCATCCTGATCGATGAGGATGTTGTCGGGCTTTATATCGCGGTGGATGATCCCCCGCCGGTGAAGGTATGCCAACGCCAAGAGGACTTGGGCAAGCAGTTCCAAGCGGCGCTCAAGGAGTTTTTCCAACCCATAGTGAAGGATGTTCTGTGCGCCTTCCACCAACTCCATCGTATAGAAGGGCAGCCCGCCGGAGTCAAAGCCGTAGTCAATAACATTGATGATGTGCGGGTGGCGAAGGCTGGCAAGGGTGCGGAATTCTTGGGTGAGGGCAAGCCGCAGATCACGTGCGCCGGTAGACTGGGAGAATTGCAAGCGCTCTGTCGCCATAAGAACACGCTTGATCGCCACGCTGCGTCCGGTGAGGCGGTCTATGGCGCGGTAGACTGCGCCCATCCCGCCAATGCCAAGCGTATCGCCAATGCGGTAGCGGTTGCCAAAGGTGGCGAGGGGTGTTGTGGATAGGTGTGGGCTGATCATGCCGAATAATTATGGCGAGACTTCAGAGGAGAGGCAAGAAGAGTACCCTGTGCGTGTGTGCGTAAGCGAATAAGGTACACTAGGGGACATTACCCAAGAGGCGATAGAGAGGATGAGGATGAGTGAGGGGATGGGTCACAATGAGTGATGTAGTGACGATAGACCTCATTTTGGGGGATTGTCTGGATGTGCTGAAAACGCGCCAAGAGAACAGCATTGACCTGATCATCACCTCCCCACCCTACGCCGATAACCGCAAGGCAACCTATGGTGGTGTGCCGCCGGATGCCTATGTGGCGTGGTTTTTACCGATCTCCCAAGAACTTCTTCGCGTTTTGAAACCGACAGGGACGTTCATCCTCAACATCAAAGAGAAAGTCGTTGATGGGGAGCGGCACACCTATGTCTTGGAACTGATCCTTGCCATGCGCAAACAAGGGTGGCTTTGGACGGAAGAATTTGTGTGGCACAAGAAAAATAGCTATCCGGGGAAGTGGTCGAATCGCTTTCGGGATTCGTGGGAACGCTTGCTGCAATTCAACAAACAGCGCCAGTTTGCCATGTATCAGGACGAGGTGATGATCCCGATGGGGGATTGGGCAGAGAAACGCCTGAAAAACCTGAGCGAGACAGACAAAGTACGAGATACCTCCAAAGTGGGCAGCGGGTTTGGCAAGCGCGTGGCGAATTGGCTGGAACGGGATAAAGTGTACCCGACGAATGTCCTCCATATGGCAACAGAAACGCGCAATAAGAATCACAGCGCGGCATTTCCCGAAGCGCTCCCTGAATGGTTTATCAAGCTGTTCACCCGCGAATATGACACCGTGCTTGATCCGTTTATGGGATCGGGGACGGCGATCCGCGTGGCAAAACGCTTACGCCGCAGCGGGATTGGGATTGAGATTCTGCCCGATTACTTTGAATTGGCGCAGCGCGAGATTGCCGAAGAACCAGCAAGGTTGTTCTGATGCTGTCTTTGGCAGATGTGCAAGCCTACGTCGAAGCGCATATTGGCGAGTTTCACGCAGCGCGGTTGAAGGGCTTGCAGCGCCTCCGTTTGGATACGCTACTCAAAAGGAAAAACCCTTATCTGTTCGTCGCTAAAGATATACGCGTAGACGAATTAGACGAACTGTAACGTTGTAGGGATTACCGTTCCAAGTCATGTGTTGCAACGATACAAGACAGCGAAACAATGCCCTTTCGACCAGTGTTCTACGGGTTTGGCGATTCGTCATATGGGGCAGTAGAACATCAACCAGTTGTTTTTCGTTCGTTGTAAGTGGTGTATGGATATTTGGTGATGTCATGCTGTCTGCACTCTTTTATACTTCAACAATATTGTATCGAGTCTGGTCAGTTATCCGACACCAGCCTGCTCAAAATACATCTTCTTAACAGACTTTGATACACATTGATGGCTTACGGTTTTAGCAGTTTTTCGCAAGTCTTTGATACTCATTTCGTCATAAAATAGATGGAGAGCAAACTCAATCCCGGAGTCTGTCTGTTTGCAGGCAAAAACAACAACTGAACATTTTGGCTACCGATTGCGTACAGTAATCTTGCTTATTCCCCTTGCGCCGATTCTCGGCTGTTTTGGATTCGCAATTCGGACTGGACTTGCTGGGGGCGATGCAGCAGCTATCGAACGCGATCTGATTTTAGGCGGATTGTTCAGTTTCATTATTGCAGTAGTTACCGCAGCCGCCTATCTGTTCACCGACAGCCGTAAAAAGTGGCACATCGACTGGCGCACGATTTTGTTCACCATGTATCTGACGGCAGTGATCACAGCATTTTATTATGTGGTGGTCGATGCAGAGATGCTGCGGTGGCTTGTCCCGATGGCTGCTGATGAAATCGTCATCAACACAACACGGCGGGCAGCGCTCGGCGTACTGGACGGCTGTGGGTATGGGCTTGCACTTGGGGTATTCATCTCGCTTTTTGACCCGCGTGCGACCCGGTTCACTCGTTCGGGAATCATCCGTTATGGCATCGTGTATACGGTGTTTCATATGGGAAATATGCTCATCGTGTTTCTCAATTTCTCCACTGCGTTTGGTGATCGGTTTTCTGGTTTACTGGTAATCCTGTTGATTTTTGCCATGCGGATCGGCTTCAACTGGTGGGATAAACGACACCCGGAAGTTACATGATGATTGGAGGAAGCTGTGACGTTTGAACAACGCCTTGCAGAGCTACAGTCTAGGGATGTCGAGATTCGTAAAGAAGCATTGAAGTGGCTAGAGCGAAGGGACACTATAGATCATTAGCTTGCACCTCACTTATGGAGACAGTCATTATGACAACACGCTCGTTTATGCCCGGTGATCAGGAAAAAATAATACAATTGCTTCTGGCTTACCGTACTGGTGGCAATGTAATGCGTTATCCTACAGTCTGGCGGTTACAGCTTCTGCTCGATTCCCGTGTCTGGGATCTCGAACAGGATATACGGCTGTGGGAAGATACCGAAAACAACTTAACAGCCTGTGCTTTATTATGGAAGCGTCAGCGCGAAGGTACTTACTATGCCCTGGAACGGATTTTGCATCCTGATATGCTGGAAACAGAATTGCCATCGGCTATGTTGGACTGGGCGATTGGGCGTACAGGGGTTGAATCACTCGAAAAAGCCACGAAGTTGTCTCTTTCTGTTTTCCTACTGCAACGAACTATGGAACATGACATATACCTGCTTGAAGCTCAGGGATTCAGCCGCAATACCGCAGGCTACAATGTTTATATGACGATGGCACTTGATACTCTATCGACATCCACCAATCTCCCCGACGGTTTTCAACTACTGCCGCTGACCGAGGCGGATTTGGAGGCTTATCAAGCCACATATGGATTCACGCCAGTAACAATTGAACATCAGCGCGCTTTGCTGCATAACAGGGAATATCAGCATTTCATTGTGAAAGCACCTGATGGACAGTTGGCGGCTTATCTGGAATGTTCATTTAGTCGGGCTGAGTGGGCACAGAATCAGCAGCGTGCTGGCTGGATTGACTACATTGAGACTCAGCCTCCATTTCAGCACCTTAAACTGGCGCAGTTCCTCATGCTGCATGCCTTTGAGCATCTGCGAACTCAGGGGGCAAACCGGATTATGCTGATTACGCGACACGACAATCAACCAGCCCAATCCCTGTTCAAAAAAGTCGGCATGGAATTTGATGATAATGAATATATCTATGAAAAAGAGATTGATACCAGAAGCATGGAGGTAATCAAAAAGTCCTATTAAAAGTATACCAACTTAAGGATTTTGGCATGGTAAAAGAGTTTCAAGCACAGGTCAATCACCAATTCAAAGCGATGACCAACACCGGCAGCTATCAAAGTAAAGTGGAAGCTGAGATGGATGAATGGGACAACGATTTCGTTTACTATTGGCACATTATTCCTGAACATACCCTATCCATCTGTCCATTTTGCGATGAACCTTATCGCCAGCAGATTGATCTTTACAGTCTCTATTCTCGGTCGCGTTTCAGTTTTTACGGCGACACATTGCGCTACAGTCCGAATGGGAATCATACTTGCGAACACTTTACCGCTGTACATGGCTTTCTCAATCTAAATCGCATGAAACCCCGAAAGCGTGAGCTGTACGGTGGTCACTTACAAAGCACAGAACCCGAAGTTCCCTTCATCTCCCCCTGTTTGCTACCAGATGACCTTGAATCACGGGTGGTGCTGCACAGCCTGCCAATTTGTCGCATTGATGGGGAAACATTTGTCCCAACCTACACACTCTATCTGCTGACCTACTATGCTCAGAACGCTGCCGCAGTTCGTCACCGCCGACTGATGGAATGGACAGGCGGACAGCCGCTTCGGTATGTCACATGGGCAGATACACGCCCCAGTCTGTACTGGGAGCAGGTCCAAGATCAGCCTGAAGTCTGGGATTTAGAGCGATGGTGGCGTAAAGGTAAATTGTTCTGGATTGACCCGACCACTCAAAGACTCAACGCCTTCAATGCAATCGAATTCCCCTATCGGGCAATCAAGGGGGTGCGGCATGGCTATAGTTACAAAAGTGGGAAATTTGCGGAACAGGCAACCTATTGGACGATGCAAAAATTTCGGGATTTTTTGCCCCAACTACAACAGAGGCAAGAAGAAGCCTATCAACGCATGTTAAAAGAGGGGGAAAACCTAAAACCGCCGTGCATCGAACCGATGGAATATGTTGATACCAGCAGCAAATATGCTGATTTCTACGATCTGGTAGCAAAGAACGCCAGTGGTGAGCTACGCATTATTCGGCATCACGGTGATTTCCTTCCCGGTCAACCGCCCGATCTGTTGGCAATCGCAGCACGAGAAGAAATTCCGTTATCTACGTTAACTCCAGAATCGCAAGCAAATACGGAACGTATCGCCGCAGCGCTGGACGGTGGGGATGCGCTCATTTATGGCAAAAGTTATGCGTATTACAGCGATGAAACAGAAAACCCCTATGGGAAAGCGACACTTGTATCATAGAGGTGTTAGCTCTTGTGAATCAGGAATTTCATATGTTAGATGAGCTTGATGCCATCAACTGGAGCCACTACTTCCATGCATACGGGGCGGCAGCCGATATACCGGAGCTCATTCGTGCATTAACCTCGCCGGATGACGAGGTTCGCAGACGGGCGTGCTACGACCTCACGAACAACCTTGCCCACCAGGGTACTCGATGGGAAGCCAGTCATTTTGCAGTCCCGTTCCTGTGTGAACTGGTGAAAGATACTTCTACCCCGGATCGCAGTTCAGTGATGACCTGTATGTTTCGCATTACTCTTGGGGATAACTGGCTGGATGATTCCACACTGCCTTATCCCTCCCGGCGATTTGATCCTGTTCAAAGCATGATTGCAGCCGAATACCACCACATAACGGCAACCATGTATGATACCGAAGATAAACAATTGGGCGATAATGCTGCGATGTTAGATAAGCTGGCTCTTATCTGGGAACGCGATGCTTATATCGCAATGTCAAACTATGCTCATGAGCTACTGACGTTAGGCATGGACAATGATCCTGCTGTGGCAAGATATGCTATATCCAGTATCCCCTGGTTTCCCGACATACACCGAGATGCCTTACCCGTCCTCATTAGACTGCTTTCCACTCATCCTTCTATTGAAACCCGATCAACAGCGGCACTAACTGCCGGGTTGTTACACGTTCCAGACCATGATTTGATCGAAACCATTGTTCAAAACACACTCGATTCAGCACAGCCGCATCTGTTCCAACTGGCAGGGGCAGTTGCGTTGGCGTTTCTGAAGGGTGCAGACGTAGAGTCACGAGTCCTGGACATACTCGTAGATGCTGAGGATTGGCGCGAAGAAATGAATGCTGTTGGGGATGGTATTCCATATCTGCGCGCGTTGATGGGTTTTCGGACTACGGCGTTAAGTCGTCTGGGGTTTTAGTCCGGCAGGCTTGAAGTATCGAACGGTATGAAGAAGGGTGTCCAGAATTGCATTGCTCACATGAGGAAGGTCGTAATCTGAAAGACAAAACATCATGACACAAGATGAGCATATTGACCCCTTCGATTACATCGATAAGAGTGACAAGTACTATGATTACTACGATACAGTGGTCAAACGAGCCAATGGGGATGTCCTGATTGTCCGTTGGCATTGTGACTTCCTGCCCGGCGATCCCCCTTATCGACTCAGCATGGGCATACAGGAGGAAATTCCCTTAGCGGGAGTTATGCCAGACTCCAGAAAACATGCCGAACGTATTGCAGCAACACTCGAAGGCGGCGATAAACCATTACACGGCAAAAGCTGGGAATACTACCGTGAGGATGCGGCAACTCAACGTGGAAAAGCAGCCCTTATCCAGCCGCCAGAATATAAGATCCACTATTTCCGTGATGTGATCTGGAAACGCGCCGATGGTGAGGTGGTCGTTTTGCGGACGAGTTGTCTGGTTCTGTCTGTAAAACGCAAACAGGTATTTATTCGCTCACTACCTGAGGAAGAAATTTCGCAAATAGAGCTTACAGATGAAGCACGGAAACGGGTATTCAGCCTTGCGGCACATCTTGTCGGCGGCGCACAAAAGAGCCGTTGTGATTTCACATGGAGTGATGCTTCAAGGGAACATGACCCCTCGAATTATTGGGTGTCATTGCGAGACAAGGATAGGATAAGGATGCGACAGACCACTGATGTGCCGCGTTTTGCCAGTCCCGCCGCGCTGTTGAAGAATCTGGCTTTTAGTCGTGATGGGGCGACGCTGCTTCATTCGGTTCAGCAGCAGGTGTTCGTGTGGGATGTCGAGAATGCCCGCCTGCGCGGGGTGGCTGACGGTGAGTTGTTTGGAATCGCCGACGATGGAAAAACCTTCATCACCCGCCTTATGGATCAGGATTGGGTAAAACGCGACATTGCAGCCCGTTCGGGCGAAGGGCGACAAACTTTTCTGACAGACCCAATCCCTGAACCGCAATTTACCCTGTGGGATGCTGTGCGGTGCGAACCGTTGGGCTTTGCCAGTATATCACCGGATACCTATCCCCTGCACCAGCGGTTTCATGGGATGGCAGACCGCTACCGGCATCTCATTCGGTTGGATGATGTCTTTGGGGTTATACCTTCAAGAACGATTGATCTCCAGACGACGATCCATGAAGATGCGATTCTGGAAAACTGGCTGATCGCTCCTGATAACCAGCATCTTGCGATTATCTACTATGTGAGCGGTGGTGGTTTCGATTGGAACGGTGGTGTCTGTGTGCGGCTGGACGATGGGCAAGAAGCCTACCATTTTGACGGCGGTAGAGACGGTTTCCCATCATACCTTTTCTTCTCGCGTGAACATCATTGGTTGATGAGTCCATATGGGTCAACCCTGAATATCTATGACCTCACCACTGGCAACCGAACACGAATACATGAACTGCCCTCCGGGTTCAGTGTCGTTTGCGCTCACCCTGTTGAGATGCTGCTGGCAGAGACCCGCTTCGACAGCAGCATTAGCCTGCGGGATATGGAACAGCCAGACAGCGCTGTGCGACGGATCAAGCTGGCATCACAAGCGCTTGAGATCGAATTTCACCCGAACGGTGAAAGACTCGCCGTCGCGTTGAAAAGTGGTGGCATCGAGATACGAAAAGTGAAAACAGGGCGACTGGCAGGCAAACTGCAACTTGACACCCCAAAGAATATGCCATAAAACTGGGAGGCTATGAGGCTATGATGCAACCAATCAATACACTGTATTCGAGCGGCGATGGCAGCCTCCTGTTTCATGGTGGATACACATCAGTTCGCGTCTGGCACAATCAGCAGTTTGTAGCGGAATGCCCTGGCAGGTTAGTGGGGATTGCCCGCGATGGTCAGACCTTTCTCACCTATGATAAAGAGAGTAAATCATTCAGCGCGTGGCAGAGTGATACAGGAACACAAATTGCTGTATCAACGCTCACTCCCGCAGGCTACGCCGCCAACCAGCGCTACCTGATCGAGGCGAACGGGCTTACCCTGACCTTTCGCGATGCACTTGGGCTTGAGTTACCTAAAATGCATACCATGCTTCAGTTAGAATTTGGCGCTTGTGATAACTGGTCATTGTCACCCGATGGGCATTTATTGGCGATTGCCTTTATTATGGATGTTGGAGGGCAGGATACCGCATGGGGGATGTGTTTTGAGCGAGGTGAGGATGGTCAGTTTCAGAAGAAGTTCGACTTTCCAGTAAATCGCTTCATTTATATACCAATCGTCATGTTCTGCGAGCCATACCCGCTGCTGGCAGTTTCTACCCCCGCTGCTACTTCTCTCATCTTGACCAATGGCAAACCAATACGTCAATTTCAATGTACTGGCGAGTTCATCGCCGTCAGCCCAGTGCAGCAGCGGCATGTTCTGGTGCATTGTGGCTGGAAAACATGGCATTTTTATGAGGATGAGCAGAAGCGCGAAATTGAGGAGTCCCAAAAAATACTGGCGGGCGCGTTTCACCCCGGTGGAAACCGGATTGCTATTCTGCTGAAGGATCACAGCATCCGCATTTATGACATCGAGACGCTGGCAGTGGTGGATGAATTACAAGCACCGGAGAGATAAGTCGCAATCAGACCATGACAATTCCAATAATTCGCTTCACACCAGATGGAAGTACTTTGATTTATGCGAACGCACACCAGATACAGTTCTGGCGTCTGCAAGATCGCTATCTCTTGCACCAGCATGATGGCAAACTGATTGGAATGGCAAAAGATGGAAGGTCTTTTCTGTTGGAATCAACTGGCAACAGATTCCAGCTATTTGACCTGTTCAAAGAAAGCTACCGTTCTAACGATTCGATTCTTTCCCACGATTACCTGCCAGGGCAACGTTGCAGTTTGCGTTTGAAACGCCGTTCGATTGAAGTCTTTGATGTGCTGCAAAGTGAAGTAGTTGTCACCGTTCAGCTATCCGAACTTGTTGATACATCAAGTGGAAACCCATACTTCAGTAATGCCTGTTTATCACAGGATGGTGGTTTTGTTGCTGTAACTGTCGCTGGTGATAGCACCTGGGGAGAATGGGCGCGTGGCTACTGCCTGCATTTAGGTGGCAGACCGCATTTTGAGTTTTCGGTCAACTGCGCAGCCAATCAACCCGTACTCCAAATGTCAGGACACATCCTGCTGGTGGAAAATACGAATCAGCACCGGACTTTATGGGACATATATGCAGGTAAGGCAGTACAAGTCTTTGACCTTACTAATGGTCGAATTGCCGGACGTTTTGTCGCCGTCAACGAGGCGGAATTTCCATCTGTGGTAGCTATCCACACTGACCGTAATCGGGTGGAACTCTATCAAGCGAGTCTGCTGTTAGCTACCCTGACTACACAACACGATATTTGTGCCGCCGAATTCTATCCTGACAACCGCCATATTGCGCTGCTTCTGGAAAACAAAGAGGTGGAATTTTATGACTGGCGCACAACCAACCGCAAGGGATTGCTCAAGCTGACGGGATCGACTAGTTGACCAGCCTCTCCCGTCTTATTTTGGAATGCATTGCTTTATGAAACGCATCAGCAAACTAGACAAAACAACTGGCGGTCATCTCGTGGTGCTATGCTGGAGTCCTGATGGCGGGCAGTTCGCGGTCAACCATCCCACGAACTGCGTATCGATCTATACCCTCATCGACAACCAAGCCGGGGTAAATGCTGCGCCCGATGTGATTCTGGAAACAGGCACAGTGACAGAGCTACGCTGGGGTACCGATAGCAGTACCCTCGTGTTGATTGATAGTGCTAAGGCACCTGAAGGCTTAAACGTGTCAGTGTGGGATATTGCCATGCGCCATCAGACACGCATACAGCACATCCCTGCGAACCCATTAACGGCATGGAACGCTGATTTTACGATAGGGATCAGGGCGGAAGGCAATCGATTGTTCTTAGGCGACAAAGTGGTTAAGGTTTCGTGTCCTGTCATCACCTATGTTCAGTTGAGTGCGAACGGGCAAACAGCCGTCGTGATTGTGGATGAGCCTAAGCCGAAGCGTCATCCTTTCAGGATTTCCAGAGACAAAGTCCTGCCGCAAAATGTCACCGTAGTGGAGGTTTGGGATGTCTTCACGGGAAACCGTTTGTGTCTGTATCGCCCCGGTATTCAGGCTTTAGCGGAGCTACACATCAGTCCCAATGGTCAATTCTACGCGCTGCGCGGTTATTATCACGGCGGCGACGGTGACGAAAAGCGGAACTTTAGCATCTATGAAAGCTCAACAGGCAAAGAAATTTTTCGGGACTGGGGCTTCTACGATGATGTACCGATTCTTCCAATGTGGTCAGGTGATAATCAGCAGGTCATTTACTGGGCATGGACGAAAACGCTGACTGGCAAAGCCAAACCCTACATTGGCATTGTCGATATGGTAGTCGGAGAAGAATACGCGAATGAAAAAGCGTTTCGCCATGCTGGGCTATCCAAAATCACACCAGCGGCGCTCGCCTGGTCTCCCGACAAAGCGCTGCTGGCGGTGGGTGATATTTCCGGTATGATTCATCTCTATCGCCTGTAACTCAGACTGCATCGTGTAACACGGCGATTCTGACTCATGAATGCTTACCGTGAACACGATATGATTATTTTGACCGCTCCTTTGCCTGCGATAGATGCCGTCGATACTCCGGTGTCGCCTCTGAATGCAATCTGGTATGGCGATATTCCCCACCGTATGAGTCTGCCACGATTGGGACATGCGTTTATTGTTTGTCCATTGGGAGAAACTATCCTTGCCTGCGCTAATACGGTGATAGACAGCAGCTATTATCTGTTCCTCACAGACGCAGCCCCCGATCAACCATACAGGCTCGACCCTTTACCACGCGCTGACGATGATGCCCGACTTTTGCTGCTGATGCTCAGTCCGGCGTTCATTGCGGAGATGGCTGATTTCCTGGGTATCCCCTTTGACATGACGCATCTGCTCCATGCTGTTCCTCTGCCACAGGGTGATACGCTCTCGCAGGTGCTGCGGCTGATGGCAGGCACGCTCCATGACTCGGAACAGACCGAAGAGTTGTTTATGGAGGCGGTTGGGCAAATCCTGCGACTACTGCGGTTGCGCCATCAGACACTGGTCAATCTGGCACATCACGCAGATGGCTCCCGTCAGCTTTTCGACACGCTACCACATCTCGAACCCGAAAGAGCCGGAAGGGGTGCTGGTCTATCTCCGCACCAATGACGGCAATGATATGCTTGCATGGATCAATCCGCAGGGCGAAATTGTCAGCGAGTCGCAGTTTGAAATCCTGAACGCCGCCCGGTGTGCGCCGGAATCACCCGCTTTGCCGCGTACTGATTATCACCATAATGCGGTACAGACAGGTATCCGGCAGATCATTGAGAGTCAGCACAATAGCCCGGTTGGTGGGCAACTTGGGAGACCCAGTGGCGCACGCTTCCGCACTTATGAGCGGCTGAAACATTATGCGGCAACGCAGCGAGCGACACTGTTTGAAGCAGAGTGCAAAGCACGCGGACTGTATAAAGCCGTTGATGAGATTTACCGCTATCCGCTGCGCCAGACAGCAGTGGATACCCTCAACCGCCAGTTGAAAGCTGGTATCAGTGATGAAACGCTGGCAGAACTGGTTATGAGCTTGCGCGAAGATGACCGCCTGTGCATTGTCCACGGCGGCGAAACAGGGTTTCAGGAACCCCGCATTATTTGTAGTTTAAGGCTATCTGGCGACTGAACTCTTATGGAGCTGAGAAACGCATTATTTTGGATAAGTGCGAGAGACCGTCTACGCCACAGCGTAAATTTAACAACACAAGTAAGGATTGCCCAATGCCGACAAATTCTCATGGTGACATTGCGATTTGGCAGATTATCGACAAGGCTGTAAATCACGATTGGAGCGTCCCTGAGTTTCAACGTGGTTTTATATGGAAAGCACCTCAAGTTCGTGATCTTATCGAGTCGCTCTGGTTAAGTTATCCCGTAGGGAGCGTTCTGATCTGGCAGAGTCCAAATGGCACTCAGGAACGTACTGCGGTAGATGGTCGTCCTCATAACTTTTGGGTGGTTGACGGACAGCAACGTACAACGGCTCTTTGTATTTTGTTTGGAGGGAAACCATATTGGTGGGAATCGAGTGAAAACTGGAAAGAAACTCTTGCCAAGTATGATATTCGTTTTGACGTTGACACAGATACTGCACCACATTTTACTGTCGCAAATGCCGTTATCAAAAAGGATAAAAAGCGGCGGTATATCCCCATATCCGAGTTGCTCAATGTAGATCCAGATAGCAAGCAAGGTCAGGAAGTTATCAAAACCTTAGCACGAGAAATCAAAGCCAATGGTTTATGTGATGGTCAAGATCAAATGGATGTATATGCTCGTTTATCCAGCGTAAGTGAAATTCGCAAGCAGAAGATAGTCACCATCACTGTTGACCATGATTTGGAAGATGTTGTAGAGATTTTCTCGCGGATGAACAGTAAAGGGACGCGCGTTACGGAGGCAGATATTTATTTAGGAATTGTCGCAGCTAAAAACCCAACGTGGGTACGTGACAATTTCTTGCCTTACCTGAGACTCCTTGCTGAGGCGGGTTTTGATATCGACCCCAACTTATTGTTCCGCACATTGACGGGCATTGGCACGAAGAAGGTTCGTTTTAAAGAAATCAACGACGATTTTTGGAGTTCGCCGAATATCACTAATGCTTGGACAGCAACCAAAGAAGCATGGGGAAAGGCAATAAAACGTTTTCGAGAATATGGTATTTTGAGCAGTAGCTTAATGCCAACCGAAAACGCCCTGGTTGTTTTAATGGCATTGATTGATAAGTTTCCTGATACTCCTTTTGAACCCATGCTTTACTGGTTCTTACAAGCATCTCGTTTCCGGCGTTACAGCGGATCAAGTGCAACCACTCTAGAAGAAGATTTGCGACATATCAGTAATGCGACAACCGTACAAGTTGCTTTGGCTGGTTTGCTCAGTGAGTTTGACCATGAAAAGCAGCTTGACACGAACTTTTTCTACGAAAGCTACCGTTCGAGTCGATTTGGACGTTTCCTGCTCTACCTTCTGGTTTACCATAATAAGGCAGCTGATTGGAATGAAGCCGGAGATCGCATTGGTTTCGACAAAAATGAAGTATTGGCAAGTTTCAGCCCTCAATGGCACCATGTTTTTCCCGTCAAATTATTAGAACGGGAAGGTTTCCAAGAAGAAGATATTGATACAATTGCCAATATTGCTGCCATCGGACAGACCATTAACATTCGTATCCGAGATAAGGATCCGATGGACTACATTGAACGTTACAAGATTACGCCAACTAAACTCGAACAGCAATTCATCAGTAATGATATTCGTACCACCTCTGCCAGTAACTATAAAACTTGGCTTGAAAAGCGTGCTGTTGAATTAACAGCAGCGGGGAACGCTTATCTGGCTGAATTGAGGGGAAACCTGTAAACCTATGACTGTCAACATCACCCGCATACGTACACACATCCAGGATTTCCGCTTTGAAGACCTGTTCATTGATGAACTTGGCTGGGACCAGCAGCGGAACCAGTTTGAAGTCGTTGCTGATGGCAGCCGCGTGACGCTGAATGCCTTTGCTGAAAAGCGGGGCATGGTCGCCTTGCATATCGCCGACATCCCTGAATACAAGCTGCGCCGCAAGATTGAGCAGCAGGTGGCGAAGGCGCACCGCGAGAACATCATTATCTACAGTGATACCCAGAACAATCAGCAGGTCTGGCAGTGGGTGCGGCGTGAGACAGGCAAACCCCTTGCCAACCGGGAGCGTCAGTATTACAAAGGGCAGTCCGGCGAGAACATCGCGCAAATTCTGGCAGGCATCGCCTTCAGTCTGGATGAAGAAGAAGACCTCACTATCGTCGATGTGACCAGTCGTGTACGGGTTGCCTTCGATATGGAGCGTGTGACCCGGCGATTTTATGACCGCTTCAAGCACCAGCATGATGCGTTTCTGGCATTCATTGAAGGTATCCCTGATGAGGATTTCCAGCGCTGGTATGCGTCGGTGATGCTCAACCGCCTGATGTTCATCTATTTTGTGCAGAAAAAGGGCTTTCTGGATGGCGACGTGGATTACCTCCGTAATCGCCTTTCTCAAATAGACGGCAATTTTTATCGTGACTTCCTCTGCCCCTTATTCTTTGAAGGATTTGCGAAGAAAGAACATCCTGCCCCGATTTGCCGCCTGCTCGGTGATGTGCCGTATCTGAATGGCGGGCTGTTTCTTCAACATCAGATTGAGGAACTGTACGGCGATGCTATCCAGATCGAGAATGAAGCCTTTGAGAAATTGTTCGGCTTCTTTGACGAGTACCACTAATCAAGTCAGGTTGCGTGTCCATTTTTACCCTTGCAGGTGGGCTGCTTGGTGCATGGATAGGCGCTGCTTCGCCTGAAAAGCGCGTCTGGCTTTCCGATCACTGGTGGCTGGCAGCAGGTTTTCTGGTGTTTACTGCCACCCTGATGAGCGTGTCCAAATTCACGCCATTAACATTCATTCTCCTTGCACAGGGAAAGCACAGGTTGGGATTTGTACCACACTGGCTCAGTGCCATAGCTTTGTTGATTTCAGTTGGCTTGTTAACAGAACAGATCGGCTCGATTTTAGCAGGCATCGTGTGGGCTGTTTTGGGCGGGCTGCTTGGAATCTTCGCTTATACTTTTTTGTTATACGAGGAGATAGATTAATGCGATGAGCGGTAAAGATAGCTTCGTGATAGCTAAGACAGCCAACAAACCACGTGCTGATTTTCCTGTCGGACAGGCTGTCCGTTTTGGCGACCTTCAGAATGGTGATGAATTCATGATCCAAAATATCGCCTATCGAAAACGGACTGACTGGTATGAACTTCGTCCTTTCGTTGATGAGCGAGGTATCCCTCAGTCTCACCTCATAAAATCGAGTGCCAACACCATCAACGAAGCTGTGATGTGAGGGGCAAAAACAGCGAGTGGAGCAAGGGCAGCCCCAATACCCGCTCCCTGTTTGGCACGATCTCCCACAAAGGTTGTCCAGGGTGTGCCGTATGGATTGCCGCAGCGACAGGCTTGGGCAATTAGGGTTGAACGAATCCCACCCCGGCGCAGAAACTGACGGAAAGCGCGGGAGTTATAGACTTTATCGGCTACGATCCGCTGGGGTCGTTTAGGCGGACGACGGGGAGTGCGACGCTTGACGCCGCTAGCATCCACTAGTGCCTGTGCAATTCCCAATCCACTCGACCCTGCTCATCGGCTTGGGCGTGCAGTACCTCCAGCACTCGTTGCCAGACCCCAGCCCCCACCCACCGATAAAAACTGCTGCTGACCGTCCCCACTTTCCCATAGCGTTCTGGCAAATCTCGCCATGGCGCCCCACTCTTGAGCACCCACAGGATGTCGTTCACCACTTGCCGATGATCCGTGTTGGGTCGCCCCGTTCTCGGTTTCTGGGTCGGCAGCAATGGCTCAATCCTTGCCCACTCTTCGCCGGTTAATTCATAACGTCTCATTCTCTCATTTTACCACTTTGTAGACACGCCCTAGGCTTGCCGAGGGTTGGGCTACAAACTGGGCAGTTCAAACCCTAAAATATGCACTCTTACAACCGAGACCCCCACAGCAACGACCACATCGTCTTTCAACCAACGGTGGACGACCCAAACCGCCTTCCTACCCTCGCCGCCGCATGGCGTTCAACAGGCGCGGCATGATGCGGGTGTAAAGCGTATAGAGCGCCGGATATGGGGCGTAATCCCACGCCCCCATGTGCCGCGTGATCACCCCGCCAAAATCGCGTTTGAAACCGAACACCCCCCACATCGAATCGCCTTCAGCAAACTCATTGGGAGCGCCCCACAGGTCATAGACCGTGCAGCCGCGCCCCTTCGCATAGCGCATCGCCTCCCACTGGAGCATGTCGGCGGGCATCAGTTTGCGCACCTCGTTATCACTGACGCTTGCCCCCGTGAAATAGAGGCATGTTTCCCCAAATAGGAACAAAATCACATGGGCAACGGGCTGCCCGTTCACTTCGGCAATCAGGGCGTGCGCCATCCCCGCCCGCATCAGCATCCCCCACTCGCTCAGGTAATACTCGTAGGGGCGGGTGGTAAACCCGTTCCGGCTTCCCGTCTCCGCATACAGCCGGTAAAGCAGCGGAAGATCGTCCAATGTTGCAGCACGGATCGTCACCCCATGCCGCGCCCCATAGCCCACCTTCCGCCGCTTTCCGCTCCCCATCGCCTTCAGCAGGTCGTCCTCGCTGTGGGTGAGGTCGATCAGAATTGTGTTACGAAACTGAACTTGTTCCGCCGAAAAGCGCCACCCCCGCCGCCTGAGCGTCGCACACAGCGCTAACCCGTTGGCGTCCTCAGTGGCGTCCGCCTCACCGGGGACACCCCGCCCAATGACCACATCAGGATCAATCTTGATCTGCACCGTCGGCTGGCGGCGGGCAATGCGTTCTAAGCCTACCAGCAGTGCCTCGAACGCGGCGTGATCGGTATGGCTGACCAGCGGCGCACGCGGGGCATACATCATCGCCAAGGGGCCCACGTGCCGCGTCAGCACTTGCGCCGCACCACTGATCTGATGCGCCGCATCGTAGAGAACGTACCGCGCCGCTTTCCAGCCCGTAATCTGTTTGAACGCCCCCCATTCGGCGCTTTGCAAAATGTGACTGTGCGGCAGGCGCAGGATCAGCCCATTCCAATCCGATCCGCTGTAGGGCAGCATACGGTAGGTCATGCCCGCCGCCTCAGATACCAGCGGTACGCCGCATAAATGACCGGATTCAATGCCTTGTCCCACGCCCCGACGCTGCGCACGATGCGCCCGCCAAAGCCGCGCTTAAAGCCATACACGCCCCACAAGCCATCGCTCCGCCCCTCGAATTCCGCCTCAAGGGTCGCCTCATCCGCATCGGGAACGCCCCACAAATCGTAGCGCCGCGCCCCGCCCGCCCGCGCCCACCGGATCGCCTCCCACTGAAGGATGTAGGTCGCCATGCGCTGGCGCTCGGCGTTGGAGGACGCCCCATACAAGTAATAGGCGTTCTCCCCACAACGAAACACCATCACGCCAGCAAGGTCTTGTCCGGCGTGGGCGGCAATCAAGAGCGCCGCATGTCCCGATGGCGCAAAAAGATCGTAGGCACGTTTGTAGTAGGCGGGTTCGTGAACGCCAAACTTGTTCCGCACCCCTGTGATATCTATCAAAGCGGTGAAACTCGCCACATCTGCTGCCGTCCCCACCCGTACCGCCACGTCCTGCTTTTCTGCCATGTTGCACTTCCGCCGCGTCGATTGATTCATCCGTTTCAGGATGTCCTGTTCACTCCCGCTCAGGTCGATCACGACGGTGCGCGGTGGTTGGACGGTCTGTGGGCTAGGGAGGAATCCGGCGCGTTCCAACCGTCCGGGAAGGTCGGGGCGGGGGCGATACCAATTGCACGGCTCAGCCTTCACGAAGGCTGCTCGCCGCCGCCGCGCCTTCTGGGCAATCTCCCGCCAGAGTGCGGCGTTCACCGCCTCGTCAGGGCTAAAGAGCGGCGCGGCAGGTAGGTAGGCAAGCATCCCCATCCGCAGCGGCAGCGGACGATAGAGAATGAGCGCTCCGGCGTCTCCCACATGGGCAATCTCGAATTGCCAGCCAAAGTCCGCCTTTAGCCGCCCCCAATCCGCCAGTTGCAACAGATGCCCGTCGGGATGCATCTCCACAAAGCGATTCCATGCCGCATCGCCCATCAGAAGGACACCACCACCGTTGGCGTTTCGGTGGGCGGAAGCGGCGTTCGCGTTGGCGGCGGGGTGAACGTCGGCGTCAAGGTACGCGTTGGGGTGACCACCGGCGTGTTCGAGGGGCGCGGTGTCAGCGTCGGGGCAAGTGTCCGCGTCGGGCGCGGCGTGATCGTCGGGCGCGGTGTCCACGAAGGCGGCAGGGTGAGGGTTGGGCGCGGTGTCTCGGTGGGGACGGTCGGCGTCGGCGGGGCAGGCGTCCGCGTAAAGGTTGGCGTGGGCGTCTCCGTTGGCGGGTTCAAGATCGGGCGCAAGATCGTCCCCCCAAGCAGCACCAACACAAAGGCGACCACGCCAATCAAGGCAATAATCAGCCATGTTTCAATCGTGGCGACGGTGCCTTCATCCAGTTTCAGCGGGACTCGTTCTTTGGGTGGGGGCGGCGGCGGCGCGACAGGGATCGGCGGCAGCGAGGCGGGATCACCCGTGAGAGCAACCAACGCCGAACGCGCTTTTTCGTTAGCAGGGTTGAGCGCCAACACGCGATGCAACGCGGCAAGGCGTTCCTCGCCCTCGGTTGCCGCCGAAAGCCACAGCCAAACTGCCTCCACATAGGGGTACTGCGTGCTGAGGTCACGAAGGATCGTCCGCGCCTCGTTCAACTGGCGTCCCTGAATATGCGCGATTGCCTCGTTCAGACGGCTGCTGAGATCTGTCTGACTCATGCGATCCCTCGGTGGTGGGTTGGGTTACATCCCCTTGATTGTATCTTACTCACTCACCTTACGCCGTTGGATTTGTTTCCCCTGTGTTTCGGTATGTCTTGACAAAGGGGCAGTTTGAGGGGAACGCCGAATGATGCCTTTTGCCTTCTAAGCCCCGAAGGGGTGGTTGCTTTTGGCCCATTGCTTTAGCGGCGGGCGACCATACCGGGTCGCCCCTACGGAGAGGGGGAAGGTATTCTCCCCTTTTCTCCGCGTGCGGGGAAACGATGGTCGGAGACTATAGCCTATACGGGGTTATTTTGCCCTTGTTCCTTAATAAAAAATCCCCTATAGTAAAGAATGTAAATTCTTTTCCAACAAGGCATTTTCTTATGGCGGGACGGATTATCCTTGATAAAAAACTCATTGAGATACGGGATGATCTGTTACGGCTTGCCAGTATGGTTGATCAGGCAATTGCCCGCAGCGCCTATGCCCTTGTGGATCGGGATATGGCGCTTGCTCAGCAGATTAACGCCAGCGACGATGCGATCAACCGTCTGCGCTTTACCATTGAAGAATCCTGCTACAACTTGCTTGCCACTCAACAGCCCAATAGCACAGATTTACGGATTGTGGTTGGAACGGTGAGTGTTGCCACCAATTTGGAACGGATTGGCGACCACGCCGCGGGTGTGGCAAGGCTTGTCTTGCGTATTGCCGATGCACCGGCGCTTTCCCCATTAGTGGCGTTGCCACAAATGGCGGAGATCAGCCGTTGGATGGTAGGGCAAGCGGTGAAGGCATTTGACGAACGAACGATCCTGCTAGCTGAACAAGTCATTGAGCGCGACGATCAGGTGGATCTGCTGAACCGAAAAGTGTATGATGACCTGATCACCCTGATGATGGCTACCCCTGCCGTGATTGAACGGGCAACGCTGCTGCTGTGGGTTGCCCATAACTATGAGCGGATAGGGGATCGGGCGACCAACATTTGTGAGCGGGCAATTTATGTTACAACGGGGGAACTGAAAGAAATCTGACGCCTGTCAGAGAATTTTGATGGGATCGCCCTATCACCGCCCTCTGCGCTACAATAAAAAGCAAACGAGGGTAGCCACCATGACCATTCTAAAAACACTGATGCGCCTCCTCACAGGCGGCGGCGGACGCCCTGCCGGGGGATCGCCCCGCACCACCTTCTATATCAAATCCCACAGCACGGGGCATATCTATCCCCTTCAGATCAACCTGAACAATGATCTGTCTTTGACGGATGACGACAAGGGCTATTTCGTGCGGAAAACGCTGGTGGGGAAACCCTCCTATGACCGGATTGAGGTGGAACTGACCTTTGATCGGTCACGGGTGTTGATTGATTCCGCCCTCAAAGGAGGGGTGTTGACCGACGAAGCCACCTACGAAACATACCGTGAGACGCACCCTGAGTCCGCGACATGACAGCGACTCATCAGACACGTTTTGGGGGGCGCTATCAACCCCAGAAGTTGATAGGGACAGGCGGCATGTCGAAGGTCTACCGCTGTCTAGACACGACGACGAACAAGGCAGTTGCGGTGAAAGTCTTTACGGAGAGTGGGCAAACGACCCCGATCCTCCTCGCCCGCTTTGAGCGCGAAATTCTCGCGCTGCAACAGGTAAGCCACCCGTACATCGTCCGCCTGCTGGATTACGCCCTGACGCCCGACGAATCCTATCTTGTCATGCCTTATTTTGAGTCAGGGTCGGTGGCAGATCGTTTATCACGGCAGCTTTACACGCCCCAAGAAGCGGTGCAACTGCTCACCGAGATCGCCTTTGCCCTCGATTACGCCCATAGTCAGGGGTATTTCCATACCGATTTGAAGCCTTCGAACTTATTGATGGATAAACACGGGCATATTTACCTGAGCGATTTTGGCTTGGCGACCTCGATTGCCGCCCATACGAGCATCACCGGGGATGGCGATATTTTTGGGACGCCCGCCTACATGGCGCCGGAATTGATCAGCGGGGCACCGCCTAGCAGCCGAACAGAAGTGTACGCTTTGGGAGTGATTCTCTATGAGCTTTTGACCGGACACCGCCCGTTCAGCGCACCAAGTCTATCCGTCCTGATTGAGATGCAGCGGACGGGAACGCCCCCACCGGCAAGCGCTCTCAATAGCGATTTACCCGCCGCCTTAGATGATGTCCCTCTCACGGCGTTGGCAAAACTTCCCTCGGCGCGTCCGGCGACGGCGGGCGGCTTTGCCCAACAATTCACCCGCGCTGTGCTTGCCTTGCCCGAAAGGGAGCGGAACACACGCCCGGCGATCAAGCCACGCCCGCCTGGGGTGGGCGCACCAGAGGAACTGCGCACGCTGATCTTCGATCACGCCACACCGGGCGGCACGCCGAAAGCGGCAGCAGCGAAGCGACCAGAGGTTAACCAACGCGAACACCAAACGCCCGCCCCCAAACAGGCACGCTCTGGGCGCTGGTTTGTTATTGTGCTGGAATTATCTGTGGCAGTGCTGCTGCTGACGGCAGGTTATTTGCTGATCACCTTGATTATGAAGCGTTGAGACGGGGGCGGCTAACCCCCCAACGTCTTACCGAAATTGACCCGGACGCGGACAACATCCATCCCCACCCCGCGATAGAGATTCACCGCTGGCGCATTGTCAGCATCGACCATCAGGCTTGCGATTTGGTAGCCCGCAGCCCGCAGCCGATTTAACCCTTCACAGAGGATTGCCCGCCCCAAACCCTTTCCACGCCATTCGCGCCGAACACCAAGATGGGCGATATAGCCTTCCCGTTCGCCGGGGGCAGCCTCTTGACTGGTATGTGCCAGACATTCAGCAACAATCGTCTCGCCTGTGAGCGCCAACACCCACAACTGCGGATCATGAGGGCGCATCTCAATTTGAGCGCGGGCAAAGCCTTCGATGGTCTGCGGCTGTGATCCCCAATGGTCGGAAAAAATGGCGTTATCGGCATCGACAAGGCGTTCCAAGTGATCGCGCTGGAAGGTTTCAAAATGGACACCTTCAAGGGCTACTGCCTCCCACCGCCGATCCAGCGCGACGGTCATGCGGTTAAAGTGCCGCCGAGGGATGTAGCCCGCCGCATGGAAAAGCGCCACAGCGCCCGTCAGATCGGCATAGGTGCGCAACGCGAGCGATGCGCCGGGAACACGCCATGTCAGGTCACGTTCCGCCCCTTCCAAAAGGGCTGTCCCGACGCCCTTCCGTCGAAATGCCGGCGCAACAAATCCTTCCATGCGGACGGCGCGATCCCCTTGTACTTCCCACCATAACCAGCCAGCAACCTCCGATGAAGTGTCCAGTGGGACGACGATCAGCCCACTGCGTACCTCCGGTGGTGGGGTGATCAGGTGTTGGAGGGTGGCATCATTGTAAAGGCGTCCGCGATCTGCCCCGACAGAGAGCCGATGCGCCTCAAGAAGAGCGGGAAAATCCTCACTACGGTAGGGGCGGGGTGTCCACAATGAAGGGAAGGGTGTCATAGTGATCATCTCACACAGGTGATTTTTCTGCCTCAGATAGCGGCGTCGCGGGTTGGGGGTGTTCAGCAGCGATCACCCCTCGCAGGTACGCCAGCGCCAACGCTTCCGTATCAAAGAATTTCAAATTCTCCGAACGTGCTACACGCATCACAACTTCACCCAACATGCGGATCAGCGTGCTTGCCCCAAAAACAGCCGCAATTCCTGCCTTAGGGTGGGTAAGACCGGGCGCTTCGCGGGCGCGGAGCGCCCCCGGTGGGGCGTAGCGGTTTTGGCGCATATCGATCAGCATATGAATGGGGTGCGTGGCATCGTCGTACCACTGCTTTGCTTGGGGAAAGTTACGCACCATCTCATCCGCCGTCCAGGGGGAAATGAATGTAACTCGTAAAATACGATTTTCTTCCTCAAGGGTCATTGTGACGGTCACGATCAATCCTTAAGCTATGCTAACGCTATTCACTAACCGATGATTACGATCTGATTGTACCTCTTAGACTTCTCAATAATTGCCTTAATCAAATACCCTAACACACACATTATTTCGTCGCTTCATCAGATTCCTCCGCCGCAAGCACCTCGCGGAGATAGGTAAGCGCTTCCATCTCCGTATCAAAAAAACGCAGTTTGTTTGTGCGCGAGATTTTGATATACACATCGGCAAAAACACGTACAACACCTCGCCCCCCAAAGACGGCAATAATGCCTGCTTTCGGGTTATTCATACCGGGAGTATTGCCCAGTTGCAAAATGCGCGGCGGAATAGGCAGCGCCTGCCGAATATCGAGCAAAGAATGAATGGGTTTTGGCGCGGCATCATACCAAGCCGCCGCCTGAGGGGAAAATTGGATCATTTCCTCCACCGTCCAGGGGGAGGCAAATGTCACACGCAGAATGCGATTCCCTTCTTCCAACGCCATTGTAATAGGCATTTTTTCGTCCCTCTATAGTGTGAGCAATGATGGTTTGGGCTTATTGGCTTGTTTAGAAACGCCATTTCAAAACCCCTATCTCTCTATCCTCTTTCCCTGCCTGCAAGGAAAGGGGGCGAATGCCTTCCTCCTCTCCAATTACGAGGAGGAGGCTAGGGGGTGGGCTTAGGCTTATTTTGAAAGAACGCCTGCACATGGTGGGCGCACTAAATTTACCTCACACCTATTATACAAAATTCGCCTAGACAATGACGCCCAACTCCCGCCCGACGGCGGCGAACGTTTCCAAGGCGAATTCCATATCAGAAGGGGTGTGGGCGGCGCTGCTCATGACGCGAATTCGCGCCATGCCCTTTGCCACTGTGGGAAAGCCAATCGCCATCGCAAAAATGCCTTTTTCAAAAAGTGCCTTGCTAAATGCCTGAGCAAGGGGCGCTTCCCCAAGCATAACGGGCGTGATTGGCGTTGCTGTTGCGCCCGTATCAAAACCGAGGCGGCGCATTTCTTGTTGAAAAAGGCGTGCATTTGCCCAGAGGCGATCCACCAATTCGGTGCTTTCTTCCAATACATCTAGGGCGGCAAGGCACGCGCCAACATCGGGGGCGGTCATGGCGCTGCTGAATAGGAAAGGACGTGCCCGCTGCCGCAGCCAATCGCAGAGCAACTGCGAGCCAGCAACCACGCCGCCGACCACCCCAAACGCCTTACTCATCGTCCCCACCTCAACATCAACCTTCCCATGCAAGCCGAAATGATCGACAATGCCGCGCCCGCCGCGCCCCAAAACACCCTCGCCGTGCGCATCGTCCACCATAAGTAGAATATCATACTCGCGGGCTATTTCGTAAAGGGCGGGAAGGGGGGCAATATCACCATCCATGCTGAACACGCCATCGCTGATAATCAACCGCCGCCCCTCTGTTTTCGTCGCCTCAATCTGGCGGCGAAGGTCGGCAGGGTCGGCGTGCTTAAAGCGGATGATCTCAGCGCGGCTGAGACGCGCCCCATCGATGATGCTGGCGTGATTCAACTCATCGGAAAAGATCACATCACCCTTCCCCACAAGGGCTGGAATCACGGCGAGATTGGCATTGAACCCGCTTTGGAAGGTCACTGCCGCCTCAACGCCTTTGAAGTGTGCCAAGCGTCGTTCAAGAGCAAGGTGAATATCCATCGTCCCGGCGATGCTGCGCACGGCAGCGGGACCAACCCCATGTGTTTCTATGGCAGCTTTTGCCCCCGCCGCCAGACGCGGATCATTCGCCAAGCCCAAATAATTGTTGGAGCAAAGGTTTAAAACCTTTTTTCCGTCAACGGTTAACCACGCTCCCTGCGGGCTTTCAATGGTGCGGATGTGTATTTGTAGCCCCTGTGCGGCGAGGGCGTTCATCTCCGTTTCGATCCAAGCAGTTTTAGTAGAGGTCATGAGAGGTATCCTTAGTATGGTGTGAGAGGTTTAGGCAAAAAGAAACAGCCCATTGCTGGGCTGTTTTTCGGAGAGCGGAACTTTTGGTTTGTAACTCTCTATTAATCGGGGCGAATATCTAAGTTGACTAACGTAACTTTATTCGCCAATCTTTTCGCCAAGTTTTTTCTACTTTTTGAAAAGTTCTTTACGATTGCTACACCCACCATTATAGGGAGCTTTGGTCAACGTTCAAGGTCAACCATTGAGAATTTCATTGAGATTTCGTTGGTGAAGTTGTGAACGTTAACTATGTGAAGAATTTGTGAAAAAATTGTGATGCCGAAACCATGAGAAAAGGGTTCACGGATGCGCCCTTCGTGATTCTCCAAACGACGCAGAAAAGGCTATTTCTCATCTGCCGATAACACCCTGTTTACACATTGCCGACAGACTAAACGGTAAGGGAAACCTGCCCCTTCAGGTTGATAGCAATTCAAGACGGAGGCTAACCAATGATCCCCTTACCTACAGGAAAACGCCCTTTAATAGGGCTAACGTTCGTCCTTCTTTGCGCCATGCTCTTTGGTATGATTGCCGCACCGAAACCCGCCCACGCCCAAGCGCCGGAGACTGGCTTTCCCCTCTTGCGGGAGATCGTCACGGCGCTGATCCGCGCTACGACGGAAGCTACGGGCTTGACAGAGGCAGAGCTTTTGCTAGAAGTTCTCAGCGGAACTTCGCTAGAAAAACTTGTCACCGAAAAAGGCGGTGATTTCAAGGCGGTGAAGGCGGCGGTCAAGAGCGCCGTCACGGAGAGGATTGAGACAGCCGTAACCGCCGGAACACTGACCCAAGCCCAAAGTGAAACGCTCATTGCCAGCCTTGACCGGGCGATCAGCCGCGTTACATCGGGGAACATTGCCGAGATCGCCCGTCGTGCAGGGGGTGGGGATACGCCCCGTCAGGCATTGAACGCCTTCCTCACCGAAATTGTTCAGGCAGTTGCCACCAGTCTGGAGATGACCCCTGAAGACCTTCTTCGGGAGCTTGTGGGGGGAAAGACTCTGGCGGCGGTGATTAAGGAAAAAGGGGGTGAACTGAGCGCAATTCAGGCAGCGGTGAAACCCGTCGTTGTAGAGGCGATCCGAAAAGCTGCTGCCGAGGGAAAACTGACTCAAGAAACTGCCGATGCAATCACCGCCCGTCTTGACGCGCTCTTAGAACGGGTCTTGAACGAGGTGATCAAGCGAGGCGAGGCGAGGAAGGAAGAAGGAACGGAAAATCGTTTTCTACGCCTTTTTGAACTACGCTACAGCACCGCTCTGATCGCCCAGACAGCGAAGGCGACAGGCTTGACCCAACGGGCGCTTTTACCCCAACTGCGCGAGGGAAAATCGTTGGCGCAGATTGCCACCGAAAAGGGCGTTGATCCAGCGACAATCATCGCTGCCGCCACAACAGACATCACGCGGCAGATCGAACGCCTTTCCAACGGAGAGACCCCTCGCCTAAAGGCGGAGGATAAGACGACGTTGTTAGAGGAACTGCCTGCCAAGCTGACTGATTTGATGAACAGCACAACGCTGCTGCGACTTGAAGGGGTTCGGCGGTAGCCCTTGCCCTAAGCGTATATCCGGCATCCATCACCCTAAGAGATAGGCGGATGGATGCCTTTGCCAAAATAAGGAAGCTATTCGCCCCGCGCTAAACGAATGGCTTCTGCCAGATCAACCAACCCTTCGTAAAGGGCTGTCCCTAAGATACAGCCGGCGACATGGGCGCTTTCCTGCAAGGCGACGACATCCCCGTGAGAGGTGACACCACCACTGGCAATGACCTGCAAGCCTGTTTCACGGGCAAGGGTCACTGTTGCCGCTACATTCACGCCGGAAAGCTCCCCATCACGGCTGACATCGGTGTAAAGGGCATGCCGCGCCCCTAGTGCCGTCATGCGTTTGCCGAGATCGAGCGCTGTAATGCCGGCGTTTTCTTGCCAGCCACGCATGGTGACGATTCCATCGCGGGCATCGAGGGCTACTGCCACCGCGTCAGGATGCCAGCGGGCAATGGTCGCCTCAACACTGCCCGGGTCTTGGACTGCCATTGTTCCCAAGACAACGCGGGTGACGCCCAGATCAAAGGCGCGGGCAATATCTTCAAGGCTGCGTAACCCGCCGCCGAACTGGATTGGGACGCCGGTTGCACAAAGCTCCTCAACGATTTGTTCGTTGCCGTTCTCCTCGTCAAACGCGCCGTCAAGGTTCACCACATGAAGCCACTCTGCGCCTGCGGCAATCCAACGGTCTGCGACATGGATAGGGTCGTCGCTGTAGACAGTTTGTTGGTTTGGATTGCCTTGCTTGAGGCGAACTACCTTCCCCCCGCGTAGATCAAGAGCCGGGTAGATGATCATCGTCCGTCCCCTTCTTTCCTGTGTGGGTTACATGACCATAAAGTTACGGAGCAATTGTAACCCCGTCGTTTGGCTTTTTTCGGGGTGAAATTGCGCTCCATAGACATTGCCCCGCGCCACCACCGCCGGAAAGCTAACCGAGTACGCACAGGCAGCAATGACATGCTCCGGGGCAGTTTGGGCATAGTAGCTGTGGACGAAGTAAGCATAAGCGCCATCGTTGATCCCCACCACAAGGGGCGACTCGCGCTGGATAGTGAGTTGATTCCAGCCCATATGCGGCACTTTTTCCCCTGGTGGGAAACGAACCACGCTGCCCGGAATCAAGCCTAAGCCTTCATGATCGCCCATTTCCTCACTACGCTCAAAAATCAACTGCATCCCCAAGCAAATGCCGAGGATCGGCACGCCACGCGCCGCATACTCTCGCAGCGGATTAATAAAGTGGCGGGCGCGGAGAGTATTCATCCCCGCCTCAAACGCGCCAACGCCGGGAAGGATGATTTTATCGGCGCGGGTCAGTTCGGCGGGGGTATCGGTGATGTGCATCGATGCACCGAGGAAGTTCAGCGCGTTAGCCACGCTGCGCAAATTGGCAACACCGGAGTCAATGACGACGATCATTGTGTATGTTCCTGATAGATATCCGAAACAATACCGCAGAGCGGCGAAAGGATCAATGTGGGGCAGGTTGCCAGCGATAGCTGCTTTTGCTCCTAACCTGGTATCCCCTCCCTCCTCTGATCAGGTAAAATCCACGCCATGAATGATCGCCCATTGTGGATTGCTGTGCTGCTTGGCGGGGCATCCCTTGCCCTTTGGATCGGCGTTTGGGGGGCGGTGCAGGATGCGCCACTCTATCCAACGTTATCTAGCGCCTTTCCCCTTTGGGGTCGCCTTACCTTCAACGCTGGATGGGGAAGTGTTTTGGGAATCACCTGTTATGGCTACCTTTGGCGGCGGCGGTGGGGGCTGCGGGTAACCGCTCCCTTCCTAACCGGCTATGCGTTCAGCGGTCTGCTGCTGACCGCCCCCTTTCTCCGTGCCGACTATGACCGAACGCTCGTCGGCTTTCATCTCGCGCTGAGCAGCCTTCTTCTTATCCCCCTTTGGTGGGTTACCCTCCGTAGGGGATGGCTCAGCGGGAGTGCCCACCGGTGACGACGCGCCTTTCTCCCCTGCAACAAGAAGCTATTGCCCGTTTCGTGCCTGTCTTTCGTCGTTACCTTGACGACGCCGAGACGGATGCCAATATCCTTGAATACCGCGCCCGTCGGGAACTCTACAGCGGATTGCTCTCCCTAGAGGCGCTGCGGACGATGGGGGAGTTGGAATTTGGGCAAGTGATTAGCGCGTTGTGGTCAAGCCGCCTGTGGGGGAACAAGGGCTACCTTGTGGAGAAGCTGATCCGCGAGAACACCCTTCCCGTCCTGATTGATGCCTTACGAAATGTATTGTGGGGCAAGGCGGCGCTCCCCGCCCGCTACGATGCCTTCCGGCGGGCAGTGAAAGGGCTTGGCGCGGCGTCCATCACCGAGATTTTGGCGTTCGTTCACCCTGAACAGTGTGGTTTATGGAACGATATGGCGCGGGCAGCGCTTGACCTGCTCGGGTTCCGCGAGGCATTTCCCGCCCTCCGCAAAGCGCAGATCAGTGGGGCGGAGTACAGCGCCTTCAACGATCTCTTAGCCGCACTTCAGGCAGAACTCGCCGCTCACCGCATTGAGGAATTGGATTACCTCGGCGTGAACTACTTTTTGTTTGCCGTCTGGGAAACAGCGCGAGAGCGCCTGACACCGCCGGAAGCACCGCCCGCGCCCCCCACAGAGGACGCCGCACCGGATTTTGATCATGATGAGGTGGTGGAACACCTTGTCAACATTGGGCAGTGGCTTGGCTTTAGCGCCGAAAAAGAGAAAACGATTGCGCGGGGATCGCGGGTGGATGTCGTTTGGCAGACGCGGATCGGTAATCTGGGGGTGATCACCTATGTCTTTGAGGTGCAGCGGCGAGGATCGGTCGATTCGCTCATTTTGAATTTGCAGCGGGCGCAGAACAACCCCACCGTCCAACGCCTGATTATCGTCGCTGCCGCCCCAAACATTGATCATATTCGAGGGGAGATTGCCTCGCTGCCCGAAAGTTTTCGGCGTGCCGTGCGCTTTATGGATGTTCGACAGGCGCTTCGGGCTGTTGTATTGATCAGCGAGTTATCGGGAATCGTAGGAACATTAGAACTCGTGCAGAGTGAATTTGGGGTGTAGGATCGGGGAAATCGGGAGGGGGAGGCGGATGATCGATATTTTCTTAATGGGAACAATCGGGCGCAGCGGCTGGCGTGAGCCGATCAAGGCAGCGTGTGCCGAGGCAGGCATTACCTGTTTTGATCCGGCTGTAGGGGAGTGGGACGAACGCGCCCGCCGCCAAGAGGTGCAAGCGCTCCAAGAGGCGCGGGTGATTGTCATGGCGATTCTGCCCGACACCGCCAGCCTTGCCAGCCTTGCCGAAAGTGGGTGGGTTGCCCTTAGCGCCATGAAGCGCAAGCAGGCATTTGGGCTGTACCTTGACCTCGCCGCCGAATTTGGCGATGATGCGCTCTCCAACTCTATGGAAGATGCCTCGATGCGTGCGCGAAAACTAGTGAGCAGCCACGCAGCGGCATTGAAAGCGCAATTTACCCGTCTGAACGTCTATCTTGCCGAATCGCTGCAAGATTTAGAAGAATGGGCAGTGGCAAGGGCAAAACGGCTTAAGGCACGGGGGGGGAGCAGACCAACGGCGCGTAAACGGCGAAACACACCGACGAGACGCCGCCGCAAAGCAGCCGTTGCGCCAGCGAGTAAACCCAAGAGTCCAAAATTACCTTAGAAAGGATTTCTTCACGCCTATGTTGACTGATCTCGCTGGTGCTGTTCGCGCCGCTTTTGAAAAACAGTATGGCTATGCCCCTACGCATCTCGGCTATGCGCCGGGGCGTGTGAATCTGATTGGAGAGCATGTCGATTACAGCGATGGCTATGTTTTGCCGGCAGCCATTGATAAGCTCATTTATGTTGCCGCACGCCTCCGCGAGGATCGGGTCATTAACGTCCTCTCCCTCGATTACAATGGATTTAGCACCTTCACGCTAGATACCCTCCAAGACCCCACCCTTCCCCATTGGACGCGCTATCCGCGTGGTGTCCCCTTCATCCTCGGCAAGCGCGGGTATACCCTGCGGGGGATGGATATGGCGATCATTGGGAATGTGCCACGCGGCGGTGGGTTCAGTTCCTCGGCGGCGGTGGAAGTGGCCATGGTGGAAGTGATCACCGCGATGTTGGCGATTCCCCTTTCCCAGCCCCATAAGGCGCTTTTGGGCGTCGATGTTGAGAATCAGTTTGTGGGGATTCCCTCAGGGATTATGGATCAGATGATCTCGGCGGTGGGGCAAGCCGGACACGCCATCTTGATCGATTGCCGCCTCCCGGAAAGCGGTCTCCCCACCCTAACGCCCGTGCCAATTCCGGCGGGGGTGTCGATCCTAACGCTCGATACGGCGACGCGACGTGAATTGGTCGATAGCGAATACGCTGCCCGCCGTCGGCATAGCGAGGAAGCCGCAACGCTGTTTGGGGTGAAGGCGCTGCGTGATGTGACGCCGGATATGTTTCTACGGGACATCGGCAAACTCCCCGCGCTGACACAAACAACGCCACACCGCCTCCGTGCGGCGCACGCCATCCACGAAAACGCTCGTACATTAGCAGCGGTGGCGGCACTGGAACGGGGCGATATGCCGACGGCGGGGCGGCTGCTGAACGAAAGCCATGTCAGCCTGAGCGACCTTTACGAGGTGAGCATCAAGGAGTTGGACATCATGGCATATTTGGCGCAGCGCGAAGGGGGATGTTACGGGGCGCGAATGATGGGCGGCGGCTTTGGTGGCGCGGTGATCGCCCTTGTCGAGGACGATCTGGCGGCGCTCTTTGGGGAACGGGTGGCAGCCGCATACGAGGCTATCACCGGACGGACGCCGACGGTCTATAAGGCAAAACCCGGCGCGGGGAGCGGTGTCGCCTTGGTCTGAGCGATGCGGATCACGCTTTTTGGCGAGCTTGCCAGTCGCCAACCAATTGGTGGGTGCTGGCAAAGGCAAGGGTGGGAATGTCATTGGGGCGAAACCACCCCACATCGGTAACATCGTCCATGGCTTGGAGCGTTCCCCCTGTAATGGTCGCCCCATAGACGCAAACGATCACGCCCCTATCAAACAACACATTCAGCAGCCCGCTGATGGTGACCATCAGTCCGGTTTCTTCCAACATCTCACGGGCGGCGGCAAGGGCGGGGTCTTCGTCGCGCTCGACAAACCCTGCCGGAAGCGCCCATTTGCCCCGTTCGGGGTCAACGCCGCGCTGCACCAGCAGCACCTGTCCATCCACTTCAAGGAAGATCGCCGCCGCTACTTTGGGGTCTAGGTAGTGAATGTAATCGCAAGCCGAACAGTATTGGCGGAGATGTCCAAACAGTTCGCCTTCGCTGATGGCTGCCCCACAACAAGGGCAAAAATTGATTCGCTGCATAGAAAAGACAATGCCTTCCTGGTAAACAATCGGCGCTCATTATAACGGGGGACGGTGGGCAAGCGTCAGGTATGAATAGGGGTTTCCCTGTAAACTCTCATGAAAATCTTGTGTTGAAAGGGATTGATGATGCCCACTCTACGCATCGGACGTGTCCGCCTGACGTACCTTCTTATCGCCGCGCTGCTACTGACAGCAGCCCCGCTGAGCGCCGCCAATGCCGCCGCCCCCATGGCATCGATCAAGCGCTTTCAGGCGTCTTGTCGCACCTTCTCGGTGGATGTGGCAGTGACGGGCGTCACCCTTGATCAAGATGGGTTTGACCGCTTTCGTTTCGAGGTGATCGATGGCAGAGGGCAGCTTCTCTACAGCGAAGATTCGGCACGGCAAGTGGGGGTGAGCGATCAGGCGTTCGTCGTCAGTTTGCCCTTTGTGGCAGGGGCTGTGCCTACGGCAAACCCGCTTCGCTTCCGTGTCATTGATACCGATATGATCGCTCGCCCGCTTCGGGTGGTGGCAGAGCTTGCCACCGAGAGTATGTGCTTTCCGGCGGCAAATCCGGCGGCACGTCTTGCCGAATTTTTGGCGGAGGGGGTAAAAGGGACGACGCGCACAGAGAGCATCCTCTACCCCGCGCCGGATAGCGACCCACTGCCCCTAACCGTTCCCGCCAAACGGGAATTCACCGCCCTCTATCGGAACGCCGATTCCTCGTGGGTAGCACTTTATGTCGGTGGGGAAAATTTGGTCTGGGTGCGTCGTGGGGATTGGGAAGGGGATGTCGCCGCGCTGCGCCTCATGCCAGATCGGATTGATCGCAGCCAACAGGTGACGGGGGCTGTCTTACCCGGACCAGCGCTTGCCACCGCCCGTATACGCTATAACTTGAATATTCGGCTTGGACCCTCAACGGCATTTGTCCGCATTGGGCGTGTTCCGGCGCGAAATATCCTCCCCGTCTATGGGCGTAATACAACGGGCGGGTGGGTATTGATCACCTATAAGGGTATTTCGGGGTGGGTTTCAACCGCCTACATCACGCTTGAAGGAGTCAGCCTGCGCGATCTGCCGATTGTTGGATAGACCATACCGCACAAGCACCACTCCGTCTTTCTGGATATACGACAGAGGGGAAGTCTAGAGGCGGCGACTAGTAGTCCGTCAGGAAGGCAATTCGTGTCATTCTCGTAGGGGCGCAAGGCATTGCGTCCATCGCCGCCCGTGAGCGCCCGCCGCTACTAAAGCAGCGGGCTAAAAGTAACCACCCCTTCGGGGCTTAAAAGGCAAAAGACGCCGTTCGTCTTTCCCCCTTTCCCCGCACGCGGAGAAAGGGGGCAGAGGGATTGGGGTTCTTTTAGGAATCTTCTTGATGGACTACTAGCCCGCGCTATCCAACCGCTTTAAGAGGCGCTCAAAGCGGCTGCCCGCCAACCAAAGGGTGTCCATGACGTTATCATCAAGTTCATCGCTGGCATCTTTCGTGCGGTCAATCGGTCCTTGCCCGGAGCTATAGCCAAGCATGACCGTTGAGTCGCGCAGGCGATATGCCAAGAAAACAGCGAGGGCGCGATAGAATCGTGAGGAAAATTCGGGGTCGCTGCCCAACTTAGAATGAAGATCAGGGATGGGGATAGACAGGACGCGGCTTTTGTTCACCACCGTCACCGTTGCCGAAGTGGGGCGGGAATCAACGAAGGACACCTCACCGAGCATCTCGCCCGCGCCAAGTGTTGCCAACGCCCGCCCCTGAGCAGAGATGGCTAAGACACCGCTGAGAACAATATGAAGTTCGGTGAGACGTGATCCCTCTTTGATCAACACTGCACCGGGGTCAAGATCAACGCGCCGCCCCACCTCTGCCAGCCATTCCACATCTTCGTCGTTCAACTGCCCCAAGATATACAGTACTTTTCGCATAGCCTCAGCGCGGTGCGCCCCCTTTAAGGTGATTATGTGGGATCAATTCAGGTTGCAATCATCTTGGATTGTACCCGATTCTGGTTAGGTGATGTGGGGGGAGCCAGGATGGGGTAAATCACGAGAATTCAGCCCATGCAGCCAAGCGCAATAGTTACTCACCTTACGCACAGACCCTCACTCCCTTTCCCACTACACGAGGGGGAATGCATTTTTTGAGGGGGTTTCCCCCCTCAATCTACCCCTTATCCATGCATACGAGGTAAACACATTCCACTGCGTAAGGTGAGATAGTTATTCACACAGCACCACCCCTACCCGAATCCTACACCGCCTCGCCCGCCAGCCACAGCCGCGCCTTTTCGGGGAGTTCTGCCAGCGCCCCAGAAACAGCGCGGGCGGGGGGAAGGGAATCCACAAACGCCGATCCATATTCCTTTGTGATCAAGCGTTTATCAAAGACAGCTAAAACGCCTCGCCCACGCCGCCCCTGAAGAAACCCATCACAATCGCCCCGGAAGCGCAGCACCGCATGAGGAATCGTGTAATCAACCATCGCCTCATGACCGTAAGTATCGCCCCGTGCGGCAATGATCGGCTCACCGGGAGGGGCGAAGGGGAGGCGGATAATGATCAACGCGGCAATCTCATCGGGTGGCAAATCGGCATCTTCCCACAACCATCGGGTAGCCAGCAGCACCGCCCGATCTACTGAGCGGAACTGCTCAATCAGACTGCTTTGCTGTGTGCCATCCGCCTGATTCAGGAGTGGGATATTGCCCAACGCCAAACGGGGGGCAACCGCCTGTGAGGTTTGGCGAAGCTGCGTCACGCCGGTGAACATAACAAGGATGCGTCCAGGCACGCCCGCCGCCAATTCGATGATCCCTTTGGCGATCTGTTTTTGATAGGCGTCCGCTTGCTTACTCTCGGCAATATCCGAGGGGGTGTAGAGGAGGATCGTTGGTGCGGCGGCGGCGGGGGAGGGAATCGTTTGCAGATCAAAATCGAGGACGCCCAATCGTTTTTGTAGGTAGCTGATCTCGCCACCGACACGCAGCCGCGTATCGGTCAGGATGGTTGTCTCTGTGTTGGCGGCAATGTGGCGCGTAAACAACGCCGCAAGGCTCAGCGGCGCACTATGCAGCAGCATCCCCGGACGTTCGCTGCCGGGCATGATCTCCGCCCAGTAAATGGCGTTCGTGTCGCGCCCGACGATGAAGGACTCCAGCCAACGGTGATAGGTATCGATCATCGTGATCAGGCGTTCCAAGCCAGCGGCGATCTCGATAAAACGGGGGAGGATGTGCTTTTCGTGGAGCGTCCGCAAGCGCCCCACCAAACTGGGCAACACATCGGTGAGCGCCTTCATGTACTCCCCAAGCGTCTCCCAAGCGGCGTTGACGGCGCTGTAGGGCGCTTTTCCCCGCAGCCCATTGGTGAGGATCACCTGTGCAGAGAATTCGTTGGGGCGGGCGTCCGCCGTGTTTTCAAGGAAATGGCGAATGGCAGCAAAGAGAATATCCATTTGGTGAAGCATATCGGCAGAGGCATCGGCCAGATTCCCAATCCCGTTTGCCAAGCCGCTGAAGGTTTTTTCGGGGAGTGTTCCCTCCCCAATGGTGAGGATCGCCCCAAGCAAGCCGCGATCTCGCCTGCCGAGGGTGAGCATCTCCCGTTTGATCTTCTGCGCATCCAGCCGAAACCGAAGGGCGTCCGTGCCGTTATCCTCAAAGAGACGCGCCTCGTCTACAATCAGGCGGGGGGCGGGGGGAATCAAGGGATCGGTATTTGCCTTATCCGCCGCCAGCGTCTTGTGATCGGTGATCAAGAGGTGCGCCCCTTGCGCCGCCTGACGATCACGATGGAGGGGGCAAACACCCTTCATCAGGGATTCGCAGCGTTCACCCGTGCAGCCGCCCGCGTTTAACTGCGTCCAGGCCAAGACTTCGCTCAGCCCGCGCACAGAGAGTTCTTCTTCCGCCGCCCGCCCGCCAAGCGCCAAATAGACCAGTGTTTTGGCAAGAAGGCGTAGTTCATCGTTCGTCGTTGCTCCGTGCGCCCGCATTTGGTTGACCTGAGCGGGGCAGAGGTATTCCCCACGCGGGCGGATGGCGGCGACGCGAATATCCTCGGCGTTCAACGCTTTCAGAGCCGCCGCAATCCCTCCATGAGGGGCAAGCAGATCGCGCCGCCGCCGTTTTGTCCCCACCGCGATCAGGGTGCGCACACCGCGCCGCGCCCAGGCTACGGCTGGCAGTAGGTATGCGGCAGGGTTGCCCGCGTCTGCTTCGATCAAGACCTTTCCGTTTCCTTGATAGGCACCAGTCACCGCCCGCAGCATCCATGCTTGGGAATCAAAGTCGGCGGGGGGGGTGTCCTCAGGGAGGGCAAAGGCAAGGTTCAGCGAGAGCGTCTCAATATCGGGAATGACGGTATCGCTAGGCGTTAATGCTTGCGGCGCGGGGGCAGGGGTGCTAAATGCCTTTGCCACGACATCTTGGGCAGCGGGACGTTCGCCCTCGCGCACCGCCGCCGCCGCTTGAAAGGCGAGCGTCCCTTTCCATGGCAGCGGCGCGGCAAGGGAAGCGATCTCCCGAAGGACGCCAATGGGCAATTCTTTCAAGAGCTTTTGCCAAAAGGCGAAATAAAGCCGCCCATCGGCAATGGCATCGGTGAGGGCGCGGTGATACGCCCCTTCAGGCTCAATATTCATTAGCTGCATAAGCGCGTTCAAGTTATAGCGTGCCGCCGTTGGGAGCAGCACCGCCGCCAGCTCATAGGTATCAATGGCAGGGTTTGCTAGAAGAACTTTCTGTTTGTGCAAGAAGCGCAGGTCGAAATCGACATTATGCCCGACCAGTGGCGCATCCCCCACAAAACGGATGAGGCGCGGCAGCACCTCCACAATCTTAGGAGCGCCATATAAATCCGTCGATTTGATCCCAGTGATCTCCGTGATGCGCGGCGAGAGCGGCACGCCGGGGTCAACAAGGGTCGTATAGGTTTCGATCATTTCGCCATCTTGGAATTTCGCCGCGCCAACCTCAATAATCTGATCGGTACGGGCATCCAAGCCTGTCGTTTCCAGATCGATAGCAACCAATAGACCACGCATAAAGGTTTTTCCGTTCTCTGTGTGGGGCGTTTGTGAGGCAAAGTGACTCTACCGAGGATTATACCCACCCCGCTATAATGAACATACTATTTGCCCAGATCGATTCACTTCTTGGAGACCCCATGACGGCTACACCGACCTTGACCACTGCTGAGCGCGTTGCGTTGATCACGCGCAATCTTGAGGAAGTCATTGGCGCGGAGGAACTCCCCGCTTTGCTCGATCAGGGGATGACGCTCCAACACTACATTGGCTTGGAAATTTCGGGAAAACTTCACCTCGGCACGGGGCTGATGTGTATGCAAAAGGTGCGCGATTTGCAACACGCCGGTGTGAAATGCCGCGTCTTGCTTGCCGATTGGCACACCTGGATCAACGACAAACTGGGCGGAGATCGAGAGAAGATCAAGTACATTGCGCGGGGGTATTTTCAGGTTGGGTTGCGGGCGTGCCTCGCCGCACTAGAGGGAAACCCCGACGATCTCGAATTCGTCCTCGGCTCAGAGTTCTACCATCACAATGATCGCTACTGGGAAACATTGGTCGATGTAAGCAAAAACACAACGCTCAACCGCATCGTGCGCAGCATCAGCATCATGGGGCGCACGGAGGGCGAATCGATTGATTTTGCCAAGCTGATCTACCCGCCCATGCAAGTGACCGATGTGTTTATGTTGGAAGCGCACATCGCACAAGGTGGGATCGATCAGCGCAAGGCACATGTGATCGCCCGTGACGTGGCAAACGCGCTGACGATTTCGCCCATGACGGATGCCAGCGGCAAGAAAATGAAGCCGATAGCCATTCACCATCACTTGCTGCTTGGCTTGGCAAAACCCCCAGAGTGGCCCGTTAACGAAGAACGGCTGCGCGAACTGCGCACCCAGATGAAAATGAGCAAATCGAAACCCGCCTCGGCAGTCTTTATTCATGACACACCGGACGAGATTCGCAAGAAGATTCGGAAGGCATTTTGTCCGCCCGCCAACGAAGGGATGGAATTCAACCCCGTCCTCGATTGGGCGCACCACCTCGTGTTTAATAACCAGCCAGACGGCTTAACCATTGAGCGGAAACCGGAAAACGGCGGCAACGTCCACTACCAAACGCTCGATGATCTCAAAGCCGCCTATGCCGATGGCAGCCTCCATGTGATGGATTTGAAGGGCGGTTTGGCAGAGGCGCTGATCGTCTTGCTTGAACCGGTGCGCCGTATTTTTGCCGAACACAGCGAGATGATGGCGGAGCTAGAGGGGCTGTTGGCGTGACACCTATCAATGATTTTGCGAATGCCCTTCGCCAGGCGGCGGACGCACTTCGAGGGGCAAAACAGGTTGTCGTTCTCACCGGGGCGGGTGTCTCGAAGGAATCGGGCGTGCCAACCTTCCGCGACGCCCAAGAGGGTTTATGGGCGCGTTACGACCCTCAAGAGCTTGCCACACCAGATGCCTTCCGCCGCAATCCACGCTTGGTTTGGGAGTGGTACGCCTATCGTCGTGATATGCTGAAAAAGGTCACCCCGAATCCGGGGCATTACGCCCTTGTCAGGATGGAATCCCTCTTTGGCAAGGTCGTCGTGATCACCCAAAATGTAGACGGCTTGCACCGATCCGCAGGCAGCACCGATGTGATCGAACTGCATGGGAATATCACAAAATTCAAGTGCTTTGCCGATTGTCAGGGTGCGCCCACATCCGTTGATCTTGATTCCTTCGAGTGGGATCAGGCGGAAGTCCCGCCCCGCTGTCCGCATTGCACAACTGCCTATGTCCGCCCCGATATTGTCTGGTTTACCGAAGCCCTGCCCGCTGAGGCATTACATCGGGCGGCGAATTTGGCACAAACCTGTGATGTGTTGCTGGTGGTTGGTACGTCGGGGATGGTTCAGCCCGCCGCCTCACTGCCCTATACAGCGAAACGGTGGGGGAAGGCGACGGTCATTGATGTCAACCCATTCCCAGACGAGATTGAGGCGATGGCAGATGTGGTGATTCGCGCTCCATCAGGAGAGGCACTTCCCGAATTGGTGCGTTTGCTAGAGGAATAATCTGATAATCTGATGCGCGTGCAGGTAGCCCCCCCTGACACCTGTCAAGGGGGTGTCTAAGCGGGATTAGGAATGCCCGTTGCTGTTTTTGCCGTTGGCGGGGTAATGCCCATTCGCCCCATTCGTCGCCAGCGTAAAAACGTCGTCGCCGGTCTGGACAAGGTTCGCTTTCGGGTCACCAGCGATAAAAGCCTCCGTCAGATCGTGCGCCAGATCATCAGCGTGCTGAATAGGCGGTGATTTCATGAAGTAGGCGGAAGGACCTTCCAACGTGCCGTACAAGCCGCGATCCAAGCCCAGTTTGGCGCAGCGCACAGCGTCAATGACGACGCCGGCACTGTTGGGGCTATCCCACACTTCCAATTTCAGTTCAAGGTTAAGTGGCACATCGCCAAAGGTGCGCCCCTCAATCCGAATATGCGCCCATTTCCGATCTGTCAGCCACGCCACGTAATCGCTTGGACCGACATGAACATTTTCCTCGCCCAGATCGTAAGGCAGTTGGCTGGTGACGGCGTTCGTTTTGCTTGTTTTCTTGCTCTCCAAGCGGGAGCGTTCCAACATGTTGTAGAAGTCCATGTTCCCGCCGACATTTAGTTGGCTGGTCCGTTCGACAATCACGCCGCGCTCTTTGAACAGATTCACCAATTGGCGGTGGACGATGGTTGCCCCCACCTGACTTTTAATGTCGTCGCCAATGAGCGGTAGACGACGCTCAGCAAATTTCTGCTGCCATTCCGGTTCGCGGGCAATAAAAACGGGGATACAGTTCACAAAGGCGCAGCCCGCCTCTAGAATCTGTTCCACATAGTGGCGTGTCGCTTGTTCGCTTCCCACTGGTAGGTAGTTGACGACGACATCGGTGCGCGTCTCGCGGAGGAGCGTCACCAAATCCACTGGCTCACCGGGGGCTTCATCAATGCGCTGTGAGAGGTATTTCCCCAACCCGTCCAGCGTTGTTCCGCGCTGCACAGTAACATTGAGGAAAGGGACATCGGTGAACTTGACTGTATTGTTCTGCCCCGCCCAGATTGCCTCGCTGAGGTCTTTCCCTACTTTATCCGCGTCAATATCAATGGCGGCGGAGAATTCAATATCACGGATGTGGTAGCCGCCGAGTTCGACATGCATCAACCCGGGCACCAAATCACCCACCTTCCGATCACGGTAATAATGGACACCCTGTACCAGTGAGGAGGCACAGTTCCCCACGCCGATGATCGCTACACGTACTTTTTTACTCACACAGACCTCCCAATACAGGCGCACCCAATAGAGGGCGCATTTTATCTCTCGCGTATTCTATTGGATGCGTTAAAGGATATGAACCTTACCCGATAGTGTGCAAGAAGAACACAAGAAAGGGGTTGAGACAAGACGCCGAGGGGTACGATTCTATGCCCCGCGCAGCAGCAACCCGCGCAAGAACAACCCCGCCCCAACAGTGACCAGCGTAATCCCCACGAGGGTAGATCCCACTGCGGCAACGCCTTGCGCAGCCAAAAGCAAACTAAGGGCAATGCCCAGAAGGGCAGCCCCACCAAGCACCCCACGCGGGCTACGGCGGGCAACCGCAATGAGGATGATCAAAAGCGCGGGAAGGAGGACGACAAGGGGAAGCCAGGTCATCACCACAGGGGGAAGGACGTTGAGGTTAATCAAGACCAGCCCAACGGCGAGGATGATCAGCGCGGCAACGATGAACAGCCATCCTCTGTTTACGGTGAAAGGTGGCGGCGCTTTGGGGAGCAGCACCCGCCGCGAGAGATCATCCGGCGGGGTGTCGTCGGTATCGTCAGGGCGGCGAGGTGTGTTCATTAGGAAGGTGGGGGGTTAGGACAACAGGGAAGTAACAGCGACGCTTTCTAAAAGCCGTGCGCCATGAATACTGATGATTCCTGCATAACGAGTCCCACGAGGGATTTCGAGGCGATCACCGGGGCGCATGATCAAACGCTGTTCCATATCGGGGAAAACGATCTCCAAAGCGCCTTCCACACAATAGAGGACTTTGTGAAAGCCGTGACTGCGAATCGGAAGGCGGGCATTCGGTCCGTGTGCACACGCATAAGGGCGTAACCCTTCGCGCTCCATCTGCCCGCTGATCGTCTGCTGTGTAGGGTGCTGCCCACCCCGCCAGCGAACAATCCGCACATCGCGCATGGTGTCTTTGCTGATCGTTGGTTTCATCGTCATAGTCAGTGTCTACCTCTACCTAGTCTCAAGTGTTATGGACGGAGTGTTTTTTCGAGTATCCAGCACGGTTCGTTCACCTGCTGTGTCCGTCCCTCGTGATCGACATAGCTCCACCGCCCAGAATCTTCAGCAACAACACGATAGCCATTGCGTTCGTAAAGACGGCGTGCGCCAGTGTTTGTGTGTGCGGCGGCGATGCTGACGGAATGGTAATCCCGTTCGATCAACACCTGCTCAGCCTCATGCAGAATTGCCGTCCCTAAGCCCATCCCTCGGAATGCCTCCATGACACGCACGGAGTAAAAATAGCCCCGTTTGCGAAAGTCCCAGAACATCCGATCCCAACTTTCAAGCTGCATAAAGACTTGCCCGATGGGGTAATCATTGCAGATTGCCAAGAGCATGAGCCGTTCACCGGCAAGCTGTTCTTCGTAGGTGCGCTGAAAGACGCGCCGGAAGTGCTTGTATTCCCCACCCCATTCCAACTTGGGCAAATCGTCTTTCACGGCAAGCCGAAAGGTGATCTGAAGTTGGATATTCAAAGTACGTGGGGTGGTGCTGGTCATAGGGTCATACAAACTAAGACTGGTCTGTTTTTTCCTCAGCCAACCACTGCCTTACCAATGTGCGTTCCTCTGTGGCTTGGGGGGCATCGTCCGTGCTTTTTAGCAGACCGTCTAAACGCGCCGTCCGCAGCCGTTGGAGATAGACCCCAATCTGTTGTCCGCGTGGGACACCCATTGCCAACAGATCGTCACCCGTCAGGTGAGCGTAGGTGAAACGCCATTGTGTAGCATAGCAAACGACATGACGCTTGACAAGAGGGGTAGGGGAAAGAAGGAGCATCGCCGCATAAAGAGTTTCAGATACGCCTTCCTTAACCGACTCAATCAGGGCAACCACCGCACTCGGCGTCAGCGCCGCCTCATCCAACGCCGGAAACAGTGTCACTGCTTTGTGAACAGCCATCAAAAGCTGTGTCGTTTGACGATCCAACGCCAGGCGTGCGGCAAAGGCTGCCGGATCAGCCACGAATCTCCCCCACAACGCCCACAACAGCGCAGCAAGAGGGGGAGGACTCATGCCCGCTGGTGGGTCTTTCACAAACTCTCGCGCTTGGGCAAAGTGATTTGCCATCTCCTCATGAAACACTAATCCTTTGTGAAGATTGCCTAAGACACCCCATTGATTGAGGATATGCATTACCCGTTCAGGAAACGCTTCCTGAAAAATGAGGTCGAGTTCATGGCGAATCCGTGCCGAGGTGAGGGCATTCACAACGGACAAAGCGGGCGGAATTAAGCCCGCTGTGTGTGGCTCAAGGGTGAAATCAAGGCGCACCATAAAGCGTGCCGCTCGAAACAAGCGCGTGGGGTCATCGATGAAACTGCGATCATGCAAGACACGAATCACCTTCGCCCTGAAATCTGCCAAACCGCCATGAGGATCGCTCAGCGCCCCAAAGGGCGGCGGGCTGAGGCGCATGGCAAGTGTGTTGATGGTGAAATCGCGGCGAAACAGATCATCGGCAAGGCTGCCGCCTTCTACGGTGGGGAGCGCCGCCGGACGGCTATAGGTTTCCCGCCGCGCCATGACAAAATCGAAAAAAAGAGGAAGTTCTGAACGGGGAATTCCTGTTCGCTGTGGGGTTTCTTTGCCGGGCAGCCAGCGCCCCGTACCAAAGGGGATATGCTTGTGCCATTGCCCATCAAAACGTGCCGCAAAGGAATCGCCAAAGGCATGAGCATCCCCGACGATCAGGATGTCTAGATCAAGTTTGGGCGTTCCCCAAAGAAGATCGCGGACAAATCCACCAACAATATAGACCTCAACCCCCATCCGTTCCCCCTCCGCAGCGAGAATTTCGAGAAGGTGGGTTGTGCCGAGGGGCAAACGTTCGCGGATCAGGGCGGGTAGATCGATCATGCCTCAATCTTAAGTGCAGGAATCTTGCTGGTTGAATGGTAACCAATTTTCTTACAAGAAGTAACGAGCGGAGTTGTTTTATCCTTTGATCACCACAACTTGCCCCAATCGATAAGTATAGCGCGATGAGCCGGCATATCCATCCCTAAGGGACAATCGTCTTGAAAATGCGCTATGTATCTATCCTTGTATCTATTGCACCTGAGAAGGTAACCCTCATCCCCTAGCCCTCTCTCCTGCTACGCGGGAGAGGGGAAAATCCGGTTTTTGAGGGGGCTTTCCCCTCGCGCTGCTTCTTTGTCAAAGCACAGGGGAAGCAACCCCACCTGCCTAAGGTGTGTTACTGAGAATGGTTGGCTTAATGTGGACAATGCATTGGTGTAATCAAAAACGATCAGCAAAAATCTGTAGATACATGTACAATTAATTCGCTATGGGACAACGAATCACGCCGTCCGAAACCTATGCGGGTAAACTTGTACTCGCGGCTGAACCGCCACCCGCCAAAGGTGCGGCACGGGCGATTCTTCCCCGTCTCCCAATGGCAATTTTCCTTACCGGTTTGGCGGTTTTAATCCCTATCCTCCTCTTTCCAAAAGAACAATCCTTACCGCTCACCGGACCTACAGTGGGTGGAATTCTCTTTTATGCGCTGATGTATGCTGGGTTGTCGCTGCTTTCGTTTCGGGTACAGGCAGGGATTTACACTGGCTTTCAAAATGTAGCGCCGATGGCGTTATTCCTTTCCTTTGGGGAGATGCCCACTCTTACGGTGTGCTTTCTTGGGGCGGCGCTGTTTGAAGTAGGGCGGGGGCTGCTTGGCAAACGGCTGACGCTTACCCAACACACCCTCTCCCAAGCGGTTATCTCTTGTCTTTTTAACGGCGGCGCAAGCGCTGTGTCCACCCTTTTAGCTGGATGGCTGTATGCTCGGTTGGGGGGGGAACTGCCCGCCATTACGCTATTGCCTAGTTCCTTCAGCCTGTTTATTCTCCTCTTTTTTGCCCGTGCGCTGCTTTATGTGACCATTATTTTGCTCTGCACGCCACTGCCGATGATGCGCGGGTCACAGCGCCTTGTGCAAACGCTGTTCCGTTTTTTTCTGATCGAACTATTCGCCATGCCCATCGCCCTTTTGGAAGCGCTCAGCTTGAATGATGGGCAACTTCCGGGGTTCATCCTCCTCTCGATGGGCAGCCTTCTCATTGCCGCCCTGTTCCGTTCAGCGGAAAGCTCCCGCCGCGAATTGGAGCAGCGCATTGAGGAAATGGCGACGATCAACCGCATCGGTCAGGCGCTTTCGGCAACGCTTGCCCCCGAAGACCTGATGCAAAAGATTTACGAACAGATTCACGCCCTCGTTGGGGCGCCGCTCTTTTATATTGCCCTTGTTGACCATGAAACGGATGTGATTAGCTTCCCACTGGCAATGTTCAACGGTATTCGCCAAGCGTGGGAACCGCGCCAAATGACCAACGGGATCACCGAATATGTGATCCGTACCGGAAAGCCCCTTTTCATTCAAGGCACCATTGAGGATGTCCGCCAGCGTTTGATTGAGATGGGGATGCAGCCCTTTGGTTCTGGCACGGTCTGCTTTGCCGCAGTCCCGCTGCGGGCGGATAACGAAACCTTTGGGGTGATCTCGATCCAAAGCAATACCGATCCAAATGCCTTTGGAGAGTATGGGGCAACAGTCCTCGCCACGGTGGCAACCCAAGCCGCTGCTGCGCTGCGCAATGCGAACCTTTACAACCGTGTTTACGAGATGGCGGATAAACTCGCCCTCCTAAATCATATCTCCTCGTTGGTCAATGCCTCGCTAGATCTTCAAACGGTGCTGCACAGCATTTGCAATGTCGTTATTGAGGTCGGCTTTGCCGATAAAGTTGGCGTGTTCCTCAATGACGAATCGGAATCCGCCTTGCGTTTGGCATACTCCATCGGCTTGGGCGAAGATTTCACCGCCCAACTGCGGGAGATTTCACGCGGGGATAGGCGCGGACCCTTAGAATTCCTTCGGCGTGGTGAGCCTATGGCAATAGCCAACGTTCACAGCGACCCACGCGGGCGCGGCTGGCGAACCCTTGCCGAGGTCGAAGGCTACATGGGCTTGATGGCGGTCCCTCTGGTGACCGGTGCGCAGGGGGTTGGCTTCCTCGCCGTCTTCTATACCGAGGCGCATACCTTCACCCAATCTGAACTGGAGATCATGTCCACCTTGGCGAATCAGGTGGTGGCTGCCATTGCTAACGCCCGTCTCCATCGGGATACCCAAAATCGGGCTGGGCAGCTTACCCAGTTATACGAATCCTCGCGGATGTTCAACGCTTCGCTTGATCTTGTCCGCGTCACCGAGACGGTTTTTGATGCCTTAGCGAGAGTGGCTGCTCCCAATGCGCTTTCCCTTCAACTGATAGACCCCGATGGCAGTTTGCGCTGTATTGGGGCGCGGGGAATTGCCCTTGAGTCGATTACCCCCGCCTCTACCTCGGCAATGAAAGCCATTCGCAGTGCGGCACCGATCACGCTGCCCCAAAATGCTGACGATGTAGAGATGCTGCGGCGGGCAAAAATACACCACGCCCAACTGATTCCCATGATTAGCGGGGAGACCGTTTTTGGGTTGATCCTCATTGGGCATGAAACCGAACACAGCCAAGCCCCCGGTGAAGGGCAATTGATTGAGGCGATGGTGAACCAAGCCGCCAGCGCTATCCGCAACGCGCAGTTGTTCAACCAAATGGATATGGCGCTTGAGCAGCGGGTAAATGAACTGACCACCATTGAACTGATCTCGCGCAAGATTTCGGGGGCGCTTGATCTCGATTCGGTCATTGGCGATGTTCTGAACGCTGCCCTGAATGCCACCGGCGCTGACCTTGCCGGAATTGCCCTCCGTTTGCCGGAGTCGCCGGATCGCCTTAGTTTGGTGGAGCGCCAGCGCGGGGTGAGCAGTTCGGCAACGGTGACCGCCCTGATTGACGCCGGACGTGGGATCATCGGGCGAACCTTGCGCGAAAAGCACATGGTTCATGTCCACGATGTTCGCCACGATAACGATTATCTTCCCTCTGCCGTGCCGGGGATACGAACACAATTGTGTGTGCCTATCCTCCAAGACAACACTGCCATAGGCGCGATCTCGCTGGAAAGCCGAACCCCCAATGCCTTTGGCGAGACTCATGAACGATTCATCACCAATCTGACGGCGCACGCCGCCATTGCCATTCACAATGCCCAGTTGTTCGAGGAACGCGATACCCAAATTGGGACGCTTGTCAAACTGCGCAATTTCTCGTTGGAACTCATCTCAGCGACGACGATTCGGGATGTTTTGGATTTGATTGCCGAATACACGCTGATCATCTCGCACGCCAAAGATGTTCATATTTACCTCTATGAAAACACGGAAGATCGCCTTCAGTTCAGCGCCAGCTTGTGGCTGGATGGGCGGCAAAATGTAGAGGCAAAGCATCCAAATCGGCGTGGGCGTACCTATCAGGTTGCCCGCGATGGAAAAATGCTCCTGATCCCAGATATTCGCCAATTTGAGCCGACGCTCTCCCCCGATAATCAGAATTACACAGGGATTGCCCGCCTTCCTATCAAACGCGGGGATCGCGTCATTGGCGTCATGGTGATCACCTATCGGGACGTTCATCACTTCACCGATATTGACATACGGCTCTTTGAATTGATCACCGGTCAGGCAGCTATTGCCATTGAAAATGCCCGCTTGTTTGACGAAGTTCGTCTGGCGCGGGATCGGATGAAACTCGTTTTAGATTGGGCGCAAAATGGCGTGATTCTTGTCGATGCGCAGGGGCGTGTGGCGCTGGTCAACCCCGCCGCCGAACACCTCCTCGGTTATCCGCTAGGCAAGATGACGGGGAAAAACATTCTACGGGTTGCCGCCCGTGCGCCAGCAGAGATTGGCTCGCCAAACATTGCTTTTTGGAAAAGCCAACTGCAGAACATTCTTCAGACAATTCGCGCCACACCCAGTACCCCGACTCGTCGCGAATATAGCTTTGGCGGCAAACAACCCCGCGAGATCGAGGAAACGACACTCCCTGTGTTTACCAACGAGGGGCGGTTGAATGGACGCCTAATCGTGCTGCGTGATATTACCGAGGAAAAAGCCCTCAAAGAAATGCAAGAGAGCCTGACCCGCATGGTGCATCACGATCTGCTCAGCCCCTTAGGGAATATCCAAACCTCGGTGATGATGGCGAAAGAGATTGTCCAACTCATTGGCGATGCCGACCTTGAAACGCTCCTTGATGTTGCCCTTTCCAGCACCCAAGATGGGCGACGACTCGTTGATACGCTCCTTGACATTAACAAACTCCAAGAGGGGGCGCTCATCCCTCGGCGCGAGGTATGCAACCTGCATCATATTGCCGAAGGGATTGTCAATGCAAAACTTACGCTGGCAAAGGCAGAAGATATCCGGCTCTTGAGTCTCGTCCCCGCCGATGTTCCCCTCATCACAGCGGATACAGAATTGATTCGGCGGGTGTTGACCAATCTTGTTGAAAACGCGCTCCGCCACACACCCAAAAACGGGGAAGTCCGCTTGGAAACCGCGCTGCTCCCGCCTAGCGCTCCCAACGATGAGCCAGCGCTGCGCATCTCCGTAACCGATACGGGAAAAGGTGTCCCGCCTGATTACCGAACTCGCATTTTTGAAATGTTCGTCCAAGTGCCAGGGTCAAACATTCGCGGAAGGCGCGGGAGCGGCATTGGCTTGACCTTCTGCCGTCTTGCTGTGGAAGCACACGGCGGGCGTATTTGGGTGGATAGTGGACCGGAAGGCGGGGCGCGGTTTGCCTTTCGGCTGCCGCTGATCCCGCGCACCCATGTGGAGGAAGGCGAATGACGAACAAACCGCTGCCGCCACCGCCTGTGAAACCCACCCCTGCCAAAACGACCAGCCAAGCGGCGTTTATTCCAGCCGAGGGCAGTACCCCCGACAACACTCCAGCACGGGTGAGCCGCATCACCGCCGAACAATACTACATGCGCAGCCTAAAACATTATGATGAGGGCGACCTTGAAAATGCCCTTTTGGATATTTCCGAGGCAATTTACCTTGACCCCCGTTTCGGACCCTATTACAGCACACGGGGCATGTATTACATCACGCGGGGAGAAGTGACGGGTGCGGCTGCCGATTTCGCCTATGCGCTCAAGATGAGCCGTCGTGATTGGCTTGCCCATTATGGGATGGGTATTCTGAAGTATAAAGAAGGCTATATGGCAGAGGCGCTCCTCGCCTTTGATACCGCGCTGAAGTTCAAGCCGCGCCGCCCAGAGATATGGTACTACCGCGCCGCTGCCGCCTTCTATAACAATGATTTTGAACGGGCGAGTGAGTCCATCGAAAAGGCGCTTATGTACTTCCCCGCCAATGACAAACGGACGCGGGAAGCGAAACTGTGGAAAAAAGAGATCGACGGCAAACTTCCTAAAAAAGAACGCACGAGGGAGACGGATACAACGAATCCCCGTCCGCCGCGAACGCCCCCCAAACCGATACGCGGAAAATCGTAACACCATCCCCTTGAGGATCGGACGGCTATGGCATCAGTGTCCCCTCTAGCCAGGGAATCCCAAAGCCAAAGAGCAGCTTTCCCGCGGCGGCAATCGCCATTCCCAATTCGTGCGAGGTGCGGAACAGCCACCAATGATCAGCACCGTCTAAAACACGGACGGTAAACTGATCCCACAGCAAGCGACTTAGGGTGATCTCCACCCGCGCCGGATCGCTGTTATCGCGTGCCTCAACGCCACGATTGCGTAAGAGCGAGAGCCGAAAACGGGAGGGGGCTTGCCCACCGTAATTCAACACCTGAAACTCAAGGTAGGCGGTTGCCCCGTCGGGAAGCGCCTTCTGATAGCGGTATAAGCCTCGCCCTTGCTGGAGTGAATTGGCATCAAGCGTGTATCCCGCTGCTTTGAACGCCTCGCCCCCAACCTGTTCAAGGATCGCCCCAAACGAACTTTCTAATGATTCGCTCATCAGAAAAGTATATCTTAACTATCGCTTTAGACGCATAAGGCTTGCAAAATCGTTACGCATCTGTGAGAATATGCGCCACCGGGGTAAATTCCTTAAAACGCCCCGAAAGAAGTACATTTTGCAGAAAGGGTCAAAGAACGTGAACTCTCGTATCAAATTCTTCCTTACCCTCGCTCTTGCAGCTGCGCTTTTGGTGGCGGCACTTCCCGTCGTCAGCAATGTGCGTGCGCAAAGTGAGAAGGTCTTGGTTGTTGGCTTCTCCCAAGAGCCGGATACCCTCAACGGGTATTATTCGGCAATGGCGTTTGGGCAATGGGCGATGGACTTGTGCGTCGCTACGCTCTACGACATTGACGAGAACGGCACGCCCGTCCCCGTCTTGATTGCCGAAGTTCCCACCGTTGAGAACGGCGGGATCGCCGCTGACTTGAAGTCCTACACTGTCAAGTTGAAACCCGATCTGAAGTGGAGCGATGGTGCGCCTCTGACGGCGGCAGATGTCGTGTTCACCTTCCAGATGATCATGGAAAAGAAGAACAACTTTGCCCAAGCCGCCAGCACTGCTGCGGCGTTGGAATCGGTGGAGCAGGTGGACGATCTGACGGTCAAGCTGACCTTCAAGGACGTTCAGCCCTTCCCCGCCAAGCACCTTTCCAATGAAGGGCTGCCCGCTGTTCTGCCAGCGCATGTCTACAAGCCCGTCTTTGAAGCCGAAGGCACGTTAGAGCAGGCAGAAGAAAACCAGAACCCCACCGTCTTCAGCGGACCCTTCAAGCTGGCGGAATGGGCGCGTGGCGAAGCCTTGACCTACGTCCCGAACGAAAACTATGTGGGCGGCGCGCCGAGCATTGATCGTCTCGTCCTGCGCATCTTCCCCGACATTGAGACAGCGAAGGCTGCTCTGGCGGCGGGCGATGTCCAATTCCTGACGAACGTTGCTCAGGCAGATGCTGGTACACTCGGTGCCCTCAGCCCTGATATTCAGGTCGTTCAGGTCTTCGGTGGCTATATCGAAAAAATGACCATTAACATGCGTCCCGAAGACTTCCCCGGTGCCGGACACCCCGCGCTGCGTGATGTCAAGGTGCGTCAGGCACTCCGCTTGGCGATGAACCGTGAGAAGATCGTTACCGAACTGCTCGGTGGGACGACAACTGTCACTGACTCGCTGTATGCCGGAACGCCTTACGAGAACAAGAACATCACGACCGTTGGGCGCAATGTTGAAGAAGCTGCCAGGCTGCTCGACGAAGCGGGCTGGGTGCTTGGTGCCGATGGTGTCCGTGAAAAAGACGGCGTGAAACTCGAACTGCGCATGAACAGCACGAGTGCTGGCTGGCGGCAGGCGAACATTGCTGTTCTCCAACAAGACCTTGCTGAAATTGGCGTAAAGACCGTGCTGGCAGGCTTCCCCTCGACGGACTACTTCGGTCAGTTCGCCAATGGTGGGACGCTGGCGACGGGTCAGTTTGACCTCGGCGAATACGCCAACAACACCGTTCTGACGAACATCGTGAACGTTTCTGTGGACGAGGAACTGACCTGCGCCCAACGGATCACGGATGACAACCCGGCGGGCAACAACTACAGCGGCTATTGCAATGAGGAGATGGATAAACTCGTGGAAATCACGAAGACATCCTCCGATGCGAAGGCTGCTCAGGAAGCCGCCGATAAGATTCAAGAAATCTTGGCAAACGATGTACCGGTCATCCTGCTGTTCCCGCGTGGGGACATCTACGGCATCCTGAAGTCGAAGTTTGCTGAAGCCCCCCGCATTGGGTCGGGCGTGGGCAACCAATTCTTCGACATCGTGAACTGGAAGCTGAACTAAGCACCTTATAGGGACTCCTGCAAAGGAGTCCGTTGAGGTGAACGACAGGGGCGGGGAAACTCGTCCCTGTTTCATATCTAGACATCAACCCAAAAGATCATTTTCGTGCAGAATTTTTTGGACAAGGCGGCAGCGCATGGTCAAATTCATTGTCCGGCGGGTAATCGAAGCCATTCCCCTCCTGTTCATTGTCAGTATTATTTTGTTTGTGCTGATCAATGCCGTAGGCGACCCGCTGGCGGTGTTTGGCGAGGCACGCAACAAGCCCAACGCCCAACAGCGGGAGGAAATCCGCCGCCGTTTGGGGTTGGATCAGCCCATCTATATGCAATACCTCACGTGGCTAATCGGCAACGATTGGCAGATGGTCGATGTGCGCGGCGATGGGACGCTTATGGAAGCGGGAACGCGCAAGGGTGTTTTACGTGGGGAATTTGGCAATTCAATCATCACCCGCACACCGGCGATCCGGCGTATTCAAGAGCGTCTACCGAATACGCTCTTGCTAATGGTGCCGGCATTTATCATCACCGTTATCCTCGCTATTTTGATAGGTATTTTCTCAGCAATCTACCAATATTCGCTGTTTGACAACCTTGTCACTGGACTGTCGTTTTTCTTCTATTCAATGCCCATCTTCTTTATTGCCCTCATGTGTATTTACATATTTGGGGTGCAGTTTGATCGCTGGGGGCTAGATGGCTTGCCAATTGGCGGCATGGGGGAACCGGGCGCTCCAAAAACATTTGCCAACGTCTTCCCTTACATGATCATGCCCACCTTCTGCTTGGTAGCAATCCAACTGGCGGGTTATGTGCGCTTTGTCCGTTCGTCCATGTTGGAAGTGATGACCCAAGATTACATCCGTACTGCTCGCTCCAAAGGGATGTTTGAAAGCCGCGTTGTGCGCCTTCATGCTGTCAAAAATGCGGCGCTCCCCCTTGTCACGCTCATTGGCTTGGATATTCCCTTGCTCCTCGCCGGGGCAGTGGTCACCGAGCGAATCTTTGCGTGGCCCGGCATGGGACGGCTCTTTACGGAAAGCCTAGAGCGCTCCGATTTCAACGTGATGATGCTGATCCTGATGCTCCTCAGTGTGGCGGTAATCGTCTTCCAGATCATCACCGATATTGTCTATACATGGTTTGATCCGCGCATCCGGTTCAATTAGAGACGAGACGTTAAAGGGAATCTATTATGACCACTATCTCGCATCCTGAACGGGACACGACCCCACCGGAAGCGCCGATTCTGAATCTTAAGGCAGACGACAAAGGGGCGGCACAATCGAACCTAGGGCGCAGTTTGAAGCGCCTGCGCAAGCACCGCATGGCAATGGTTGGCGCCGGGCTGCTGACGGCAATTCTGCTCTATGTGATCATTGGATCGTTTGTCTACAGCGAAAAAGACTCCAATTTCAATGTGCCAGAGAGCCGTTTGCAAGCGCCTTCAGAGGCATATGCCTTTGGGACGGATCGTATCGGGCGCGATATTTTCATCCGCACTATCTATGGCGGGCAAATCTCGCTGTTCATCGCCATCACTGCCGTCACCGTGCAGATCGTCGTTGGGGTTGGCATTGGCTTGCTGGCGGGTTATCTGGGGGGGATTATCGATTCCCTCTTAATGCGCGTTGTGGACGCCATGTTGAGTATTCCCCAAATTTTGATTGCGCTGATCAGTGTGAAGTTGTTATCGGATAAAATTTCAGACTTTCGGATTGGGGATCGGGAATTTAGCAACACCCTTGTTGTGATGATCTTTGTCATCGGCTTGACCAGTTGGATGCGCCTTGCCCGTATCGTGCGCTCAGTGGTGCTGTCCATTAAGGAACAAGAATACATCACGGCGGCACGATCCTTAGGGCTGCCCCCTAGCCGCATCTTGATGCGCCATGTTCTTCCTAACTGCATTGCCCCAATCATCGTCTCGGCAACGCTTGGCGTGGCGTCGGCAATCCTTCTGGAAGCCTATTTGGGGTTCTTGGGCTTGGGCGTTCGCCCACCAACGGCAACGTGGGGCAGCATCATCGCTGACGCCAACGAATTCTTGAGTTTGGGCATTTGGTGGTATTGGTTCTTCCCGGCATTGTTCATCATGCTCACCGTTTTGGGAATTAACTTCCTCGGTGATGGCTTGCGTGATGCCTTTGATCCCAAGAGCCTCAACCGCTAGAATCCGTTGAGGGTGATCCCGCCGGCACGCACCCGTCGGGATTACTCCCCTTGCCGTACTTCCTCCTTTCCAGACGCTGTTAAGACCCTTGAGCAATACCCATGACCCTACCGCCCGCCCTCGCCCGTATTTTGGCGCGAATTCGCCCCGCCCATATCGTGTTTATCGTGGTGATGCTCTATCTTGGCGCTGTTTACGCCTTTAATGGGCGCGGCGTTTGGGAATTCATTTTCCCTGTGCGCACCGAAGGGAAAGGCTATGATGGACAGTTCACCTACTTTATCGCCCGCGATCCGCTTGGCGCGGTGGAACTTCAGCAGTTCCAGATTGATGATCCCGCCTACCGTTACCAGCGGATTTTACATCCCGTTCTGGCAAGACTGCTCAGCTTGGGCAATGATGCCCTTCTCCCCTGGGTGATCGTAGGGATTGATGTGATTATGCTGGTTGTCGGCGTCATGGCGCTGGAACGCTTGCTTGCCGCGCAGGGTGTTAACCGTTGGCACGCCCTGACTTATGGCTTGTTTGCTGGGGTCGTGGCGGCAACACGGGCGGGGACAACCGAACCGCTTGCCTATGGGCTTGTCCTTCTCGCCATTTTGTTTGGGGAACGGGGACGTTTAGGGTTTCAGGCAGTCTTTTTCGCGCTGGCGGCGTTGGCGAAAGAACCCACCCTGTTTTTCGCTGCGGGTTATATCCTCGCCTATCTCTCGCAGCGGCGGGGGCGAGATGCCTTTCATCTCGGTGTGATCGCCTTCGTTCCTTTTGCCCTTTGGCAGGTCGTGCTGTACCTTTGGCTTGGACGCTTTGGGATCGGCTCTGGCGGGGCGGGGGCAACGGGCTTCGAGATCATCCCCTTTAATGGCATTTGGCGCATCGCGGCTGAGAGTCTCCCCGTCTTTCTCTATTTCGCGCCGTATTTGATCATCGGTGTCGTCATTCCAACGATCTACGCCTTGATTGCCTCCGGCGTTGACCTTCTTCAGCGCCGCTGGCAGCCTTATGTCATCCTCGTTTTTCTGAACGCCGCTTTGATCCTCACCGTGCCGTTTTCGACCTTTCGTGAGCCGTTCGGCATCATCCGCTTTTTGCCCGGACTGGTGATCAGTTTTCTGCTTTATGCGGCGCTCTGCGCACAGTGGGGACGTTCACGTCGCCCGCTGCGCTATGCCCCTCTCTGGATTTTATGGGGGATGGTCTTGTTCGGGTGATTGCCATTTTTATTCTCTCAGGATGCTATAGGCGTTAGGCATCTGCCCTCATCCCCCTACCCTTTTCGATGAAGGCAGGATAAACACGTTCAATCGCGTGACCCCCCTTGAAGGGGTAGGGTACAATCGTCCTCAGGAGATTTTTCATGACCGACGTAAAAAAAGATCACGATTCACTTCATTTTGACACGCTTGCCATTCATGCCGGGCAGTCACCAGACCCCACCACCGGGGCAATTATGACCCCCATTTATCAGACCTCTACCTATGTTCAAGCCGCACCCGCCGTTCATAAGGGGTACGAATACAGCCGGACGGATAACCCCACCCGGAAGGCGCTGGAAGATTGCCTTGCCGCCTTAGAAGCCGCACCCTATGGCTTGGCGTTTGCCAGTGGTATGGCAGCCATTGATACGATCTTCAAACTTCTGAATGCGGGCGACGAGATGATCGCCATCAATGATGTGTATGGGGGGACGTACCGCCTTGCCGACAAAGTGTGGCGGCGTTATGGAGTCAACTTCCGTTGGCTTGATCTGACAAACGCCGAATCGCTGCGGGCGGCGTTGCAACCAAACACAAAAATGATCTGGCTAGAGACGCCCACCAACCCCCGCTTGGTGCTGGTGGATATTGCGAAGATTGCCGAGATCGCCCACGAAGCCGGCGCGTTGGTTGTGGTGGATAACACCTTTGCCAGCCCCGCTTTGCAGCAGCCCATCCGTTTTGGGGCGGATATTGTCATTCACAGCACAACGAAATACATCGGCGGGCATAGCGATGTCGTCGGTGGAGCGCTCATGATCCGTGATGAAGACCACTTTCGGCAGTTAAAATTCCTCCAAAATGCGGCGGGCGCGGTGCCGGGTCCGATGGATTGCTTCCTCGTGCTGCGGGGCTTGAAAACGCTTGGCTTGCGCATGGAACGGCACAGCGCCAACGCACTGAAAATCGCCCGCTTTTTGGAAGACCACCCCGCCATTCGGGAGGTCTACTATCCGGGCTTGGAAAGCCACCCTCAGTATGACCTTGCCAAGCGGCAAATGCGTGATTTCGGCGGGATGATCAGCCTTGTGCTGCATGGGGGGACGGAGGCGGGTAAACGCTTTGTCTCGCGGACGCACCTCTTTGGCTTAGCGGAAAGTCTTGGCGGTGTGGAAAGCCTCATTGAACACCCTTACAGCATGACTCACGCCAGCACCGCCGCCAGCGACTTCGCCGTTGATCCCGGTTTGGTGCGCCTGAGTGTGGGCATCGAACACATTGATGATCTGATTGCCGATCTTCGTCAGGCGTTGGAAGGGGCTTAGGGAGAAACTCATTATGACGCAGCAATCCACAGTGACCGCGCCACCCCTTGCGGGGACACCAGACATTAAAAATTCTATCCTAGAGACAATGGGAGAAACGCCGCTTGTCCGTCTTAGCCGTGTGACACGGGGCGTTCACGCCGATATTGTGGCAAAGGTGGAATTCTTCAATCCTGGTGGCTCGGTCAAAGACCGCATTGGCATTGCCATGATTGAGGACGCCGAAGCGAAAGGGCAGATCAAGCCCGGCGGGACGATTGTTGAAGCAACCTCAGGGAACACGGGGGTGGGGCTGGCAATTGCCGCCGCCATCAAGGGTTACAAGTGCGTGTTCGTCTTGCCCGATAAGCAGTCTATCGAGAAGATCAAGCAGTTGCGGGCGTTTGGGGCGCGGGTAGTGGTGACACCCACCGATGTGATGCCCGAAGACCCGCGCAGCTACTACAGTGTAGCGCGGCAGATTGCCACCGAAACGCCCAACGCCATGCTTGCCAACCAATACCATAATCCGGCGAACCCGGAAACCCATTACCGGACAACAGGACCCGAACTGTGGCGGCAGACGGCGGGTAAGATTGATGTGTTTGTCTGTGGGATGGGGACGGGCGGCACGATTACTGGGGTGGGGCGCTACCTGAAGGAACAAAACCCAAAAGTTCAAATCGTCGGCGTCGATCCACTCGGATCAATCCTCCGCGAGTTCTTCAAAACAGGACAGATGGGGGAAGCGCACTCGTATAAAATTGAAGGCATTGGCGAGGATTTCATCCCCTCCATTTATGACTTCAGTGTTATTGATGATATGGTTACTGTTGCCGATAAAGAGTCGTTCCTAATGGCTCGCCGCTTGGTGAGAGAAGAAGGTATTTTTGGCGGCGGCTCATCGGGAAGCGCCGTTGTGGGGGCGATGCGCTATGCGACAGAAAACAGCCTCGGTCACGAGAAGCTCGTTGTCGTCTTGCTGCCGGATTCTGGCTACCGCAACTTGGGCAAGGTCTTCGATGATGAGTGGATGCGCCAAAACCGCTTTCTGGACCCCGTTAGCTCAGAGGCGCATGTGCGCGACGTGCTGAACAGCAAGCCGCACCGCGATTTGATCGCCGTCCATAACCATTCACGGGTGGGGGAGGTCGTCGCCATGATGAAAGAAAACGATGTCTCGCAATTGCCTGTTATGGATGATCAAGGCGGGCTGCTTGGTTTGGTCTCCGAAGTGAGCTTGCTCAAATACCTCTTGGGTAGCCAGATTGGGGCGGGCGACCAACCCATTGGAACACTGGCGGTCATTGATACGGATATTGCCACCGTGACGCCCGATATGCCGCTGGAAGCGGTGATGAGCGTTTTTAATACCAGCCCGGTGGCGGTGGTCGTCCCCGATAGCGTCCAAGATCGCCGCCCGCTCGGTATTCTGACGAAGATCGACTTGCTCAGTTACCTGACCGCCCAGATGGGCTGATCACCTGATTACACCCCTATGTGTTGGGGATCATATTCAGCGGGTGTGTGACGGATAGACTATCACAGACGCGCTGAAACTATCGAGAAAGCGCACTTCTGAAAGAGTCCTAGAGTCTTATGCACCGCCGTTTTCTAATTCTCGTTTGTATGGTTGTCCTACTCACGGGCTGCGAGGCGTTGAATAATCTGGCGAAACGGGCAGTCCCCCCACAGCGCCTCATCACACGCATCCTAAATACCTACTCACACGATTCCACCAGTTACACACAAGGCTTGCTGCTTTACAACGGATTGTTTTATGAGAGCGGCGGACAGTATCGAGAGTCCACGCTCCGGCTGGTTCAGCCAGAAACAGGGGAGGTATTGAAGCGGCTCGATTTGCCCCCGGACTATTTTGCGGAGGGGTTAGCGCTTGTTGGGGATCGGCTGATTCAAATCACATGGCGCGAGGGTAAGGCATTTGCCTATGATCGGGAGACGTTCAATCTGGTAGAGACATTTGCTTACGAGGGCGAGGGGTGGGGGTTGTGTTACGATGGCGAATCCCTTTACATGAGCGATGGATCGCCCTACCTTGTCGCCCGCGATCCCACCACCTTTGCTGAGCTTCGCCGCGTTTTGGTTGTCAGCGACGGGCGACCCGTGATGCGCCTCAACGAACTGGAATGTGTTGGGGATTCGGTTTATGCCAATATTTGGTTTGAAGACCGCATCATCCAGATCAACAAAAAGAGCGGTGCGGTTACGGCGGAGATCGACGCCTCTGGGCTGCTCTCCCCGCCGGAACGGGCGATGATGGATGGCGGGGCGGTACTGAACGGAATTGCCTATAACCCCGAACGAAAGACGTTTTACATCACCGGAAAATATTGGGGGAAGTTGTTCGAGGTGGAATTCGTCCCTCGTTGATCGCACACGGCGAACCCCTTCGTTCGATAGGGACGACAGGGGTTAGCCGCTCTTTGCCCGCAGCGCAGCAGCCAAGGGCAGCCACAGGGTAAAGGTGCTGCCTACACCCGCCTCGCTGGTGACACCCACTTCCCCGCCGTGCTGTTCAATGACGCTCTTGACTAGGCTCAAGCCCAAGCCCGTCCCTGTGATGTGTTCTGTCCCCGGTTCGTGGGCGCGGTAGAAACTTTGGAAAAGCCGCGCCTGCCGTTCTTTGCTGATGCCATAGCCGTTGTCTTGAACTTCGACAATCAGCCGCTTGTTTTGGGCGTACATGCGGACGGTGATCACCCCAGTATCGGGGGTGTATTTAATGGCATTGCTGATCAGGTTGGCAATCGCTTGGCGAATTTGGCGCTTGCTGCCAAAGGCGTTGAACGCACCGGGTTCTTTTTTTACGGTGAGGGTGTGCTTTTTCAGTAGGGCGCTGCTGCTCTGCTCTAGGATGATGTCGTCTAGCAGGGCGGCAAGATCAACGTTTACCCACGATACACCGCGTTCGCTCTCGATGCGTTCCAGTTCCAGCAAATCTTCCAAAAGGGCTTTCATCTGTTGTAAGGATCGGTCAATGTAGCCAACAAAGGTCACTTCGTCGGCGCTTAGGCGCGGTCTGGTCAGCCGTGTGAGGAGATCGAAGTAGCCCATGACATTCCCCAGCGGGTTGCGAAGGTCGTGTGACGCCATCTTGATCATCTGCGTCTTAATCCCTTCCAACTCGCGCACATCGGCATAGAGCTTAACTTGGCGCAGTGAGGAGGCGATCAGGCTGCTAAGCGCCTCGCCAATTTGGAGTTCGTCGGGGGTGAAAACGCGCTCTGTTCGCCCCTCTCCGGCAACAATCACCCCGATCACATCAGCATTGATCGTCTGCGCCCCACTGACGACGATCAAAGGGGCAAGGAGGATCGCCTTATAGCGACGCAGAATCATGAACGCCTTCAACCCGGCGGAAAGGCGTCCATCGGTAATCGTCAATGCCAGTGGACGTTGGTTTTTAACCACCACCTGATATTCGGGAATGTTCTCTAACTCAATAATTTCCCCAATGGGTGGGAGGGAATCGGTTGCCCGTGCAGTGGGGAGGCGGTAGGCGGCAGTGATCACCAGTTGGTTGACAAGGGGGCGAAAATCTAAGATCAGGCTGCTGGAAACGCGCAAGACGGTGGCAATCGATTGCGCCGCGTTTGCCAATGCCGCATCGCGTTCCAAGCTGGCGGTGATCAGACGGCTGGCGGCGAAAAGTGCCGCCATTTCGTCGGCTTGGCGTTCTGCCTCGCGGTAAAGACGGGCATGATCAAGGGCGATGGCTGCCCGCCCGGCAAGGCGCTCTAGGAAGGCGACATTCGTCGGCGTAAAGCTGTCTGTCGTTGTACTGTGGAGCATCAAAATGCCAAGCAAACTCCCGCGCAGTTCCAACGGAAGGGCAATTTCCGCCCGTCCACCGGGGAGTAAGGGGCGCTGTTCGACTGCTTCTGCATCAGAGATCACCACTTGAATGGTTTTCGTCTGCGCGGCTTGTCCTGCCACACCTTTGCTTAAGGGAAGGGGGTGTTCGGTGCTAAAAGGGAGCGCTTCTGGGGGGTAGCCAAGCGTTACTTCGGGGATCAAGCCGCTGCCATCGGTGGTCAGGGTGCAATACATGCCAGCGGCGGCACCTGTCCGGCGCAGCGCCCAATCCATCGTCAGGGTCAAGACACGGGTGAGATCAAGCGTCGCTCCCAATTCCTGATCGATCTGTTGGAACATGCGCAGTTCGTCAATTTGTTCGCGTAAATCTTGCCCCCGCAGGTCTTGCCCTTGTGCGTGGTCACCGAAACTTGCGCCCATTATGCTCGCTCCAAAAATGTGATCAACGCCTGATCGCGGATGGTGCTAGGAATTGTCATCAGGCTAGTATGCCCCGCATCAGGAATGGTCACGGCGCGGGCGTTGGGAAATGCCTTGACCATTTTGGCTAAGATATCCTCGCTCAGCAGCGGATCGTCCACGCTGAACATCCCCATACCCGCACGAACGATCAAGACTGGACAGGCAATCTTTGCGTGCAGCGCGTCTAGTTCTGCCAACTGTACCAGATTTTCCGGTTTGCGCTCTGCCTCCAAAACATAGCGGGCAATGCTGCGGATGTACGTCCCATCTGGCTGAAGGGTGAGGTTGCTGCGGATAAGTGCTTCCAATTCGTCTGTCCAGGGTTGGTAAAGGGGTGATCCCTTGAAGCGATTCACATAGGCATCGCTATCTGGGTAGCGGTAGGGAATCGAATCATAGTAGAGCGTCAGGGCTTGGGCAGCGGTTGGATCGGGCGATGCGCCCCCATCAAAAAGGATCACTTTTGCCACCCGCTCTGGGTGGTGCGCGGCGATGAGGACGCTGAGCATTGCCCCGAAGGAATGTCCGGCAAGGATGAAGGTCTCGATACCGAGGGTGTCCAGCACCGCCAGCATATCCTTTACATGCCCCTGCGGGCTGTATTCGCCAAACGGGGCATCGCTCCCACCGCGCCCACGTAAATCAGGGGCGATCACCCGCCAGCGAGGGGAGAGCAGCGCCCCCAAACGGAGCGCTAATAAGCTATTTGCAGTGATGCTGTGCAGAAAGACGACGGGCGGCGCTCCCCCCCGCCAATCACGGAGTTGGATCAGGGACCGGTGGGCGAGGACGCGATACGTTTCGTGATCGGGAGGATTCATCATGACAGCAGCATAATGTTGGACGTTATTTAAGCGTGCTTGATCCGCTTGTAATTGTAGCCTAATCCGATCAAAGGTGTCTGGAAATTGTAAAACACACCCACCAAACGCCCTGAATATGCACCCTGTGGGAGGCAAATTTCAACATTGTTGTGATACAGTATAACAAGATCATCACAATCATGCGGATGAGGCATGATTGAGCAATCTCAGGTTGGGTTGTGAACAACGCGAGAAGGCGGTTTTATGACAGCACAGATTATTCAAAGTCGGTACGACGAATTGGCGAAAATCGTTAAAACCTTTCAACAACACGCCAATGAGGTCAGCAATTTAACAAAAACGGTTCAGTCGTGTGTAGATGCCCTTGCCGCCGGAGGCTGGGTGGGCGAAGGGGCTACTCGTTTTGTCAACGAGATGCGTGAAATTATCTTCCCCGGTTTTTACCGCCTTGATAATGTCCTTCAGGAAGCGAGCGGGGCGACGGGAAAGATCATTCAGGTCTTTCACGAGGCGGAGGATGACGCCGGGCGGCTTTTCGGCGGGCAAGGCGGCGCAAATGGGACGGGTTCAGGGGCGAATGGCAGCGGTGGACCAAGCGGCGGGACGAATCCCAACGCGCCTGCCCCGCCCACGCGCAAACCGGGTGAGGTGACCAGCGCCTTCCCGCCCGTAACAAACGGCGCCGTCCCGCTGTATCTTCTCGATATGGATAACCCCAATTTTGACGCCCAAAAGTTCATCCGCGAGTTGAACACAGGCGGACGCCCGGTGATTTTCATGGCGCACGGTTACAACGTGAGCGATGCCGAAGCAAAGGCGGGGTACATCAACGCGGCGGATTGGTACTCCAAGCAGTATGGGCATTTGCCGCCAGAGCAGCGTCCTGTCATTGTCGGTGTCGATTGGGCGTCCAGCAGTATCAAATTTGCCAAAGACGCCGGCTATGCCGAGGCGAACACAAGCGCCATCAGCACCGGGCAGCGCTTCGGACAGCTTTTGGAACAGTACAACACCTTCCATCCCGAAAGCAGCGTGAATGTTGTCGCCCACAGTTTGGGCAACCGGATGTTTATGGAGGGCGTCGCCACTGCCAATGTGAAGGTCGATAATTACCTTGCCGTGCAAGCCGCCGTCAACAACGATTTCTTTGAACCCGGTGGGCGTTACAATAGCTCGCTAGGGACGGAGATCAAGCGGATGGGGCAAACCTATACCCCCAACGATCAGGCGCTCAATGTCCATGAATTCTTTGGCTATGGCGATGCGACGGGTCACAGCAAACTGAACGCCGGACATTTCCCCGTGCAGTCGTATAACATGCAAGGGACAGACAGCGTAAAGGTGATCAACCTCCCCTTTGGCAAGACGATCACCATTCCCACCGGCACAAATCACTACAACTACGACGCCCCCGAAATACGTCCTATCGTCGTGGACTTCTTCGGCAGAAACTTTGATCGGCGCTAACGAGGACAAAGCACGTTATGACACTTGGCAGACTTGCCTACACGAAAAACGGGGTACTCCATATCCTCGATATTGAAAGCGGGGGTGTTACCGTCATTGATGACGGGTCACAGCAAATGCACAGCCCAACGTGGCATCCTGAGGGGACGTTCGTCGCCTATGCCAGCAGCGTGATCATGGCGGTGCGCTTGGAGGACATGCGCTCCCGCCCCGTCAGCCCCATCGATCAACCGGCAGCCTTCCCCGTTTGGCATCCGAGCGGGCGGCTGATGCTCTATGATATTCAGGGGACGGGTATCCACCTCCACAGCCTAGAGACGGACAAGATACAGTTTCTTCCGTTGGGAAATCTCTCCATACAGGCAGCCTGTCACCCCGATCAGCAGCAGATTGCCTTTGTTGGCGTGATCGACGGCGAGAAACACATCTGCACCGTTGATTTGAAATGCCTAGATGATCAGAACTGCCCAACAGCGGTAGCACAGTTGACCCGCGCCGGACGATACAACCACGCCCCAAGCTACAGCCCCGATGGAACGCGCATCGCCTTTGAGCGCTTTCTCGAAGGGGGCGAACACTGGGCGATCATGACCATGAACACCGATGGGAGCGACCTTCAACAGATCACGCCAGCGGGCGTTGATGCGCACCACCCCACATGGGGACCGGGCGGGAATTACCTCGCCTTTGAGCGGGTAGAGAAGGACGTTCACTCTATCCATCTGATCTATGCCGATGGGAGTGGAATGCGGGGTTTAACCTCCGATGGCGAGCGTGAGCCGGCGTGGTGGTTTGAGGGGTAAGATGGTTTTCGTCGTAGGGGTTTTGTAGGGACGCCCCCTGGGGCGTCCGCCTTCTGACAATCTATCCACAGGGGAACATCACGGACGCGCCGCAGCGCGTCCCTACACATCGACGCATCACCGGCAATCAGCGGACCCTACGCCCCATACTCGCGGACGAGATGCGGATGGTAGGTGTGGGCAACCTGCGTCAACACCCGCTCCAAGATCGCCAGCCCCTCGTCGGCGTGTTCGCGGCTGATATTCAGCGGCGGGATGATCCGAAGCGCACTCTGACCTGCCCCTAGCAGCAGCAAGCGTTCCTCGAAGGCGGCGTCCACCACCGCATCACGACAATCCCGATCTGGGGTCGTCATCCCGGGCTGTGTCACGAAATCCAAGCCAATCATCAGCCCCTTGCCGCGCACCTGCCCAATGAAGGGAAAGCGAGCCTGCATCGCGGTCAGTTTCCCCATTAGGTAATCGCCCATCTGTGCGGCGCTTTCGATCAACCCCTCCTCAAGCAGTTTTAGGGTTGCCAACGCCGCCGCACAACAGACCGGATTCCCCCCGAAGGTGCTGGCATGAGCGCCGGGCGTCCAGGTCATGACACTTTTGCGGGCAATCATCGCCCCTAGCGGCATTCCGCTGGCAAGCCCCTTCGCGCTGACGATGATGTCGGGGTGGACATCGAAATGCTCAATGCCCCACCATTTTCCCGTCCGCCCAATGCCCGCCTGCACTTCGTCAATAATCAATAAAATACCGTGCTTATCACACAAGGCACGAAGGGCGGGGAAGAAACCCGGCGTGGGGACAACATAGCCGCCCTCGCCCTGAATGGACTCCACCAAAACGGCAGCGACTTCCTGGGCGGGGACAATCGTGCGAAAGACCGTATTTTCAAGATAGTCAATAACGCGCTCCCCATAATCCGTGAATCCCTCCATATTCAACACAGGGCGGAAGGCATCGGCAAAGGGAATATGGGTGACGCCCGGCATCGTGGGGAAAAAACCCTTACGCTGGACGTATTTACTTCCGGTCAGGCTAAGGCTGCCCATCGTCCGCCCGTGAAAGCCGCCCATAAAGGTGATGTATTGGGGGCGTTTGGTGTGGTAACGGGCAAGTTTCAGCGCCGCCTCAATCCCTTCGGTGCCGCTGTTGCCAAAGAACACCATAGCCGGTTCGCCGCCAAAGGGGGCAATGGCGCTCAGTTTTTCGGCAAGCTCTACCTGAGTCTCGTAATAAAAGTCCGTCCCCGACATGTGGAGAAATTTCTCCGCCTGGTCCTGAATTGCCTTGACCACCGATGGGTGGCTGTGTCCAGTGGCGGTGACGGCGATTCCGGTGGTGAAGTCAAGAAAACGTTCCCCGTCGGCGTCCCAAACCTCCGCGCCACGCCCGCGCCCCATGACGAACGGATAGCCCCGTGTGTACGAGGGGGAGATAACCTGCTGATCCCGATCCAAGATAGCGCGTGATTTTTTGCCGGGTGTGAACCCCATGGAAAGCCTCCAAAGTCCGTTTTTAGAAATTTTTTGTCATTTCTAGCGCCGATGATGTCAAAATTATAGATCGGGGGAACGATTCGGGGAAGATCGGGGCTGAGTTATGGGGTTTTGATGCTGGTTTACCTCACCCCTTACATGCGCTGGTTGGTAATGGGTGAGGTTATGGAATGCCTTTTTATCGAACGAGAAGGACGCTGCTATCCAATAGGCTCATGGGTGAGCGTATTCAGCAGCCCCAGATAGCCATCGATCATCGCCTTTTCTGTAAAACGCCGCACGCGCTCTTTCCCGCGCTGCCCATAGGTTTCCCGCAGTGCGGTATCGTTCAAAAAGGTTAGAATGCCCTCCGCCAACGCCTCTGGGTTTTCCGGCGGCACAAGCAGTCCAGCATCGCCCACCACCTCTGGGGCAGCACTGGCGTTCGTCGCCACAATGGGCTTGCCAAGCGCCATTGCTTCTAGATAGACATAGCCAAAGCTCTCTTGGCTGCTAGGGTGGCAGAACACATCCGCTCTTTGCCACTCACGGGCAAAGGCGCGATCATCGCTGAGGTGGGAAAGCCAGGTCAGGTTCTCTTCGACCTTCAAGGTCGCTGCCAGTTCGTGGAGGGAATCCCACTCCAAGCCGTTCCCGACAATACGCACCTCAACATCAGGGTACGCCATCTGCAAGATGGGAATTGCCCGCAACAAAAGTTCAATCCGCTTCCGAGGGAACATCTTCCCCACAGCAAGGATCACCGGATGATCGTTTGCTTGGTGAGATTCGCCTTCGGCATAGGGAAACCACGAGGGGTGGTGAAAGCCATGCGGGATCACGGTGATCTTTTCCGCTGGAATCCCGTATAATTCTTGGATGCGCTGTTTTCCATAGGCGCTGGCAACGGTCACATGGTCGCCACGTTCCATGTTTACTTGGTCGTAGAACCCTTGCGCCATGACCATGGTCCGTATCGGGTCGCGCTCCCAGGGGACGACATCGGCGTACAGGCAGTGGGCAGAGACGATCAATGGCGGGCGCGTTGCCGCGTCAAGGGCGTAGCCATCATAATCAAAGCCAATGATCACATCCATATCCCGAAGACGTGGGTCGGTGCGTAGTTCGGCATTGAATAAAAAGCGTTGGAGCGTCACCGTGAGGTAATCGGTGCTGTCAAAATTGGGGGCGATCACCTCAACCTGAACGCCCTGTTCGCGCAGCCCACCAAGAAAACTATTGAAAAACACAGCTGTGCCACTGCCGTCAATCACGTCAGTTGCCCACGAGGTCACGATTCCAATATGCATCTTAACCCTCACCTCGAATCGGAGTAGGTTCTGTTGACGTTTTTCGCCCAGAACCCCTATCCCCCCTGCCCCGTTTCCCTGCAAGCGGGGAAACGGGGCGCGATTCCCTACGGGGTGGGGGTTTCCAAGCCCCGAAGGGGTGGCTACTTTAGCGGCGGGATCACCACTCTAATTATCGCAAGTTTGAGAGGGTTATACAAAAACAACGCTCTATAACGCGCTTTCCCCTCAAAAAGGTACTGCAAAATGCGGAATGTGTGGTACAATCAAGGTGTGAACAGACGTTCGCAATTTAACGATAACCTGATGATCGAAGGACTCAGCGTTCAATGCGAGAGATAACCGTAGCTACCGTCCAGATGAAACCCGAAGTCGGCAGCACCGAGAACAACCTCGTGAAGATGTCCGATTTCATCTCCACGATCACCGCTCAACAGAAGGTTGATCTGATTGTTTTCCCCGAACTTGCCACCAGCGGCTATGAATTGGGTGTCCAGTTCACGGAGATTGCCCAGCGCGTGCCGGGTCCGGCGATCAACCTGATTGCTCAGCGGGCGGCGGATATTGGTATCTTCATCGCCTTCGGTCTGGCGACAAAAGAAAAGGTCGAAAGCATCCTCTACAACACGGCAGTTCTCGTTGGACCGGAAGGGGAATTGGTCGGGACGTACAACAAAGTCCACCTGCGCGGTGAGGAACGGATGTCCTTTCGGGAGGGATTCAAAATCCCCGTTTTCGACACCCGCGAGATCGGCAAAGTGGGCTTGATGTTGGGGTGGGATTTGGCACATCCCGAAGTGGCACGTACCCTCGCCTTAGAAGGGGCAGAGTTGATCTGCTGCCTGACGAGTTGGGAAGCCTCGGCAATTGATGAATTTAAGACCTATGCCCGCAGCCGTGCCTACGAGAACGCGCTGTTCGTCGCCGCCGCCAACCGCGTAGGGGAAGATGTGACGATGACCTTCGGCGGGGAAAGTCTCATTGTGAACCCGCGTGGGAAAGCCCTTGCCGCCTTAGAAGTGGAAGCAGACCGCCGCAAAGAGATGCAGCGCGAAGCCGACGCCATGCAGAAAGAAATTGCCTCGCTGAAGGAATCGAAGGCGGTTTTGGAAGCGGCAATGGAAGCGAAACGCGAGGCAGATAAGAAGGCGAAAGAGGCGGACGAAGCGAAAAAAGATGGCGTCACCCTAAAGGAGGAGACCTCCCCAAAGGCGGAAAAAGACGAGGCAAAAGCCGTCGAAAAGACCGACACCGCTGCCGAGAAAGCTTCTGAACCGGCAAAGGTCTTGGGCTTGGATCGCCACAGCGAGACGAGCGAACCCGTCCGCCGCAGCACGGAACGCAAGGCACTCAGCGCCTCTGAGGGGTACTGTATCGCCCGTATTGACCTTGACGAGGTGCGTCGCTATCGGGAGGAATTCCAAACCCTCCAGTACCGCCAGCCCACCGCCTATAAGGCAATTGTAAAACGTTATTAGCCACCACCTCCCGGTGCGTTGCCGCCGGGAACATCCTCGCTCAAAGGGACAGTCTTCATGAATAACCCCACGTTCCGCGCTGAATTGCTGATGCGCCATATGACGGTGCTTTGCAAGGATATTGGTCCGCGTCCGCCATGTTCCCCCCGTGAAAAACTGGCGGCGGAGTATGTCAAAAAGGAATTGGCAGCGCTAGGGATCAGCGCTGTTACTGAACAGCCTTTCAAAAGCCAACGTAGCATTGCCGAGAGCGCTGTTCCCTTGATGGGTCTGGCAGCCGGCGGCGTCCTTCTTGGGGCGCTTGGCGGGCGCTTAGGGCGTCTCATCGGCGGTGCGGCGTGGATCGCCGGGGCGTTAGGCATCCGTGATCTGTTGGGGGCAACCGCTCACCCCATCCAACGATTGGTTGCCACCGGAGACAGCCAAAATGTGATCGCCACCATCCCGCCAAGTGGTGAGGTGAAACGGCGTTTGTTCTTGGTGGGACATTTAGACACCAATCAGGCACTCCCTTTGTTTCCCCCCACCCCCACCTACCTGATGAGACCCTTGAACACCGTCTCCCTTGCTGGCTCAATCCTCGGTGGGGCGCTCATGATTCGCTCGGCGCTGCGGCGGAAACCGCGCCTACCAAAATGGGTGTGGGTGGTGGGCGCATCGCTTGTACCTAATCTGTTCATCGTGAACAGCCCCGCCCCGCATATTGAAGGGGCAAACGACAACGCGACGGCGGTCAGTGTGCTGCTTGGTGTGGCGGCGGCGCTGCGCGAAGCTCCCCTTCAGCATACAGAAGTGACCCTTCTGTTCACAGGCTGCGAAGAAGTCGGCTGTTACGGACTTCAGGCATACCTCAAGGACTATGCTCCCTCGAAGCATCGCAGCTATTTCCTCGATTTAGAGATGGTTGGCGCGGGGAACATCGCTTATGTAACAAAACACGGCGTCAGCGCCTTCAACGACTATCGCCCCTCGCCAATCATGGCGGCGGCAGCCGGCAAAGCGGCACAGAAACACCCCACGCTCAATGTCTGTGGGCGGGACATGGTGATTGTTGAGGAAGTCGCGCCGCTCGTCCGCGAGGGGTATCATGCCTTGTGCATCGCTGGCTATAACGCCGAAGGCTACCTCCCCAATTGGCATCGGGAGACGGATCAACTGGATCGCATTGAGCCTGGGACGCTTGCCCGCGCCGCACAGTACACATGGGCGGTCATGGCTGAGATCGACACACTAAACGACTGATACCAAGTGATCATGACCCCACAACGCCTTCTTTTCCTCATGTCCGATACAGGTGGCGGGCATCGCGCCGCCGCCCGCGCCATTCAAGCTGCCCTAGAGGAGACCACTCCCGGCGGATATACCTTCGCGTCGGTTGATGTGTGGAAAGAGTATTTTCCGCCGCCGTTCAACCGAATGCCCACCACCTACACAGCGTGGGTGAACGCCAGTCCGCGCAGCTATGGGGCGCAGTATTGGCTGAATGATCGCCTCTTTCGGTTGAAGCCGATCAGTGCCGCTTACTGCGCCTTCATGTCGGGACGGATGAGGCGGATGTACACCGATTATCCCGCCGATGTCGTCGTCTGCGTCCATAGTGTGTTCGTCCGCCCGGCGGTGCAGGCGCTCCGCCGGATGAACGCCGCGATTCCCTTTGTTACGGTGATTACCGATTGGGCGCTGCCCACCGTCTTATGGTATGACCCCCGTCCGCTGCGGTGTTGTGTGCCAACAGATCGCGCCTTTGCGCGGGGAAAAGCCTTAGGTATTCCCGAAGCACAGATGATCATTACCGGAGCGCCGATCCACCCCAAATTTACAAAAATAACCCAAACAAAGGCAGAAGCGCGGGCGGCGTTGGGCTGGTCAGCCAAGGCGCGGATCGTTCTCATGGTGGCGGGCGGTGATGGGATGGGTCCCCTTGTGGAGACGGCGCAAGCGGTGGACGCTTTGGACACCCCCTGCGAATTGGTCATTGTGGCAGGGCGCAACGCCGAAATGAAAACGGCATTGGAGGGAATTCAATGGCGGCATAAGGCGCACCTTTATGGGTTTGTGGAGACCATGCCCGCCTTCATGCGTGCCGCCGATGTAATCATCACGAAGGCGGGACCGGCAACGATCACTGAGGCGGCAGCAATGGGACTGCCGCTCATCCTGAATGGGGCTATCCCCCACCAAGAAACGCCCAACATTGATTATGTTATTGAACGCGGGGCGGGGGTTTATGCGCCGGGAGCAGAACGAGCAGCAGCGGCAGTTGCCGAGCTTTTCAGCGATGACGGCTCACGGCTGAAGGAACTCTCAGCAAATCTCGTCCGGATTGCCCAACCCGATGCGGTTTGGCGCATTGCCGAGGTGATCCAAGCCGCCGCCCGCCCCTAGTAGACCATCATTGAGGGGAACCATAGAAAGAAACAGCCCGCACCCCCTCGCCCGCAGAATTTCTCCCCTTTCCCTGTGTACGGGGAAAGGGGGTAGGGGGGATAGGGGTTCTGAACCAAAACGTCAACACAGCCTAGTCAGGGAGGGTACGTGAGGTTAGGGTATCTTTAATCATGTAAACTCAAAAAGCATCCTTAGTTAGCAACGTATAAATGGTATTTGTACATCCAATGAAGGGTGATAAAATGGCTCAAGCTCTAGACTAGCACGGGTGGGTGTATTGGTGACAATAGACCAAGATTCCCACCAGCATGGTGAGCCTACCCCCAACCTACCCAGAATGCAAAGAGCGCCTTCTCTCCCCAAAACGAGGTGTCGGGGTTTTAAGGGGCAATGAATAGGCGATGCACATTGTTGGATGAGTGAGGGCGGTGACCGCATGAATGACGACAACCCAACACCCCGCAGCAGCTATGACGCCTATGACCATCATGATCCTTATACAGAGGAAAATGAATCCCATTGGTTAGAGGGATGGGATGAGGGATATAGCGCCGATAGCAGTGAGCCTCACCCCAGAACATGGCTTGGAACGATGGTGCGCTTTAGTATAGGAGCATTCACCGCGTTGGCGCTTGCCAGTGCTGCCCTGTTCACGAACATTCCGCTAACCACACCAAGCGCCAAAGGGTGGGGAGAAACCACCGCTCTGAGTGCGAATATGCGCCCCGTCGAGGTTGAAGGTGGTTTTGCCTCGGCACAAGTGCCGACACCAACACCTGTTCCCCCCTTTATTGTCTCCCAAGCCGAGGCGTACCAACAAACCCTGATCAATGTGTTTGCCCGTGCCGAGTCCTCTGTCGTCAATGTTGAGGTGGTGACAGCGAACACCTTTGACGAAGCTGATTCCAGCGGATCGGGGTTTGTCTATGATATGCAGGGTTATATCATCACGAATGCCCATGTTGTTCGGGATGCCACACGGATCGATGTCACCTTCCGCGATGGCTATTCCGCCAGTGCTGCAATCATTGGTATTGATAATTACAGCGATCTCGCCGTAATCCAAGTAAAGATTGATGCCCGTCACCTTTTCCCTCTCTCTCTGGGTGATTCCTCAGATTTAAAAGTGGGGCAAACGGTGATTGCCATTGGCAACCCCTTTGGCTTGCTCAGTTCGATGACGACGGGGGTGATCAGTGCCACCGGACGCACCCTGAATTCCGCCCGAATGATCAGCCCCCGGACGCGCACAGCTTATCAGAATCCCTCGATTATCCAAACGGACGCTCAGATTAATCCGGGCAATTCCGGCGGACCTCTCCTGAATCTTTATGGCGAGGTGATTGGCGTCAACACGGCGATCCGCAGCGAAACAGGGATATTTCAGGGCATTGGGTTCGCCGTGCCAGTGAATACCGTCAAGCGCGTCATCCCCCAGTTGATTAGCAAAGGGCGGGCGGACTACACGTGGTTGGGAATCACGGCGATCAGCCCTCAAAATACAGGCTTAAGCGGGATCACCGTTGCCTCACTTGCCGAACTCTATGCCCTTCCGGTAGATTATGGGGTCTTGGTCAGCGATGTTGTCCCCAATTCGCCTGCTGCCCGTGCTGGCTTGCAAGGGGGCAGCCGAACGGTAGTCATTCGCGGGGTGAATGTGACGATTGGCGGTGATATTATTATTGCCATCAACAGTGTCCCCATCCGCGATTTTGATCAATTGATTGGCTATCTCGTGGCGAACACCTCGCCGGGAGATGTTGTCACTCTCACACTTTATCGCGGAGCAACGCTTGTTGAGGTTGACATCACACTAGAAGCACGCCCAGCGGAGTAACCACCTATGCCTTTGAGCCAAGAGTCGCTGGATGCTGTCTTAGGGTTGCGTCCATTTCGCTTTTTTCCCCAAATCGACAGCACAAATGACCACGCCCGCGCCTGGTTATTAGAGGGTGCGCCCGCCGGAGCGGTGGTCATTGCTGACGAACAAACCACAGGGCGCGGACGGTTTCAGCGCACATGGAACGCCCCCCCCGGTACAGCTATTCTGATGAGTGTGATTCTTCGCCCGGAGGTTGCTCCCTCCAAACTTGGGCGGGCGACGATGGTGGGGGCAGTCTCGGTAGCCGAGGCTCTCGCCACCGTCCCTAGCCTGCCTATGGAGATGATCGGCTTAAAATATCCCAACGATGTGCTGCTGGTGGGGCGCAAGGTGGCGGGTATCCTTGCTGAGGCAGTGTGGGAGGGTGATCGTCTTGTTGGGGTTGTGTTAGGCATTGGCTTGAATGTGCGCATCGATTTCACCGGAACGGCATTGGCAACCGCTGCCACTAGTATCGAGCGGGTGACGGGTGTCTCCATCCACCGCACAGACCTTGCAGATCGCCTCCTAAAACGTGTTGATCATTGGGCGGCGCGAATTGGCGAGCGCTCTCTCTTTAATGCCTGGCGTGGACGCCTGACCACACTTGGGCAGCGCGTTAGTGTCCGTCTTAGCGGGGATGACACATGGGCAATTCAGGGGCTGGCACAGGATGTTGACGAAGAAGGGGCGTTGATTGTCCGCGATGATTCCGGTGCGGATCACCGCATTATTGCCGGCGATGTGACCTTACAGAGCTAGTAGACCGTCAAGAAGGTAATCATAGAAAGAGATAGCCCTCATCCCCTCGCCCACAAGATTTCTCCCCTTTCTCAGCGTGCGGGGAAGGGGGGCTGGGGGATTAGGGTTCTGAACCAAAACGTCAACACACCCTAGGATAGCGAGCACTTTTGGGCGTTAAACTGGATTGGCACATTGAAACCGAGCGCATCCACAAGCGACTTGGCGAAGACCCCGACGGGCGGAAGATACGGCGACGTTCTCGGCGGCGGATAATTGCTCTCACCACATTTATGATCGTTCTTGTGGGGGGAATTGGTGGGGCGCTTTTGGGGCGTCTGCGCTATGTCGATGATCGGATTCGCCAAGACCTAACAGACACCATAGAGGCAGAGATTGCCGCGCTGCGCATTGGGAACTACCCTGATTTTATTGCTCTTCAACGAAGCGCCAGCGATGCGTGGTTCACCGCCCAAAGTGAACGCTTTCAACGCTACCAAGATCAAAAAACGACGGCAAATCTCACCCTGACGGGGGCAATTCACGATCTCGTCATTGACGGTCCGCGTGGGCGGGTGGTGCTTGGCGAAATAGTGAACAATGTCCCCTTCGAGACAGTTTGGTTTTATTGGCGCTACAGCGATGGGTGGCGGCATGTTCCGGCGGATTACACCTTTTGGGGGGAGTTGATCACCCGCCCAGGCACGCCGATCACCGTCACCTTTTACGCCCTTGATGTCCGCCTCGGTGAAGCGCTCGCAAATCGCGCCAACCGGTGGTGGACGGCGGGCTGTATCGTACTGGATTGCCAACCTAGTGACCCGATGACTCTCCACGTTGCCCCCGATCCCTCCGCTGCTTTGGCGTGGGATACCAGCGATCCAAACCGCCTGATTATCCCCTCGCCCCTCGCTATATTTGATCGGGCGCGTGCCGATGCGGACATGCCACAAGCATTGGAAGATGCCATTGCTCAAAAATTGGCGGAGGCGATGTTCAACGACGTGGTGGCAGGCGGGGCATGGCAAAACGAAGGGACTCTTGATGCGGCATGGCTGCGCAGTGGGGTAATCGAATGGGCGGCGGCATCCCTCACCGAGCGTGGCGATCCGCTCCGCATGGCGTTCATGGCAAGCTATCAGGCAAGCTATGGCGCGTCCGCTGTAGCAAAATTGGCGGCGGCGCTCACCCCAGAGCGCATGATTCAGATTGCAGCCGAGGTTGTTGGACAGCCGATTGATCTCCTCGCGGTGGATTGGCATCCATTTTTCCAGTGGCGCTTGGATGTGGAAAAAACCCTTCTATCGCGGGGGGATCAGGGGGCGGTCATCCCCCTTTGGGATACCCAAAACCCCGCTGCGGCAGTTCTGCTGCGGGATCGTTTAGCAAACCCAGGCGCGGCAACGGGGCAAGTTCAGAGTGTTCGGATTGCGATGGGCAATGATGGGATTCCCCGCGCCTATGTCGCCGTAACCGTAGAGGGGACACCCGCCGCCCTCGTCTTTGCCTTTATTGAGGGGACGTGGCGGCGCTCGGTGTAAGGGGAACACCGTTAGCACAAAGGGGACAGTGTTCCGCCCGCCACATCTGCCGCTCAACCCGCGCCAACGCTTGAAACGGGACACCTTGTTCAGCGGCAATGCGTTCCGCCGCCTCACCCATGACGATCAGACTTCCTATCCCAACGATCCGCCCCCCACAGGTGAGAACATCCGCCAGCGTCCCCCGCAGCGCCGATCCTGCATTAATCGCATCGTCAACGAGAAGGCACGTTTTCCCATGCAGTGTCTCTCGCAGCGTGTCGGGAATTCGGTAGCGCACTTCCCCACCCTCAAGGACAACCCGTTGGCTAAAAACGAACGCCACACCCATCTCGGCAGCAAGAACGTTCGCTAGAAACGCCCCGCCCGTCAGCGCCCCCACAATGACCTGAGGGGTGGTGGGCGACAAAACATCCGCGAGAGTCAGCGCCCACCCGCGCATCCGGCGGGCATCCACGAAAAGCCGATCCAGATTCAGCCATACATCACCGTGATCGCCGGATTCATAGCGGAAATGCCCACATTGGAATATATCGGAGGGAAGGTCAATCATACCCCCACCGCTTCGCGGATCGTCACCGCCATTGCCCGCGCTCGCTGTGGCGCTTCCCCAACAAAACCATCCGGCTGCATAAGCGCCCGCACCCTCTCTACCGGCAGCAGTTGAGTTATTTGCTCATCTCCGCACAACAAATCCACCAGCGGGTTGGCTCTTCCATCGCACAGGGCTGCCCATGCGGCAAGGCTGTGTTCGCGGATCACCTCATGGAGCATCTGGCGATCTCCGCCACTTTTGACCGCCTCCATAAGCAAGCGCTCGGTGACGCTGAACACACCATAACGCTGAACGTTCTCGTGAATGGCGCGATCATCAAGACGCAGTCCGCGCACAAGCCGCTCTAAGCGGATGAGAATTTCCTCACAGGCGAGAAATCCTTCGGGGAGGATCACCCGCCGGTTTGCCGAGTCGTCCAGTGTCCGTTCAAGAAGGCTGTGGGCGGCGTTGTCCCACGCCACGCTTGGCAAAGCGGCAAGGTAGCGGGCGAGGCTATCCATATTTTCGGCATTGATCGGGTTGCGCTTGAAGGGCATGGCGCTAGAGCCAACCTGCGCCGCGCCGAATGGCTCTGCCCATTCCCCAAAGGGGGGCGATTGCAGCAAGCGGAGATCGAAGGCGAAACGGTAGGCGGTCATGCCCACATCGGCAAGAGCGCAGAGGATAACCCAATCTTGGCGGCGGGTATAGGTTTGGGTGGCGACGGGAAACGCCTCCAAGCCGATCAGCGCCATGATCCGCCCCTCAAGCTGCGCCGCTGTGACACCCTGATCAGCGACGAGGTGGGCATAGGTTGCCAATGTCCCTACCGCACCCTTAAATCCTTTTCCACGCAGATCGCGCCGTGCTTGGCGAAGGTGTTCCCATCCCGCAAGGAGGTCTTGCCCATAATTTGCCAAGCGATAGCCTAGCGTCGTGAGCGAGGCGGGCTGAAGATGCGTGTAGGCAATGCAGAGCATCTCTGCATGAGCGTCAATCAACGTTGCCAGCGTCCGCAAGACGCCCGCAAGACGATCAATCACCATCGTCAGCGAATCCCGCAAGCGGAGCGCTGTCGCGTTGTCTTCAATATCCATGCTCGTTGCGCCGAGATGGATGATTCCCCCCCCAATCGGGCATTGTTCGGCATAGGTGCGCACTTCCGCCATGAGGTCATGTTTAATTTCCGCCTCGATAGCGTGCGCTCGCTCTATATTGATCTCATCGACATGCGCGCGAAGGTCATCACGCTGCGCCTGTGTCACCAAGCCAATCTCGTGCTGTGCCGTCGCCAGTGCTACCCACAACTGCCGCCAGAGCCGCCGTCCATGAACCTCCGACCACAGCGCACGCATTGACTCTGAGCCATAGCGCCACGTAAAGGGGCTGAGCATCGTATTGTGGGAAAACGTCATGGAGAGGACATCCTTTGTTGTGGTGGCGTCCTCAACGAACGCCACAGAGACAAACCATAAATGCTCAGAGGGAATCAGCCAGCGACAGTTTCTGCCTCTGTGGAGGCGGGTGCTTCTTTTGCGAGAGCATCCTCAAAGGTGATCACGCGGAACCCCTCGGCATAATCCATCTCATGCCCTTTGCCAATCTCCGCCGCCCACTTTTTGATCTCTGTCGCCACATCCCAATCGCCCATCTGACTGACATGCTTTTTGAGCGCTTCAACCTTCAGATCAATCGTGTCGGTGATGTTCACCCATGTCGTCGCCTTTTCCCACGAGAGAACATAGACTTTGTGAACCTTATGGGCGGTCAGCCCTTCTGACTCTAATTCTTGAAACAGATTTGGCTGCCCCGCTGCTGGAAAAATGGCATCCACTGCGGCAAGAGAGGCGGCGCGATGATCGGGGTGGTTGATATACCCCTCCCCCACCGACCACAACTGCTGGGGATCACCGACAATCACCGTATCTGGTTTAAACCGCCGAATTTCCCGCACAAGCCGCTTGCGCAGGTGGAGGGTTGCCTCTAACATGCCATCTGGCTCGCGCAGGTAGACCACGTTATGTACCCCAACAACCTCTGCTGCCGCTGTTTGTTCTGCCTCGCGAATGCGTGTTGCTTCGGCGTTCGTCATACCGGGGGTGGCAATGCCCACATCCCCACTGGTGCAGAGGACGTAACAGACCTCCGCCCCTTCGCGCACCCAACGGGCAATTGTCCCCGCACAGCTAAACTCAATATCATCCGGGTGGGCAACGATAACCATCGCCCGTTTTGGTGTATAAGACGGCATAAGGAGCAGCCCTCATTCTGGAGAAGGTGATTTTTCGCGCATGATTCGACGCGCTGAGAGGCAGCCGTCTTTCGGACGATGCTCCAACGGGACACAGGGTATGATGAGGGCAGGGATTTCGTTTCCTATTTCTCGAAGAAACTCCCGTGAAACCCCAAAGGGAGGTGGATCGGCACATTGGCACGCCCACGCTCGGTGAACGTTTTCGCATCAAGGATGATTAAGGACGAATGTCCCGCCGCCGGATTTACCGCAACGGTCAAGTCACCCCATCATCTTCCTCCTGGGCGTTGGGTGCAGGGACGAAAACAGGCTCACCTGGGTGACAATTCGGCGCTGCCCAGATCGTCGTTTTGCCTGTTTGGGCATCGACCTTGACCAGTTGATCCATAAAGCTATGGGGCATTGCCAGCCCATCAAACCAATGGTGCATCTCCTCAGTTCCCGCCCAAAATTTCCCCGGACTGTTGCGGATCAGCGTCCCCCGCAGCCAGTGGGGAATATCCCCTTGCGTGGGGAGGCTCTCCAGCCGCAGTTCGGCGGTTTGATCGGTAAAGCCAACCGTGTAATCCGCCTTCTTGTCGGCGTTTGTCGGGGTGGGGGCAAGTCGATCCATGTGTTATCCCCATTCCATAACGAGCTTTGCCAAACCGCCAATGGCAACCACCATCGGGCTGTAGGGAAAATCAATTGCTGGAATACCGGATTTGCCTTCGGGAAGATCAACGTGGGGAATGATAGCAGCAGGCTTTAGCTTGTACACGCGCTCCATCTCGGCGCGGATGTTGTTGGGATCGAACGAATCGGGAACATCGTTGACGAGGATGGTCACTAAGGGGACAGCGATTTTCTCGGCAACTTCGGTCAACACCCCTGTTCCTTGAAAATCTTCAGCGTTCAGCATGAGGATAACCGCCAATATGTCGGTGATAGCGTAGAGAGGGAGCGTCTGCTCATCCAAACCGGCGCGGGCATCAATGATGAAATAATCAATGTCCAGCACGCCGGCAAGGTAATCCAAACCTTCTTTCACTTGGTTCGGATCGTAGCCCCGCGCTTGGATCGTACTGGCTTGGCTGGTCGCCCCGTGTGCCGGAATGAGATAAACACGCCCTTTCGCCATTTTGCCAAAGCGGTTGGTAATGTCATAAACGGCGGCGCTGATCGGCTCTGAACCGAGAAGAAAATCGCTGAGCGAACGAGGGAGATCGCTCTCAGACAAGCCAAACGCCTTATGCAGCGAGGGCTTACGAAAATCCGCATCTACCAGACAAACACGTTTTCCGCGTGCCACCATAAGGGCGGCGATGTTCGTCACAACCGTTGTTTTCCCAACGTTATCGCGCATGGAATGAAGACAGAGAATCTTCGACACATCCGATCCCTTCGCAGCAGTGCGGCACGATCCCGATAGAAAGAAGTATAGTCGAAAATTGTCCGTTTAGCATCGAAAGGGGAAAATGGGCGAAGAATGGCATTGTTTAGGGGAGGAATAGCCCCACGTTTTTTATCGTTATCTCACCGCAAACGCTGTAAGATAGCATAACGGTTACTATCCTCTGTATGCCCATCGGCACGAAAGGTAGCGACTGCTGTCAGCCCTTGTGCCGTCGACCTTGCTATCAACGCCGCGTATTCTGTCTCGTCCACATGATGACAGTAACGCAGTGCTGTCTGTGCGGCATGTCCCCGCCGCCAATCCATGAGAAAATCGCCCGTCTCTGTGGCATAACCGGTGGGGATTGGGAGCAGCCGTTCGCGGAAACGCGGATAATCATAAAAGCACCACGCCGTAAAGACAAACACGCCCCCTACGGACACACGTTCGGCAAGGGCGCTGAGCAGCGCCGCACGGCTTTCCCCGCCGGGGATGTGGTGCAGCACGCCCATCAGCGCCACCACATCATATACCCCGCTGCCGGGCGGGTTGGTTAGGATGTCGCACACTTCTAGGCGGGCGTCGGGGAGGATACCTCGTGCGGCAAAGGCTTCCCGTGCCGCTGTAAGGAGTTCCTCGATGTAATCAATTCCATGATAGTGAATGGGTGTGCTGAGGTGGCGAGAGAGGAAACGTCCTAAGCGCCCGTTGCCGCAGCCAGCATCTAAAACACGGAGCGGTGTGATCCCTGACACATAAGGCAGAATTCGCGCCCAACCAGCCCATGCCCGCCCGCGTGATTCGTCAAAATTCTCGACAATTTGTTTATAAAAGGCTTGATTCAATTCATTCAGATAGGCGATAGTGCGAGCATCCACACGTAATACCCTTGATCCATGATGCAGAAAGCTCTATAGAGCGATTTAAGCAAACCCCAGATCAATCAACCGTTGGGCTGCATCGTCGTCGGGGACTTCAAAGCGGGTGACAAGTGCCGCCGGAACACGGCTGTTCAGGGACACTTCCGCCAGCATAAAAAAGGGCATGACAATTGCCCGCGCAAACATCCGAATATCATCATCGTTGTTTGCATATTCGTCCAACCCGCGCTCCAACCCCCAGGGGCTGCGGCAGATATGCCGTGCCAAAAGGCGGGCAACAGACATACGGGGGCTGTGCTGGTGTTTTACAGAAATGAATGAGAGGGATAGTTCGCTCAGGTTGACTTCTTGCCACATACCGGGTTTGGGGCGCTTTAGCATGACCTCGATAGGGACGGGCGGGCGCTCCACATCGAAGGCGGTCATCAGGTCACGCACGGCATTTTCAAATTGCTCTTGCTTGGATGTGCCTGTCATGCGGGCGTCCCCCTCGCTTATGTCACGGCGGCGTCATATCATAAACACGGCAGTTTCATGAAACAAAGGGTATTCTAACCGATTCCTTCCTAATCTTCCATATGCCGCACTCACTCTGAGGGACGAATATCTTGGATGATGAACTCCAACCGCTGATTTCCGTTCCACTCATTCAGCACAAGTTCGTAGGCAAGGTCGATCAAGGGGGGCAATCCTTCGGCACGTTCCCCCATCCGAAAAGCGATCCCATGCCGGATGAGCTTGCCATCGGTAAAACTCAGTTTCAGATGAGCATTGTCTTTGCCCACTCCCCGCGCCTCCAACACCTTTAGTCGCCGCGAACTGAGGATCGGCACAGTCATGGAATTTCCGCATGGTTGGAGCAGTTGCAATGCCTCGTAGAGCGCCCCATCCGCCGCCGCAAGGGGAATATCGGCATCAATGGCGAGGCTCGGTTGGAGCGTCAGCCCGCGCAGGGATGCCTCGGCTATGCCCATCATGTGTTCCCGAAAGTGAGGGAGATTGTCATTGTGAATAGCAAAACCCGCCGCCTGAGCATGTCCGCCATGCCGGATCAGCAGATCAGCACATTGATCAAGGGCGGCGGTGATGTCAAACTCCGCAATGCTGCGGCACGATCCATGACTTTCCCCTTTTTCGGCGTCGTAGTGGACGACTATCGACGGGCGGTAAAATTCCTCCGTCAGGCGTCCGGCAACCAAGCCCACAATCCCCTGAATAAAGTCAGCGTCAGCAGCGAAGATGAGCGGAACAGCCGTCCCCCGTTCCAAAACATCGAGTCCGGCATGGGTGCGGGCAAAATCGTGCATCTGGCGGGTGAGCCGCTGTCGTTCCTCGTTGAGGTCACTAAGTTGTTTTGCCCGTTCGCTAAGAAACAAGGGATCGTCGCTAATCAAAAGCTCATACGCCAACCGTGCGTGTCTCAGCCGCCCCGCCGCATTGATCCGAGGGGCAAGGATAAAGCCAATGGCGGTGGTATCCACCTTATCGGGGGCAAGCCCCGCCGCATCTAAAAGGGCGCGAACGCCGGGGCGCTTTGCCTCCCGTAAGCGTGCCAGTCCGCCAGCGACGAGGGCGCGGTTTTCCGGGCGATCCAGCGGCACAAGATCGGCAACCGTTCCAAGCGCCACGAGATCGAGAAGATCATCAGGGGTGATTGTCGGCTGCCAGCGATCCTGCTGGATCGCCGCTTTGATCAGTGCTGACGCCAATTTAAAGGTGACGCCCACCCCTGCCAACATTGGCTCGCCCTTGCAGCCCGCTTGTTTGGGGTTAATCACAGCAGTGGCTCGCGGAATCTCCAGACCAACCGAGTGATGATCGGTAACGATCATATCCAACCCGGCGCGAATTCCCGTCTCCACCTCATGAAGGGAACGAATCCCACAGTCAACGGTGATGACCAACTTCGCCCCTGCCTTCGCCAGCGCAATGAGGGCGGCATCGTTCAATCCGTAACCTTCGTCAACGCGATCTGGGATGTATTCTCGGACGTTCGCCCCTAGCGCCCGCAGCACACTGACAAGAAGCGCCGTACTGGTTACCCCATCAGCGTCAAAGTCGCCATAGACGATGATCACCTCGCGGCGTTTGATTGCCGTCCGAATACGAGCGACGGCTGCCGCCATTCCTTTTAGTTTGAAAGGGTCACCCAGGGAGGATTCGCCTCTCAGAAACGCCTGTGCCTCGGTGGGGTCGGTAAACCCGCGCTGGTATAAAATTTGGGCAAGGATGGGATGTATCCCGCATGTTTCGTAATCAGCAATAACCCCATGGGGGGGGAGGGGAGCAAAACGCCAACGTTTCTGGGTAGCCATAGGCGTTATTGTAGCATAGGACGCTCCACCGTGCGTTCCTACCGTTGAGGTAGAATGAATAGCTTACCCCTTCTGGGAAGGTCTGCCATGAAACTACATCCCACAGAAAGAAACACCTTGATTATGCGTAAACTTACTCTGATTCTAAGTCTCGTCTTTATGGGGATTGGTGGCAGCACAAACCCGCGCCCAAGTATGGCGCAAGAATCGCCTTATCGCTTTGTACGGCAATTTTGGCTGGAAGACATCCCCTTTACCAAAAAAGTCCCTAGCCCTGTTAGTGCCGATACCACGCCCGCCATCTCCCTTGATTGGATCCCGAATGGGGCGCAAATCGCCATCGCCTATGTGGATGGGCGGGCAGGTGTTTGGGACGCCCTGAGTGGGCAAATGATGTGGATGCAGCGCGATAGCACGACACCCCCCTGGGTGCGTTGGAATCCCGATGGGGACAGCATCGTCACGACAAGCAAAACCGATCTCGTTGTCTGGAAGGCGGCAACAGGCGAAATCCTAAAACGGATTCCCTATGCGGGCTATGGATGCCCCCAGCGGGGAAATGACCCCCTTCAGGATACCCCCCCTCCTTAACGCCGTTTCCTATTGGACGATCCCTAACCCACAAGGCACACGAAGATCACCCGAAGCATAACGATTTGGGGTGCCGCCAAAACCCCTTAAAACGACGCTCTCATCTGGTCTGTCTCATTTCGTCTGATACATCAAGGACGACCTGATCGAGTCGCCCTAGTAGACCATCGAGAAAATTTCTAAAGAACCCCAAATGTCAACACAGCCTAGCCCACTGAGGGCAAAGGGGGAAATCAGCTTTTTGAAGGGACTTTCCCCTCAACCCGTCCCTTTCGATGAATAGAGGGTAAACAAGTTCAATTATGTAAGCCCTACAGCTCGCCCCGCTTCCATTTCCATACGGGCTGCCGTTTTTCCAAAAAAGCGGCAAACCCTTCAAAGCCATCCTCGCCGCTGAGGATCGCTAATTGTTCCGACGCCTCACGGGACTGTGCCGCCCTCAAGTCCCCCTCTAAGAGCGCCGCCTTCATCGCCCGTTTGCCGCGCCAAAGCGCCTGTGGGGACTGCCCCGCCAAACGGCTGGCATAGGCGGCAACCTCTGCCTCGAACGTCTCAAGGGGAAACACTTTATTCGCTAAACCGAGGGCAAGTGCCTCTTGTGCCTCAATCTTATCCCCAAAATACATCATCTCCAGCGCCCGCCCCAACCCAACCAAGCGCGGGAGCAGAAACGTCCCTCCGCCATCAGGAATCAACCCCAAGCGGATGAAGGATTCCATAAACGCCCCCCGTGTTGAGAGCAAGCGCAGATCGCACGCCAGCGCCAGATCGCAGCTTATCCCCGCCGCCACACCGTCCACTGCGGCAATCACCGGAAGCGGACACTCCCACAGCGCCCGAATTGCCGGAGCAAACGATTCAGTCAAAATGCGGTGGGCATCGGTGGGCGTTGGGCTGATTGCCATCGCCGCCCGCATATCTGCCCCCGACCCAAACGCCCCGCCCGCCCCTGTGACAACGATCACCCGCACCTCAGGGCTTTTCTCTGCCTCATCGACGGCATCCCGCAGCCAATTTGCCGTGTCCTTGTCAAGGGCGTTCCGAATCTCAGGGCGGTTGAAGGTCAGCGTGCGGACTCCGCCCTCTGTGGTAATCAGAAATGGCTCGCTCATAATCTCCCTTTCCCCGTTGTATAGGGGATTTCAATCCGTAAAAGAATCGTCCTTTTCCTCACTACCCCTGCGGTGGGCTGAATCGCTGCTCAGCAGCGGCATTGATCACCTGCTGCTGACGCGCCAGCGACTCGGCAAGGAATTTTTCGATTTGTTCCGGCGTGCGGACAAGCTGCCCCCACTGCGCCGTTTCGCTCTCCATAACCTCCAGCGTCCCTTGCGCAAAGGCGCTTAACGAGGCGCGATAGTAGGTGTCCGCTTCCTCCGAATCGGGGGAGTAGGCATCAGCGACGACAAGGCTTTCCAATGCCGAGGTGAACATCCCCACCTGCCGATCCCACTGGTACAAATCGGAAAGTCCGTTAAAGGCTGAGCCAATGGCAGGGGCAATAACGGCGATCAGGGTCGTCAGCGAGACGAGGAACTTCATCGTATCACAATACGAAATTCCGGCGGTGTCCATCGTGCATTGCGCCCCCGGAACAAACACCGACTGCACCAAAAGGGCAGTCAGCGCCGCCGCAAAGCCCGCTACAAACGCGGTAAACGCCCGTATCAAACTCACCTGTGAGCCAGCCCGTCGGTTGCGCTCAATGGCATATTCGTAGTACACGCGCTGATCTTCAACGGCAAACCGATTGAACAGCTTGTTCAGTGCTTCCATGTAACGCCGATCTTGCACCAGTTGGCTGTCCTGAATCGGCTGTTGAGGAAGTTCGTTGGCGCGTGGTCTGGTTGGTTGGTCGCTCATGAGTCCTTCCCATTCGTGCCTATATCGGGCATTTGCCCCTGATTGATCAACGCTGCCCGTTTCGAGAGTGTCGTTCGCCGTGCTGCCCCGTTCAGAGCGTCGTAGGGCGGTAATTTCATCAGGTAGCGAAAGAATTCGCGGCGAAGGTTTTCGGCGCGGCGGCGGTTATCCAGCCACGCGCTGAGGGGGTTTTCCCCCCGCCCAGAAAGGCTTGCCAAAAATGTTGCTAACAATGCGATCACCGTCTCGCCAAAGCCAATCACCGGCACCCAACGCGGTTCATTATTCAGGGCTAAAACCATCAGCGAACCTAAGAGTGTGGCTATCATGGCGAGGATGATATAGCCCACTTGGTAGAGCCGAAAGCGGTTTTGATATTGGGCAGCTTGGGCGTCACGGCGGCTGAACAGCTTGCTCACGTCTGCTTCCAGCAGGTCAAGATCGCGCTCGATAGCGCGAATCACCTCCGGCGCGGTATCGCCCAACACCTTGCGCATCTCTGCCCGATCAATCAGGGAGAAATCATCCTTTGGCGCGGGAAGGCGTAAATAGGGCATTTGCTTCATCCACGCGGGCCAATAACGCCGATAGTTCCGCGCTTGCTGCGTGATCGGACGGCGGTTCATGGCATCTGGTGGGTTAGCCGACGGTGCGGCGAGGGGAGGGCTTGCCTCAGGGAGGTTTCCGCCATTTTCGGCGGTTGGCGCGTTCGTCATGGAATCACACCTCTCATGGATGGCTCATTCGGCAATGGTAGACCAGAGTCAAACCAGAGTCAAACGAATATCTTCACGTCGAAAACTCCCCTCTTGACATTTTTTCATATAACGATACACTTGTTCTAAATAGGTCACACAAGACCAAGCGTGGTTAGCCAGAATGCTGCGATGTTACGTCGCGGCGGGACACTAGCCCCATCACTTCGTCACAGGACACCGCTCTCGAACAAGTGGTGTCCTGCTCCAAGACTCGTGATAGTAACCCGCGCCAACATTGTGTGACCTGTTTTTTTCCTAACTGAACAAAATTTATTTCAGAGGAGCGGACATGACATCCGATGCGCTACGGGCTTGGCGGCTGAGTTACACGGATGAGGAACTCCAATGGCGTTCAGCCGATTGGCGTAGCGAACAATCCGAATGGCGTGCCGAACGCGAACAGCAGCGCCGCGAACGCCGCCGTCGAGATCGTCGCTATTTTGGGGTGGGCTTAAACAGCCAAAACCTGAGCCGCCGTGCGCTAAACGAAAAAAAACTCACCGCCCAAAACCTCCCCATCCTGAAAAACGAAAAAGCATTGGCAGAGTGGCTGAACGTCGAGCTCTCCCGTTTGCGCTGGTACACCTACAACCAAACGACCAGCAGCGTCTACCATTATGTGCGCTATGTTCTTCCCAAACGGAGCGGCGGGCAGCGGGTAATCCTTGCCCCTAAAACAGGCTTGAAGGCAATCCAACGTAAAATTCTTGCTGAGATCTTGAATAAAATTGTGCTTACCGAGCCAGCACACGGCTTTCGGAAGGGACGAAACATCGTGACGAATGCCAGCCCCCATGCCGGTAAGCCTTTTGTCCTTAACCTTGACCTAAAGGAGTTCTTTCCCTCAATCACCTTTCGGCGGGTGCGCGGCTTGTTCACTGGATTGGGCTATGGCTACACCATCGCCTCGGTGTTGGCGTTACTTTGCACGGAAAGTGACCGCGAAATGATTCAGCGCCCAGATCGTCCCTACTATGCTGGACTTAGCCCCCGTGCGTTGGTACAAGGTGCGCCAACGAGTCCCGCGCTGGCAAACCTTGCCGCCCGCCGCTTGGATAAACGCTTGGCGGGTTTGGCGGTGAAACGCGGTGTCACCTACACCCGCTACGCCGACGATCTCACCTTTTCTGGCGAGGATCGGGATGTTCTGTTCAAACTGATGAAAACAGCGGGGCATATCATCGCCGCTGAAGGGTTCACTGTCCATCCAAAAAAGACACGCTTTTACCAGCGCGGGCAGCGCCAGATTGTCACCGGGTTGGTTGTCAACGATAAAGTGAATACCCCCCGCCAGATGCGCCGTCAGGTGCGGGCAATTCTTCATAACGCAGCGCAGACGGGGTTAAACGCCCAAAACCGGATGAACCATCCAAACTTTCGCGGCTACGTGCTTGGGTTGATCGCCCATATCGGGCAAACCGCGCCCGACCTCGCCGCTACCTTTCGGGGACAGTTAGTAGCCCTGTCCGATAGCTAAGCACAGGGGGGTCCGTTCCCGCGCCAGCGTCCTCTCTGTACCGTAATACCCTACGCAAAACCTCGTAGGGGCGCATTTACTCCGCCCCTTCCACCGCCCCCCGTACACGGGCAATTAGCGGTGGAAGGTCGTTCAGTGCATAGGCAAGGCGCGTCCCGTGCCATGTTAGGAACGAGCCATCCACCAAGTAAATATGCCCATTTTTCACTGCGGGCGTCTTGGCAAGTATCGCGCTATACGCCTCCAATTCCGCCTCCCCAAATGGATACGGCTCATCCGGCAGCAAGATTAACTCTGGTTGAGCGGCGATCACTTCCTCCATTGTGACGCGAGGGTAGCGTATATCCCGTCCAGTGATACGCGGATCATCCGGTGGGAGGGGATCAGCCTTCCCCTGATCAGCGGCGAGGGGAAATGCCCGTTCCCGTTCAGCAAACACATTCAGCGCCCCACAGGTGAACAGCAAATCGTGAATATAGGTATGTTGGTTGAAGGTCATCAGCGGATCGTGCCAGATCGGAACGAAGGTTTTCACCAAAGGGAGGTCCGTTTCCTCGTTCATATAGCGGCGTGTCGCCTCATAGGTGATGTGGATCATCCGCACGCGGTGCGTCATTGCCGCATATTCAAAGACATCCATGATCTGCCAGAGCAGTTCCACCGCCTCGCGGACGGTGTTCGGCTCGGTCACCCATGTCGTGATTCCCGCCTCGTTAAGCGCGTCCGCATCGGGCTTGCGGTTTTCTTCACGGTTTACTATGACCAGATCAGGGCGCAGCGCAAGGATTGCCCTAATGTCGGGGTTTTTTGTCCCCCCCACGCGGGGCAGCCGTGCCGCCGCTATTTTTTCCGCTGGACGGGTACAGTACTCCGTCACCCCCACCAAACGATCTCCCAAATCGAGATCAAAAAGGGTTTCGGTCACACTAGGGACAAGGGAAACCACTCGCTGCGGCACAAACGGCACAGGGCGTTCCACCTTTACCCGCTGCGTATAGCTCTCCAGTGCCGGATCATTCGGATCGTAGGCGTCGTTTGAATCGATGGGATCGACTTTCCCGCTCATTTCGGATTTCCTCCCAGGGTGACGGTCACTTTGCCCGTCCCCCACACCTCAATCTGACCATCGCCACCCAACACCAACCCCGCCCCCGCGCCGATCCCAATCCCATAGGTGCCGGGGTTGTTCAGCAGCACGGCTGCCATATCCCCCGCACTGGTCAAATCGTAATCGGTCAGGATACACGCCCCTGCCACCCACCCCAACCCCGCGCCGTGTGTCAGCAGCAGCGATCCCAAAACCCGCGCCCCCGCCCCAATACCCAAAATCACTCCCTCCCGCCGAAAGGCTGTCATTAGCGCTGCCTCCGCTGCGCCCACCAATGCCGAGCGAAGAGTCCGCTCATCGCCATCACCGAGGATGATCAACCCCGCGTCCTTCAATTGGGCGGTGATTGTCTCATCGTCCTCTGTCAACAAATCAACGAGATAGCCCGTTGGGGCGCCGAGGTCTTCCAAAAGGTCAAGGTGGGTGTCAGCGTCCTCAATGTCGCCGCCCGCCCAAAGGTAGGCAAGGGGTTCGCCCCGTGCAATCTTCGTCAGCGTTTGCGTATCCAAATCAAGGGTGATCGGATCATTCAAGTCGCCATAGCTACGAAGGATCAGCCACCCACCGCCGTCACGCCAGCGGAGGGGAGGTACGATGGGCATACAAAACCTCTCATCTTGGTGGGCAATCCCAATGGGATCATCCTCTGATTATCCTCTACGTGTTACCGTTATGCGTTACCGTGTCTTCAGCCACGCCAGCCAATCGCCATCGGGTAGGTGAACGTGAGGATACAGGCGCAAAACGGCGGGATCGCCTAGATAAAGCCATGCCTCTGATTCTGCCCCGCCCCCCATTCCCTCAAGCTGAACGCGCCGTCGGACGCGGCGAAACAACCACGTCTCCCGTCCCGCCTCACATCCCTCAAGGCGATCCAAGCGCCGCCGCACTTGGACGTGCAGTGTTGGGTGAATCACTATCCATTCCCCAACCACCGAAGACGATTCTCCTGCCTCTACCAGCACCGGGAAATGCCCCACCGAGTAAAGCGCCGCGCCCATCAGCCGCGCCGGACGTTCACTGATTGTTGCGCCGGCAAGGTAGGTTTCGTAATTCGGCTGTCCCCGCCGCAGCGTGCCGTAGACAAAAAACGGGTATTGCAGCCACTCCCGCGCCCGCTGGCGTTTCGGACGCAGCGCCCGTCGTGGCGTTGTGGATGATGCTTCATCTGAGCTATCCCCCTCGGTAGACATAGCTCGCTGCCGCCGCTGCCAACAGCCCCGCCGCAATCGGAAGGGCGTCCTCATCAATATCAAACTGCGGGTGATGGTGTGGGTAGGTAATCCCTCGTCCCTCGTTCCGTGCGCCAACAAAGAAATAGGTACCGGGCGCACGCTCCAGCCAGAATGCCATATCCTCGCTCGCCATCGTCCGCGCCGAATCAATCACCGTGAGCGGTGTTGCCGCTGGCATCGTTTGAAACAGATCACTCAGGCGGGCATTCGTCGCCGCATCGTTGATCAAGGGTGGCGTCAGCCGGTTCACAACGACCTCTGCCGTGCAGCCATTCACCGCCGCAATCCCCGTCGCAATCTCATGGATGCGCGTCTCAATCAGGTCTACCAAGTGCCGCTGATAGGTGCGGAACGTCCCGAACAGTTCCGCCGAGTCGGGAATCACATTGTGGGCGTGACCGCTGTGAAAGCCGCACACAGAGACGACGGCGGTCTCCAACCCATCCACCGAACGGCTGACAATCGTCTGCATCGCCCCAACGATCTGCGTGCCGGCGACGATGGGATCGCGGGTTTGATGGGGCATTGCCCCGTGACCGCCCTTCCCCCGGATGATGATTTGGAAATCATTTGCGGCGGCAAAGGCTGCCCCCTCCGTCACGCTCACTGTTCCGGTGGGAAGCTCCGACCAAAGGTGCAGCCCCAAACTGATCGAGGGGGTCGGCGCGTCCAATGCCCCATCCCTAATCATCGCCTGTGCGCCGAGGGCGAGTTCTTCGGCGGGCTGAAAGATGAATTTCACCCGTCCGGCAAGCTGTTCCCGGTGTTCGCTGAGCATCTTCGCCACCGCCAAGCCAATCGCTGTATGCCCATCATGCCCACAGGCGTGCATTTTCCCCGGCGTACCGGAGATATACGCCGTATTCATCATTTCCTGAACAGGCAAAGCATCCATATCGCAGCGAATAAGAACCGTCGGACCCTCCGCTGCCCCCTCCAAAATCCCAATCACACCGGTTTTCCCTACACCGGTAATCACCTCCAAGCCAAGCCCAGAGAGTTCCCGTGCCACCACCCCCGCTGTGCGTACTTCTTCAAAGGCAATCTCTGGGTGGCGGTGCAAATCGCGCCGTTGGGCAACCAATTCGTCGCGCAGCATCTGTGCGCGGAGCATCCAATCCATAGGATTATCCCTGTTTGTCTGTGTGTCTATCCATGAAGCAATTATAGCCGACGCCCGACAATCGCCGTAGAGCGATAGCTCAAATGATAGTCACCTCTCTCTTTTGCCTCGCCACACCCGAAAATCCGCGTTGGTTTGAATCCCCGCTGATCCCCGCTACAATAGGCGCGATATATCAATCTTCAGGGAGTACTCATGCCGCGCCCCGTCACTGGGCGTCGTCCCGACAGCCTGTTCGACAACCGCTATCGCTACGATCATATTTACCCGCGTGGGCGTTCGGGGGAAACCCTCCGCGCCTATGACACGCTGGACGGCAATGCCCCCGTCGTGATCAAACGCCCCGCCCTTCAAGACGCGCCCCCCATCCGCGCCGGACAGGAAGTGAGCATCCTGAACGAGCGCCGCGCCCTTGAAGCCCTTGCCGGACACCCCCTTCTGTGCGAACTGCGTCACAGCGGGACGTTTCGCGTCGGCGGGCAGAGCCATCACTATATCGTCATGGACATGGCACAGGGCGAGACCTTAGAAGCGCTCACCTTGCGCCTCTCCGCCGCTGGCGAGGCACTCCCCCCATTGGAATTTCTGAATATCTTGGATGGTCTGTGCGATCTTCTTCAGGCGGCACATGACCGAAACATCGTCTATAACGATGTCGATGCCAAGCACCTCTTTTGGGATCAAGAGGGATACACCCTCAAACTGATCGATTGGGGAAACGCGGTGTTCCTCGATTCCCAACATGCCGGACAGCACATCACCAAAGCGGCGGATATTCAGCAGGTGGGTCAGTTGATCTATTTCGTCCTCTCTGGTGGGCATCGCCTAGAGATGGGACGCCCCGACCCCGCCAACGACCTCAACGAGGCACTTTCCCCACGCCTGAAGGCGATCATCAATCGCGCCGTTAGCAGCGAACCCGGCGTTCGCTACCTCGATATTGCGCCCTTGCGCCAAGACCTTGCCGAGGTGCGCCGCCCCATCCAAAAAGGGCGTGATCTCTTGGTCGAACGTGTGCGGACGCGGTTGCCCAACGCCACCAGCAAACTGGAACTGGAAGAACTAATCGCCACCCTTACCGAAGCCGCCCAAAGCGATCCCGGCTACCCGCGCCTTCGCAACCTCCGTGCCGAGGCAGAAGCGCGTCTGCGCCATATTGAAATGCAGGGCGACCTTGACGCCGTGCGCATTTATATTGAGAGCGGCAATTTTGCCGGCGCATCGGCGCTGGTGGAATCGATGATCGCCCGTGAAGCCGCCGCCAACCCAGACCATGCCGAGATCGGCGCGTCCCCCCTCTTGCTCTATTTGGGCGATGTCTGTGAAGAATTGGAATCGCAGGCAGGTACAGGCGGGACGGTCATTCCAGAGGGACTTACCCCCGCCTTAGAAGCCCTCTTTCGCGGCGATTCGCAAGGGGCTGCCCGAACGCTGATCACCACTCCCGATGTCCGTGCCAACGGACGACTGGGCGGCTTTTTGTTGGCAGAACGCTTGGCGCGGCGCGTGCCGGGGATCGTCCTCTTACGCCCGCATCTCGTCCGCCTCGATGAGGAACTCAACCACGCCGGCGACGCGCCCAAGCTGCTTCAGACGGTGCGTACCCTCTTGCGCAAATTGGAAACCCCACTGACCACCAGCGGGGCGGGAGCGCTGCGGCGGCTCTACGAACACACCGCCGATGTCCTCAGTGCCGTTGAAGGCGATTTAAAAACAAGCGGAAAAACAGGGCTTGCTGAAGTAGGCGGACGGGCGCGGCAGGCGGCGGAACACATCGTGGAACTGCTCGAAGTCGCCCTCGCCAATGTCCTCAGCGATTCCTCGCGGGCGGGGAATGCCCTCTATGCGGCGGCGGCGATTGATCCCCTCCAAAGTGGCTTTGAGGGCGTGAATACCTTTTTTACCGCCCTTCATGACGATCTCGCCGCCCTCCGCACCTATGCCCCTGCTGAGGCTATCGATGGAATCGGGGACTATCTAGAGCGAGCGCGGACGGTTCTTACCCCCTACAGTGGTGATGTCCGAGACAGCACCTTTCAGCCCCTCTTAAAAGGACTCGATTCAGCGCTGGCAGCGTGGGGGCGTTTGGTAGATGCCCTTGCCCTCGGGGGCAAGCGTCCAGCGCTAGACGCCTGTCGGGTGGCGGGCGAGGGCGTTCGGGCGCTGAATCCGGCACTTGGGGCGTGGTTCGAGGACTATCAGCGGGGCATTGATGAAATCCCGCACGCCGAAGCGCTCAGCCCCAACGCCGTACTTGGGAAGGCGCTGGCGGAAGGCTGGGAAGCGTGGGATCGCGGCAAGACGGCGGACGCTCTCCAAGCGGGCAAACGGGCAGCAGATGCCGCACAAAGCGAGGCGGAACGCTTGGCAGCACGCCGCTTGGTCAGCCTCAGCGAGGTGCTGGATCGCTGGTTAGAGCGCGAAGGTAGTTCATCTACCGCCCATATTGAAGCGACACAGCGCCGGATTATCGCCCTGTTCCTCCCAGAAGAAGAACAAATTCGCAGCACCTTTGCCGCCCAAATGCCCAATATGAGCATTTACCTCAAGGCGATGGGCAAAGGCGTTATTGATCCCCTCCGTGAGACGAGCGCCGCTGGCGTCCGCTTGTTGTTCTTCGATTACATCTTGCGCGGGATGGTCGCCATTGGCGGGGAAGATTTTGAAAACGCCGAAATTTGGAAAGATGCCGCTGCCAAAACCTTTGCCCCTTACCGCTTGCACCCCGCTTACCAGATGTTGGAAGAAAGCATCGTCCGCCGTCAGTTGATCCTTGACGCGGTGCGGGCAATCAACGAGGTGCGCCGCGTCGATCAGGTTGTCGCCGCACGGCAGGCAGTCCGCGCCCCCCTCGCCGTCGCCCAATTGGAAGCACTCGATCAGGCGATTCGCGGCTTGGAAGATGCCCTCCGCCGCTGGCAAGATGGCGAATTTCGCCCCGCCAAACAATTGATTGATGCCGCCATTGAGCGCGTGAACATGGCTCAGGGCTTTTTGAACAAAGACCTCAGCCCCTTCCGAGGGTGGCTGCAAACCCTTGCCGATTCAGCCGAGATCGCGGCGGGCGCACGGCGCGTGATCGAACAAGAGGCGCTCATGCCCGCCGATGCCCCTAACCCTGCCGTCTTAGAGGCTCACCAAAAAATTGTTGACCTCACCCGCCGTGATCTCGGTGAGGGCTATACCGCCCAGCTTCGCCAATGGGGGGAAACCTATAAGGGTATGGTTGAGGCGTACACCGCCCCAAACCTGTTTCGTGAGGATAAACTGCGCCTCATGGAAGGCTATTTTGCCTCCCTGTTCATTGCCCGCCAGCCTGCCCTGCCCATTTTCCGCCATTGGCGGGAGGTTGCTGAGGCAACGCCCGACCCCGAACCCGAACCCCCGCCGCCAGTGATTATCGAACCGACCATCGAACCCCCAGTGACAGAGCGCCCCGAACGGCGCGGACGCCCTGATCGCCTTGAACGGGCAGAGCGCATTGAAACCCCAGAAGGGGACTTCGCTGTCCCCGATTTTCTCTCGGATCGCTCCCGGCGGGCGCGGCGCGAGGCGCGGGCAAGCCGCGAGATGGAGCGCGTCCCCTTCACCGTTCCTAGTCCAGCGCAGCCCACCACCGCAGAGGCATCCGTCACGCCCACCGCTGCTAGCCCCGCCGCAGCGGAAAAACGGGGGCGCGAGGGACGATCTACCAGCACACCGATCAGCCAGCCCCCGCCGCCAGCACGCGGTGCTTCTTCTGCTAAGGGTGTCTCTGAGCCGGAGGCGTTTCTCCGCGTGGAAGAACGCCGCCGGGAGCGTCGCCCCTCGCGGCGGGGGCTGCCCCCCATCTTGATTATCGGCGTCTTAGTCGCCATTGGTGCAGTCCTTGCCGCCTTCGCCGCCAGCCAAAACCGAAGCGGGGAATTAGGGGATCAGACCCCAACGGCAATCCTCTTGACGCGGGATGGTGCGCTAGGGTTTGTCCCTACCACACCCAGCGACGCCGTGCCAGCGCCAACAAACACGCTCTTTCCCCAAAATACCCCCCTCCCCAGCGAAACACCACTCCCGCTGGTTGCCTCCCCCATCCCCCCAAGCGCCACGAGCGAACAGCCCGTCCCCACCCCAACACGTGGAACACCCATCCCAACGGGCGAACTCGTCTCGATCTCAACGGTCATGGCGATGGTCACCCCTAGCCTGCCGCCAACTCTCGTCGCCGGAATTGCCGGATCACCCGCCCCCACCCTCCCGGGGGTGATCCTTCCCACCATCCCGCCCGATGCGTCAAGCGGCGTCTACGATCTGCTCCCTAAACTAAGCGAACTCTCGCCCTCTGCGCGGACGTGGGACACCGGCTGGTTTTATGAGCGCGATGGAAAATGGTTGATCGGCAGCCCCGAAGTACGCGGCGGACGCGCCCCCCTCATCCGCATCGGACCCGACCTGCTCACCCCACTGATTGGCACGGAGGCGGCACAGTACATCAAACGGCTGGATATCTCGATGGAACTGCTGACCTACGACAAAAACCTTGTCGCTAATGGCTTGGTCTATTTCGGCGGCGGTTTTGAATCGCTGCAAGGGCAGCGGGCGTCTGTGGAGGCGCGGCTTGTTCAGGAAGGGATTTTGGATATGGGGATCAGCCTGAACGCCCGTTTCCTGCGCAAGACACAGCTTCCCGCCAACAACGGCTCAATCTCCTTTAGCATCGAACGGAACGCCGATAGAACCCTTTCGCTCTACCTTGATGGGCAGCTTTTAGGGCAATCCACAGCCATTTTCCCGCCCAACGTCCCCTTGAACATCTACCTCTATGTAGCGACGGGCGGCGTTGTGGTGGAAGTCAAGACGATTCGCGTTCAGATCAACGCCCCCCTCACACCCTAAGGGAAGGGATGAATCTTGTGCCGCTGCTGACTACCGTCTACGCTCTCGGAAACACGATTGACACCTTTGCGCCGGGTCACTATGCGCGGGTCTATGATGCCGTCGATAAGCGTGACTCGCGGATCGTCGCCTTCAAAGTGATGCGTGCCGAACACGCCATTGCCGATGGGCAGCCGCGCATGGAGGCGATGGCGTTCATCAACGAGGCAGACCTGCTCGTCCGCATGGCGGTTTCCCCTTCGGTTGTCCGCTTGCTCGATTGCGGCTACCTCGACGCCCCCGACGACCTCCCACGTGGCGGGCAGATCGAATCCTTTGGGCTGAATGTCGATCTCTTTCGTCAGGGGGCGTTCAAATATGCCGGAAAGGGTTGGCGTCCTTACCTCGCCCTCGAACAACTACCCCGCACAGAGAGCCTGCTTTACCTCATGAAGCCGAACGCCCCGGGCACACGGTGGCGCTTGCCCACCGAGGAAGGGCTTGATCTCGCCTATCAATTTGCTGGCGTCCTGCGTGAAGCGCACCGCCAGCGGATTGTCTACCTTGATCACAAACTGGAACACGTCTATTGGGATGGGCGGCGCTTGATGATCATTGATTGGAACAGTTCTCGCCTCATCGAGAGCAGCCCAACCGTCTTAGCACAGCAGGTGGCAGCCGACCTAACCAACCTTTGTGTGGGCGTCCTTTACCCTATTTTCACCGGACTGTCCCCGCGCAAAGGGGCGCTGCTCCCTCAGCCCGCCGACCAAGCCGGCGTAGAGAGCCGCTACAACGACATCAGTCAGTTGGATTTTGCCGTTGAGCCAACCCTCAGCCCCGCCATTCAAGACCTCCTTCAGCGCGGGGCGCGGCGGGGCATTGCCACCATCGAGGATTTTCTCAGCGGCTGGAATCGTGCCGCAAAGGAATTCGGCTGGAACGCCCTTTCCGATAACGACCCGCTCAAGCCCATCCGCGCCAATCTCCGCGAGGGGCTGACAAAACTCCGCGAGGGGCAAGATGCTATTCGGGATGCCCGTGAGATGCTGCGTGAGGCAGCCATTGCCGAGGGAATCACCGATACGCTGGAGGCAGAATTGCGCCGCTTGCTGAATAAAATCAATGAAATGTTAAACTTACGGGCAATACCGTGAGGGGGTGTCATGCGTAAACATATTGTGATTGCCGAGGATGATGAACTGCTCCGCGAATTGTTGGAAATTGTCCTCACCGAGGAAGGCTTTGAGGTGAACTCGTTTGCTGATGGTCGCGCTGTGATTCAATACCTGTCGTTGGCGCGTGATGCTCGCAAACTGCCTGCCATGATTTTGCTTGATCTGAACATGCCTAACATTGATGGATGGGGCGTTGCCGCATGGTTGGACGCTGATCCCGTGTTGGGGCAAGTCCCCGTGATCGTCATTTCGGCAACAGAAGCGCACGGCAAAGCGGCGAAAAACCTCCACGTAGACGCTTACTTGGTGAAGCCCTTTTCCACCGATGAAATCATCGGCGTCGTCTCGCTCTTTTCCCTGATCACGCCCTGATCATCCTATTAATCCGCCATGAAGGTAACTATAGAAAGAGACAGCCCTCATCCCCCGGCGACCCGCCTTCGGCGTGTACCCGCTCCCCCTGCGGGAGAAGGGGGAATCACGTCTTTGAAGGGGGGTCTTTTAGAAATCATGGTGGTGGACGACTAGACCCGCTCAGCGCTGCGGAGCGGGGTTAAGGCTTGATCGCAATCACGGCGTCCTCACGCCCATCGGGAAAGCGCAAGATCAGGCTGCGCCCGTGAACGCCGTCGTAGTGTCCCATCATAAGGCGAAACGGTGGCGCTGCCTCGGCTGGAATTGCAAAGGTCAGCCGTTTGTACTGAAGATCGCCCACCCGCCAGAGCGCTCCGGGCGTCACTGCGCCGTCGGCAATCAGAACCCGCTTTCCCTCCCCATCATAAAGATGGACAAAGGGTGAGTAAAGGTACGCTGCCCGCTCTGGAGGAAGGCTCACCACTGCCCAGACCATCGCCACCTCGCCCGCTTGCCCCGCCAGCAGCGTACTTGCCTTTGCCCAAACCGGGATCAGCCCCCCGTCGCTGGATATGCCCTGCCACTGCTCTATGGAGGGTGGCGGCGACCACCCCACGCGGTAGGCGTCTATCGCCTCCCCATCGGATAGTACATAACTGGCAGTCTCATCAGGAATCGTCAAGTCCGGTGGAGGGTGCCCCTCCCCTCGCCAAAGAAGGTAAAGCGTCCCATCAGCGGCGATGGTTGTCCCCCGTGCCGTATCGACATCGGGATCAAGCCAAAATGTCCGTCCGGCGAAACTTTCCATCATTCGCCCATCTGCCTTCACGTGAATCGTCCCCACCTCCCCCAAAAGGGGGGCAAAGTGTGCCGCCAGCGCCACGCCGTCTTGAAGGGGCAAAGCGTTGAACCCATCAACGCCCGGCGTGATCAGTGTTTCCTCGGCATAACGCACCACGTTCACCCCAGAGAGGACGCCGAACCACGTCAACGCTGCTAATCCGGCAAACGCTGTCGCCCTCCCCATCTTGAATCGCGCTGCGCCCTCATAAAGAGTGTGCATCCCCCGCACGGCGAGGATCGTCCCTACCGGAAGAGTCAGTAGAAGGTAAAAAGGATGGACGGGGCGGGAGACCGCCGTCATAAGCAGAGGCAGCAGCCCCCCCCAAACAACGAGGATTCCCGTTTGGCTAAAATCCCTTCGCCCGCTGCGGAGATAGGCAGCCGCGCCGATCACCATGAGGGCAATCCCTACCCCGTTGGCAAGCTCCCCCAAATTGAAGCGCGTCACGGCGTCGGCGCGTCCGGCGGGAGCATCCAATCCGCGTGTGGCGGCATATTCCCACCCTGTTGTTAGGCGGGCAAGGTGCGCCCATGCCTCTGTACGAAAGCGCAGCCCGTCCCCGCCAAAGTCACGGATGCGGTTGAGCGTGTTTTCCCCATCAGCGATCAACCCCGCCCCATAGATCACCCCTGGAATAATCACCATCAGCGCCCCAATAAACGCGGTTCGGACGGTAATCCGCCGGTGGTGTACTAGGCAGAGCAAGGCGACAGGGGCGATTAGGGCGAATGCCAACAGATAGGTTTGGCTCAGCGCCGCCAGCCCCGCGCAGCCGAATAGAAAGCGCCGCCGGGGATGGGGCGCTTCTCCCAACCAAAGCGGCACAAACAGCCAAAAGACGAGCATCACCCCAAAGGGGAGCAAACACTGTACCCATGTTGTTCGCGAATACTCGACCACCCAAGGGTTAACCGCCACCAAGAAGGCGACAATCAGCGCGAACCCATCCCCTCGTGGCAGCAAGCGCCGCGCCGTTACATAACTCAGCGGCACAGCCAGCGTGTTCAGGGCGATCACAAAAAGGTACACGCCGTAGGGAGAGCGGCTCAGGCTCAAGGGGACGAGAAAAAGGTAGCCCGTCAGAGGCGGGTTGGCAAAGAGGACGGATGTCCCCTGTGCGGTGATCGGAAATACCCCTTGTTCTAGGCTGTGCAGCGCTTGCGAGATTGGGTAAGCGTGATCAACGTTGTGTTCAACCGCGCCGAGATTCTGAAGGCGTAGAAAAACCGCCAAAAGAGTGATTAGGACGATGGGTAAGAGGGACTGCTGGTATTTCAAATCGCAGGGTGAATCCTGTAGAATCCGAATAAATTAGCGCCTCATGATGGCTCTATTTTACCCTGTATACGGTGATCGTGGCGTGCGGCATTCCCCGGCACTGAAGCGCCAGGTTGAAAGCAGGGTTTTCTCGTTGCGGCATATAGAACAGTTTACTGGGGGAGAAGAGCGCGGGGCTGAAGCCACCGCACTAGAAATGATCACCCCGTTGGGGCTAAAAATCAAAGACAGGTACCGCGTTTGCCTTCCAAGCCCCGTAGGGGCGGTTATGTTTAGCCCGCTGCTTTCGCGGCGGGCGTGTTCCGCGCCCTCTTATGAATCCTTCCCCCGCAGCCATGTCACCGCCCCGCCGAGGATCATCTTTGCTAGGGATTGCGGCTGGCGCGAGGCGCGGGTTTTCTCGAAGCGCTCGGTCAGACTCTCCGCGCTGAACGCCCCCGGCGACCCGATCACCACGATCTGCGAGGCGGGCGTTTCCTTCCCCCAGGGGCGTCCCGTAACCAACGAGACTCGCGTCCCCACCACATGCAGCAGCGCTTGTGTCTCCGGCGCATCCTCCAGCCAAAGGATGCCCTTCGCTCGGTAGATGCTCGGCGGGAGCGTTTTCGTCGCTTTTTCCAGCGCTTTTAGCGAAAGCGGCTCTGTACAGCGCCAACTCCACGACTCAAAAACCTCGGTGTGATCGGGATGATCAAGATGATCCGCCTCGTGATCATGATCCACCGCTGCGCCTACCTCGTGAATATGAACATCTTTTGCCCGCCGCCCAACGTGGCGTTCGGGATCAAACGCCCCAACGCCCAAGAGCAGCGAGAGCGGCACAGCGCCCTGAACTGCCTCCAACACCCGCGCTTGGGGATAAAGCCATTCGCGGCGGATCGTTTTCAGCGTTTCCGGCGTTACCAAATCAACCTTATTGATCACGATAATGTCGGCAACGGTGAGCTGCTCATAGGCGAGTAGAGCATTTTTACCTTTTAGTTCGCTGAACTGTTCAGCGTCCATCACAGCGATGATGCTGTCGAGGAATAAGCGCTCCCGCAGCGCCGGAAGCTGAAAGGTCTGCGCCACAGAAAGCGGGTCGGAGACGCCGCTTGTCTCCACGATGATGTATTCGGGAGGTATTGGCAAATCCAGCAGGCGTAATACTTCCCGCAGTAGATCATCCCGAATGGTGCAGCAAATGCAGCCATTGGCAAGATTGACCATCTCGCCATCGCTGACCCCCACAACAAGCTGAGCATCAATGTTGATCGCCCCAAAATCGTTGACGAGGACGGCGATCCGCAGCCCGTGATCGGCGTTCAGGATGCGGTTCAGGAGGGTTGTTTTCCCCGCGCCGAGGAAGCCCGAAAGGACGGTGATTGGGATGGGTGTTAACATGCGAGCTGTGCTGCCCCCTATCGTACCGATCACTAGCAACTAGTTTGAAGTAGTTTTGCCGCTCTTATCAATCTTGCGTCTATCGATAAAATTAGACCGAGAGCTGAGGGCGGTATTCAGCTCACGCCGTTTAATTGGGGAGTGTCACCTGAAGAAAATCAAGCGGGCTAACCCAAAGCCCATTCACGGCAATTTCCCAGTGAAGGTGCGCGCCGGTGCTGCGTCCGGTGTTCCCCGTCAAGCCGATCATCTCCCCCTGCAAGACAATCTGTCCAGGCACAACGTACATCTCGCTCAGATGAGAGTAGGAGGAGAATACCCCCCAACCGTGATCGATGATGATGCTGTTTCCGTGAATATCAAGAGCGCGGGCAAACACAACTCGCCCACTTGCTGCCGTCGCAATTGGCACCCCAGCGCCCACCCTGAAATCAACCCCTGTATGCCGGCGTGCTGTGCCGTCATTGAATGTCCGCACGCTGCCAAAGGGCGAGGTTGTCGTTGTTGAGAGAGGGACATTGAAGCGTCCCTCCCAAAATTTTTCCGCCGTGATCATCCCATAGATCGATCTTAGGCGGTAATCCTCGTTCGTTTGAATTCCGAGATCAAGCAAATAGACTTTATCTTTGGGCAGGACAAACGATTTCTCGCTGATGTATTCGCCGGATTCGACCCGCAGCAGGCTTTCCGAGGTGATCGTCTCGCCGTTCGTCAGGTAGACGGTGACGGTCATCGGGTACTCTTTGCTCAGCTTTTGGTCAAGCGGCACGGCAAGCAGCGCGGCAAACCCTGTACTGGTGGGAAAAAACGGGTAGGCGCGATCCAGCGTGAGGATGATTCCCCCCGCTACATCCGCCCCACTAAGGGTAACAACCCCCACATGCCCCTGGCGGATGAAGTCAAATTGGGTGGCGACGGTCACTTGGGGTTGGGCGGTTGTTCGACTCAGAATCCCCAGAAAGAGGGTAACAGCGAGAACACTAACAATCACACGGCGCATAGAGAGAACAGACCTCAGCATAGGATACGATGTTGTCGGGAGACAAGAGAATGATACCAAAAAAATGCGCCGCCTGAACGTTCACCCGTGCGGGCTACCAGAACAGGCGGCGCTCTTTTCTATTTGCCCACTTGGGGGGGCGGGAACAGCCGGCACTCTTACATAAAACGCCGCCCCGAACGTCGAGAGACCTTCGGTATCTCAGCTTACGCTTGTTTCGTAGGTGCAAGGTCGGGCAAGACGGAACCCCCTATTGTTGTTCTGGTTGGTAGGGTTGTTCCTGTTCCGATTCGCAGCGCGAACGTTGTCTTGATTGTTGTTCCAAGACCCGCCCCGCAGCACGCGCCGAACATCCGTGCGGTCTCCGGTGTCCGCCTCGCGCCCGTCATTGCCGTCGTAAGGGTATGGGGTGTAGAGGCTGCTTATCCACTCCCACACATTCCCGCTCATGTCCAACGCCCCCACCCATGACGCCCCCGCCACCCGTATCCCCTCCCCCACAGGGTGGCTTTTTTCGCCAGAATTCTCACGATAGATCACCACGCTGCTATCGCGCTTGAAGTCATTTCCCCAAGGGTAAACGAGACTCCTTTCTCCCCGCGCTGCCCATTCCCATTCCGCCTCGGTGGGCAGCCGTCCACCTCGCCATCGGCAGTAAGCATCTGCCTCGAACCATGTCACCCCCACGCGGGGCTGCTGGGGGGCGGTGAAGCCGTCGTAGTCCCTCGGTGCGGTCTTGTTCGCCGTTTTCCGCCATGCCCAGCCGCCGGGCGTCCAGTATGTTTCCGTTTTGTAGCCGCCGTCCGTGATGAATTGGGCATAGGAGGCGTTTGTCACCGGCGTCAGGTCAAGCCAGAAGCCCCGTTCAATGGTCACCGGACGGATCGGCTGCTCGTCATCATCATTGCTGCTCCCCATTTGGAACGTCCCCGGCGGGACGTAGACCATGATTACCCCTTTCTCGTCGGTCATCCGCGTGCCCGGGGCGGGTTCGGGGGGGGGCGGCGGTGGGGGCGGTTTCACCCTCTCCCACAGCGCCAAGACGTTGGCGTCGGTCTTGTATTCGGGGTAATCCGCTAAGAACTGCTGAATCTCCTCGCGGGCGTGCGCTTTGGCGTTCTCTGTTCGGGCAAGCCCGACGAAGGTTTCCAAGTCCGAAAAACGTTCTTTTGCTTCTTCCAGCCGTTTCTGCGCAGCGCGTGCCTTCTCTTGTTCGGCAAGAAGTTCTTCCGCCTGCTTCAAGAGGGCGCGTACCTGCCGCTCACGGAAGGGAGGCGCCCACCCCAAAAGCCGTTCGTAGAGGGCAGTTGCCTCGCTGTAGCGTTCGCCCTCTACACAGGCGCTTGCCTCATTGAACAGCCGGAGGGGGTCCTCGGCAGCCGTCCCACTGCTCTCTGTATCCGGCAAGCGGGGATGCGAAGAAGGCGGTGGGGCAGCAGGTACTGCGGCGGGGATGGGGTTCTGGGTGGGCTGCCCTGTAGTCTGCACCGTAAACAATACCCCGTCGGGGGAGGCAAGGTAGAGGACAGGCGTCCCCCACTCAAAGCTTTCCAATTCGCTGAGGCGCAAACGGGCTTCGGTGACGGTGGTTTCTAGACGCTGACCCTTCACCAGCCCCTGATAAAGCTGTTCGGCAAAGCGGATCGCCCCGTTATCGCTCACCTCAAATTGCATCGCCAAAACGCCCGTCAACCCGCCCCGAATGAGGGTTGCCGCCGTGCTGCTGAATACATCCGCCTTGCCCGTTGTGCCACTCATGCAACAGTTGAGAAAGGCAAAGCGAAGGCTAGGATGCCCTGTCAGGCGGTTTTTCAAATGTTCGGCGCGGTAGGGATAGACCTTTCCCTCTGCATTTTCAAAGGCAAGGAGTCCGCCGTTTCGTTCGTCAAAGCCGCCATGTCCAATGTAATGGAAAACATGCCAACGCTGCCCATTGGTGAGGGCGTTTGCCAAGGCATCCACCGTCCCCGCGATCCACTCCACCTCGATTGCCGTGCCGTGGATTGCCTGTTGTAGGCGTTCACGCTCGCGCTCCACATTCAACCGATCTAAGTGAGGATCATCGGGGTTGGCGATCATCGCCAAAATGCGGAGCGTCCCCTCCACCGTGAGCGGCGGCGGCGGCTGGCGGAGTTCAGGCAAGCGAATGATCGGTGTATTGCTCTTGACGCCCACATAACATGAGCTGTCTGGATCATACATAAATTCCCATGGCAAGCTGTTCCACTGCGGAGTGTTGATCCGCAAGCGCAGACGTACCCCGTCGAGTTGTTGGTGGTGAACGTAATTGTGCGCCTGTCGATAAAGCGCTCGCAGTTCCCCCGGCAGCAGGGACTCGAACATCGCCACCGCCAATTCCCGCACAGGGCGTTCCCGTTCAGGGACATTCGGCGCAGAGGCAAGGTTGAAGGCGCGCGTCCCTTTACTAAGCAGTTTCTCCAATTTATCGAGGCGTGTTTCAAGCATCACGCCGTTGTAGGGAAAGGCAAAGGAGGCTTGCTGTGTGGCGTTCAACGTCTGAGCGGTGATAATAACGCGCTCAGGATCGTTCGGGTCGGGATCAAGGATTAGGTCAAAGTCAACAAAGTGTGGCATGGTTAATTTAGGAATGGCAGCACCCTAACGATGTGACAAAAACTATACCATAAAAGATTGTCTTTGCGGCAAGGGATCACGTTGACGATGGGGGGGACGCCTTGTGAGGTGTGGGGTTGTGTGGGTTTTGTCTGGGCGCACCCTCGTGTGCGTCCAGACAGAGAGGTGGGCGGGACGATCAGCCAATTACCGTTTGCACCTTCGCCCGCGCCTGCATCGGCAGTTCAACAAAAAAGGTGCTGCCGGGCAAACGCTGTTCATCGCGCCCTTCACTCTCCACCCAAATTCGCCCGCCGTGCGCCTCAATGATCCCTCGGCAAATGCCTAAGCCAATGCCCAACCCGCCGCCGCGAAACGCGGTCTTGCTGGTGGAATGGAGGGAGACATCGCCCGCCGTGTAAAAATGCTCAAAAATACGTTTTTGGTCTTCGCGGTCAATGCCTATGCCCGTATCGCGGATGGTGATCATCACCGTTGTGCCAATCGTCTTGCCGGTGATGTAGATCGCGCCACCATCGGGCGTATATTTCACCGCATTGCTGATCAAGTTCCCCATCGCCAGACGGAGCAAATCGGCATCCACCTGAATCAGGTTGGGGAACTGCCGTCCGTCGTAGCTGACCGTTTGGTTGCGGTTGCGCATCGTCTGCGTGTATTGGGTGATCGCCGCTTCGATCAACTTGGGCAGTTGGACGGGACCGATTGCCAACTCCACCCGTCCGGTGGCGATCCGCGACACGGTGACAATCTCGTTGATCACGCTGGACATGCGCTCTATGGCATCGACCAGCCCATCAATAAAGAGTTTTGTGTCGGCGCTTTCTTCTTTTAATTTCTTCACCACCGCCGATTCTTGCAGCAGGCGGCTGTAGCCAAAGACGAGGGTCATCGGTGTGCGCAGTTCGTGCGCCGTCAATTGGATAAAATCTTCTTTGATCTTATCGACACGCCGGAGTTCGGCGTTGTTTTGTTCCAACTCGCGGATTTTCCCCTCCAGACGGGCGACCACCTCTTGGCTGAACGCCCGCGACGCCTCTAACTGCATCTCTACGGCGAGGAAATCACGCCGTCCTTTCAGGTATTGATCAACCTGATCGGGGAGGGCGTCAATATCAATGGGCTTGTTGATGTAGCCGTTCATCCCAGAGGCAAGCGCTTTTTCCCGCTCGCCGGCTTGTGCTTGCGCGGTCATGGCGACGATGGGAATCTCTTTAAAGCGGGCATCGGCGCGGAGACGGGTGGTCACCTCGCGCCCAGAGAGATCGGGAAGGTTAATGTCCATTAGGATCAGGTCGGGGACATCGCGAAAGGCGGCGTCAATGCCATCCAACCCCCGCGAGGCGACGCTGACTTTGTAGCCAGCGTGAGCAAGCAGCCGTTGAACCAACGTTTGACTGCCCAGATCATCTTCGATATAGAGGATTTTTTTCATAGCGCTCAGTGGATCGCCTCGATAATGCTTTTCAACAAGTCTTCGTCCATGAACGTTCCCTTTTGCAGCAAACGCTCAATCTGCCCACTGAGGGTTTCCCGCTCTTGAACGGTCAAATCCTTCGCCGTGAGGACAATGATCGGAATATCCGCCGTGCGTGGGTCTGCTTTCAGGGCGTTGATCACGCGGAAACCGTCAATATCGGGCATCATCAGATCGGTGATCACGACATCGGGTTTTTCGCGCTCGACAATGACGACGCCTTCCGCCCCGCCAGTGGCAAGATGAACTTCATAATTGCCTTGCGCCATGAGGATGCGCCGGATCAAGCGTCCAGCGTCGGGGTTGTCCTCGATAACGACGACCTTCCGAACGCGGTCTTCCATCTGTTGAAGTGCTGCCAGCAGCCCCTCGGCAGGGAGGCTGATCCGCCCCGATTGGGCGGTAACATCCACCGAGCGAGCATACTGGTCGCCCAAGATTTGCTTTTCGACAGGGAAGGTATGCCCAGAGCAGTTCATAACGACAACATCATCGGGCTTGATGATTCCCCGTTTGACAAGTTTCACCAAGCCGGCAAAGGCAACCGCCGTCGCTGGCTCAACCGAAAGCCCTTCCGTCTTTGCCAACAGTTTCGTGGTGGTGAAGGCTTCCTCGTCGCTGGCGTCTTCCATGGTCCCGCCGTGCTGCGTGATCAGGTCAAAGAGCAGTTCATGCCCGCGTCCGGGATCGCCCGTTGAGAGGGTGGCGATCACCGTCTGCGGATTCTCAATTGGGGTGGCCACGCGCCGCCCCTGCTTGTAGGCATGAACCATCGGGGCGCAGCCAGTGGATTGGATGATCCCCAATGCCGGCACTTTATCGACCATTCCCAAAGCCAGCAGTTCCTCAAAGCCCTTTGCCACTCCGATGGGTCCCATCCCCCCGCTGACCGCCTGAATGAACCAATCTGGGGAGCGCCAGCCAAGCTGTTGGGCGATCTCAAAGGCGAGCGTTTTCATGCTCTCCACCGCCGCAATCGATTTGATCCCTCGGTCTACATAAAGCCCTTTGCTCTTGGCGAAGCTGTTGGCAACGACTTTCGTTTGGTCATACGTTCCCGTGACCTTGATCACCTCGCCGCCGTAAATGGCGACCTCGCGCATTTTCTCGCCTGGCACCATGCTGGTGAGGAACGCCCAAATTTTGATGCCCGCCCGCGCCGCAAACGCTGAATAGGCGATGGCAACGTTTCCCGTAGAGGCAACCACCGCCTCGCGTACACCCTGCTCAACCATCACCGAGATGGCGACAGAGGCTTGCCGATCTTTGAATGAGGCGGTGGGTCCTTGCCGTTCGTCTTTGATGTAAAGGTGTTTCAAACCGAGGACATCACCGAGGTTGCGGGCATGCAAAAGGGGCGTCCCCCCCTCGCCCAAACTGACAATTTTTTCTGTATCAAAAAGGGGCAAGAGTTCGTGGTAGCGCCACAAGCCGGGTTCACGGCGCATGATCGTGTCGATCCACCCGCTGCGTCTGAGGGCGGTAAGGTCATAGCGTGCCTTGAGGACGTTCTCCCCACAGACAGGGCAAGCGGCTAGGGGGCGTTCATAGGGATGTTCCGTCCCGCAGTGAACACATTCAAGGACAATTCGTTTTGGGGAAGTTGGTAAGACACTCAACGATGGGTATTCCTGCGCCGAAGGGTTGGCAAACGGCAAATTAAAGTGTGATTGTAACACCCCTTGCATGGAAGATCACGGTTTCTGAGATAGCAGGATCATCTCAAAAAGGGTTTCGCTGGGGCGTAGGGGGGCGGGTTGGCGTGTACGTGAAGCTGCCCCCAGGACATCTTCGTTAATGGTTGTACCGGATTGAAATCTCCTAAGAAGTGTAGCAAAAGAAACTCATTCCTCACCCCGCATTGTCTAATGCGTGCGAGAAGTCAACCCTAGAACCGTGAGCGTGTACTGCCCTCCGCTAATCCTAATTGTACGCTGAAGGCGCAGAATGGGTGGCGTGTAGGGGACAACGACTCGGCTCATTAAGCATCAGCAAAGACTACTCTTCGCTGAAATAATCCTCATCAATTCGCTTTATGACATACGTTTTTCGCGCTGCCACCCCAACATTGAAGTCAATCATCAGTTGAGCAAGTTCCTCGCCATCAATAAGGACAATACGTTTAGAACTTCGAGCCACATAGTCTTGAGCCTCACGAGTGAATTGTGAGGTCGTTATGAACACGCCTTTTGTTGTTCTTTTGTCATCCAAGCTCCCCACGAAGTCCCGTAATTCTCTCGCCCCAATATTCCCCTGCCAGCGTTTTGCCTGAATGTAAACAACATCCAACCCCAATCGATCCTCGTTAATAATGCCGTCGATCCCGCCATCGCCAGACTGACCAACTCGCCTTGCTGCATCACGGTGCGATCCGCCGTATCCCATCGCTAAGAGCAGATCGATAACGACTTGCTCGAAAAATTGGGGAGAACCCTGATTCAACCTTTCTAGCAGGTCAATAGCCAGCGCATTGCGAAGTTCTTGAGAAACTAATTCAAGCGTTTCATCGGGCGAGAGGGATACATGAGATAGGTTTGTTGAATGCACAACGTTTGCTTTTTGATACGAGTTACTCACTCTGGAGCGCGTTTTAAAATTCACAAACTCAGGAAACTGATCCAGTACATCGTTATTAATGTTTGTACCCGATTGCACCAACCCCAAGCCACGTTCGGTAATCTTATACCACGCACGGCTTGGAGATGAGAGCAGCCCAGCTTGTTTCATATAGGTGGCTGCCCAACCTACCCGATCATAATGGCGGCTTTTGCGTCCGCTTGGGATAAGATCATTCAGGTCATCCTCAGTGAGTTGAAAATGGTGTACAAGCGCCTCTGATATATCGGTTATTTTGTGTTCTTGACCATCGCTCAATAGATTCAGCAAAGGTGTCATGTAGGATTGGAAATCTGGCACCGCCATTGGAACTCTCCTCAAAGTGGAAAAAAGAACCGCCCTTCTCACCCCTCGTTGTCTAATGCATGCGAGAAGTCAACCCCAGAGCCGTGAGCGTGGACTGACCGCCGCTCATCCCAATTGTACGCTGAATCCGGTGAATATGTGGGGTCTTGCTGGTTAATTGTATGACCGGAAGTCCCAAAGAATATGTACTGTTTTCTTCAAGTATATGCCAAATATCGCTGCATATTTTCGACAGCAAAATCACGATTGTGCGTAGCCCCACCCTGTACTTCTTGATAGCTCGTTCCGCTGCCTTCTTCCACCTTGCACAATACCGAACCCGCAAAAATCTCAAGCCGTAAGCGGTTCGCGGCGGATTTTTTCAGGTCATTGAGTGCATTGTAAATCTCGCCCAGATCATCGAACCGGATCAGGCACGCAACCAGATGATTTCGACGCATGGTTTCCAAAACAATAGGGGATTAATGTTCCAGCAGACAGGCGTCCCTACAACTTCAATACCGAAGAAATGCCCAGTTTCGACCAGGTATTTATAGGTTTAGAAGCGAGTCTCCGATGCGGGGATGTGCCAAATATCGTGAGTCAGTCCAAATTGCTCAAAAATATCTAAAGCTTGCCGATTCGTCCATTTTTCCCACTGGGGATTGAGATGATTTCCATACCAGACCTTAGCAAAGTTCCATATATTCTGTATCGATTGAACATCACCTCGTGCAATACGATGCTGTTGGCTCCATCGTTCAACATCTGACGCACTTTCAAACAGTAGCATTGTGCTACAAGTATAGATGACATTATCCCAGGCTTTTGTCATCGGGATTGGGAAATGAACGTAAAAGTTACTTTCAACCAGTTCACCATCCCGGATATGTATATCAATTTGGTGTCGATCAGCGCCTAATACGGTGGTAATGGTGACATCGCGGTTCAGAAGTGCCGCAACTCCAAGTGAACACCAGGCGCAGTTACCCCAATATTCTTTATCAACTGTGCGAACCGTGAAGTTGGTGGGAGCCAGAGAAAACGGGTGTACGACCCATATCCGAGCCTCATTCGGGTGCAGGACAACCCCGTGATAATTCTGTAACGCCTTCAATGCCTCGATGATTTCTGGTTCTGTGACGTTCAGCATTGAAGCTAATTCAGCAACTTCTGGGGCAAACCCTTTATCAATAATAAATTGTAGGATCGTAGAATGAAGCAACCCGTGTGTGATTTTTGATTCTGACATCGATCTTTTCCTTGTTGCCTAGAATTTAGCAGTGCTCGCTGGTAGGGATGGTAAACCAATCTTTACCGAAAGAGCTAGATTTACCTATTATACGCTCTATGTGAAATGTAGTTGACAAAAAGAGGTGTTTGCCAAGATGGGAAGTTACCAAACAAACCATCAAAGGAAAACAACCCATGACCAGTATAGACCTTGAAACGCTGTTGACCATCATCTTTGTGCTGATTGATGATTGGTATCAAGCGAGAGGAGGCAGGATGATGAAGGGGAAAGTGGGACGCAAGCCCAGTTTCAGTGACAGTGAGGGAATGACGCTGATGGTGGCAGAGGATTACATCCCCTATCCTGCTGAGATGCAATATCTGGCGTTCATCCGTGCCAATTACTTGCCCCTGTTTCCGCAGTTGCTTGACCAAAGTCAGTTTAATCGACGGGCACGGGGACTGCGGCATTTGGTGGAAGCGTTGCGTCGGGAGTGGTTGATGGAATTGGGCGTGGGACAAGCCGACAAATACTTGATTGATACCAAGCCCGTGCCGGTGTTGGCTTACAAACGGAGCAAAGCCCGCAGCGACTTTCGAGGCAGTGCAGATTACGGGTATTGCGCCAGTCGCAACTTGCACTATTTCGGCTACACACTGGTGTTGATTGCGACGCTGGACGGTATTCCTGTCGTCTACGATCTGGTGTCCGCCAACACCGAGGAAAGACAAGCGGCTGAAACGATCCTTGATGAAGTGTCCAACGCTGAAATCTTGGGCGATAAAGGGTTTGTCGGGGGCGAGTGGCAAGCCCAAATTCAGCAGCGAACGGGCAACACTTTGCTGACCCCCAAGCGCAAGAACCAGAAAATCCAACATCCTGACGGCTTTGAGCAGTTGCTCAACCGTGTGCGTGAGCGGATTGAAGGGGTATTTCACGAACTTCAGAATACGGGACGCAACTTGGAGCGTCTGTTGGCGAAGACGGTGCTGGGCTTGACCACCCGCCTGATTGCCAAAGTCACTGCTCACTTGCTCAAATACTTGTTGCGCCTTCGCTATGGCATTCATGTCCAGACTTTTCAATGGTCATCTGTTCATGCTTTTTAATTTCACATAAGACGTATGATACTATTTTGTTCCATTCGCCCGTTGTGCTTTCCTAATTTGTTCTCTCAAGACATCGACCACTTGAAGCTCGCCCTGTTCTGATTCATAATACCAGTGTTCCCAGCCATTGCACGCAGACAAAGCACCAACGAGCACACCAATTTTGTGGATAGATCCACGTTCCCCATTCAGTGACCGTAGAGACCCATCTGCCAATACTGTGGCAGTCTTATCCGGGTGGCGATTGAAATACAATGTCTGACCTGGAACGAGCAATCCATTTTCTAACAGCGTTGAAAATGCAAGGCGTGGTGCTGAGCGTTTCGTTTCGAACTTTCCAAATACTTCGTCGTCAACCATCAAAGGTGCAGGTATAGAATCTATTCTAGTTTGAGCACCTCGGATATATTTCTCTTCGCGCTCAATACCTATAAAATGTCTACCCAGTTTCTTGGCAACTGCGCCGGTGGTGCCTGTACCGAAGAACGGATCAAGCACAACATCACCTGGATTAGAACTTGATAGTAGAACACGGTAGAGCAAGGATTCGGGTTTTTGGGTTGTGTGTAATTTCTCCCCATTTACTGTGAGACGCTCACTACCTGTACAAAGTGCAAGTTCCCAATCACTGCGCATTTGTTTCTCATCATTTGCCATTTTCATTGCGTGGTAATTGAACGTGTAGCGCTTTTGATCCTTTGATTTCTTGCACCATAATAGAGTCTCATGCGCATTTGTAAAGCGCACACCACGGAAATTGGGCATAGGATTGGTCTTAACCCAAACAACATCATTAAGAAACCAATAGCCCAAATCTTGCAAGATGCTCCCAACGCGATAGATGTTGTGATAGGAACCGATGACCCAAAGCGTTCCTGTATCCTTAAGGATGCGACGACAGCCAGTCAACCACTCGCGGGCAAACTGATCATAGGTCGCAAAATCACCGAATTGATCCCACTCGTCATCAACCGCATCCACTTCGGTTAAATTAGGTCGCAATAGCGCGTTTTGCAGTTGTAAGTTGTACGGAGGGTCAGCAAATATCAAATCAACAGATTTTTCGGGAAGTTGATCAAGTATTTCTCGGCAATCACCCTTCAAAATCTGGTCAATTGGTGCAGAAACGTCAAACCCTGAATTTCCTGATCGTAATTTCACACCAAGCAGCCCTATTACTTACCGAGATTGTATGCACATTATAGCGCATCTGTTCGTCCTTTAGATCGGATCAAGACACATGGATGGCGATTGAGGCACGAAATATAGACTTATAGTGACCCTTATCGCCTCCACTCCTCCCTTAACTAGCCAACAGAAGAGGTCAATGAGTCTGGTTCATTGTCCCTCTCAAACGATATCTCTCTTAATTTCAGGGCTTACGATCTCGCCAAGAGTGTACATCGACCATCTCGAACGGTACTTCTTCCGAGCCGCGTCAAAAAAACGGATTGAAATCGTCCATTTTGAGGTGCATTACTGTCGATCAATACACGCCCAAAACGTTCCATATCACACTGAAAGGACAGTGTTTCACCTGGGTGCAGGTTGTAGGGCAAATGGCTGTTTCCCCGAAGATCACCCATACCAATTGACTCTTTGCGAATGGGGATTCCGATTAAGCCTCTGCGAATAAAAACGTCTTGGCGATGAGGACTTGGAGTTCCACAATGACAACAGGCTTTTCCCCATAATTGATCACATCAAAAATGATTAATGGGATTCTACTTATTCCATCTTGTGTTCCTCGCCGGAAAAACAGGCGTGCCAGTATGCGAGGACGGGTCGTAAATCGCTCATAGGGCGTTTTTGCCCCCCAGCCCAGCGCAGTTAGCACTGTACCAAGGAGAAGTAAGATTATTTCAGCCGGCATCCTTAGTCTTCCTTACCCTTGCTCTGATGCGTGTGCGAAGCCACCCTCAGAACGGTGAGAGTGTACTGCCCTCCGCTCATCCTAATTGTACGCTGAAGGTATGGACTCTCGTTGGAAAACGTATTCCTTACACCATCTAGCCAATCTGTTTTGTCCCGATCTCGAATATCTTTTGTGCCGAGAAAAAACACACATCGGACTCGGCAAAGAAATTCACCTGCCCTAAAATAAGCGGGATGTTTTTTACATGTGTCCACGCAAACACGAGTGGCACTGGCAAGAATTACCCAATGTTCCCAACGACGAGAACGCCGCGTGCCTCATACTGCCCCAAATTGCCTGTTAGCTCAATGGAATGGGATTGTTCTACCCACAAGAAACCCAGTTCAAGCCCAATGTTAAATGGAAGTACATTGATGGTCGCACCAGTATCCAGCAGTCCAAGTGCTGTAGCTGACTTCTCTCCATTTTGCAGCCTGATCGGGATCAGCGGGCGAAACAGCGACTGACCCTGTGAATCATGTGCTTCACGGTACGGATACTGTTCACGATTGGGCAGGTTCACGGCGGTACGCATCTAGCATGTCTTGCAATTGTTGGGCAGCCTTAAATGAGTCGTAAGGAGACCATACCTCGTGTGCCACATCAGGGTTAAGGAAAGTTTCTAATGAGGGAGGTGTTATGTTCTCCATTATCAGAGTATCGACCAGAAGTTTAATGAGTTCCTGACGATCTTTGATGGAAAGGTTTTTTGCCTCTTGCAGAACCTCTTGAAGTGTCATCCCAATCTGATTCCTTTCCCATTCGTTACCACCCCTGACCAGCCCTTCTCACCCCTCGTTGTCCAGCCGAAAGCCATGCCCCCGTGCGGTGACGATGTACTCATGCGAGGAATCTAACTCCCGAATTCGATCCCGCAGCCGCCGCACCAGCGCATCAATCGCCTGCTCGCTGACCCCCTCACTGATTGCATCGGGCCACACCGCCCGCACCACCTGATCCCGCGTGCAGATTGCACCCCGCGCATCAAAGAGCAGTTCCAACAACCGGTACTGCGGCAGACTCAAGGGGGGATTTACTTCCCGTTCATCCACGAATACCCGCCGCGATTCCCGTTCTAGCCGGAGTTTCCCGTCAAAGGGGGCATTTTCAGGGTTGTAGGGGGCGGTGGATTCCGACTCGGTGAAGGTGATGCGCACCACCTTCCCTAGCACAATCTCATCGCCATCTTCAAGGTCGCGCTGCCCTTGCAGCTGCTCGCCATTCACCCATGTCCCATTCTTACTCTCCAAATCATGGAGGATGAAACGCTCTCCTTCTTGGGTGATTTTCGCGTGGTGACGCGAAATTTCTCGCTCGTTCAGCGAAAGCTCACAGGATGGATCACGTCCGATGAGGAAAGTCTGTGTTTTGATCGCGCAGCGCTGACCCGCGTTGCCCCCGCTGCTGATGATCAAAATTGGGTTTTCTGGCAGTCCCGACATGGCGTTGCGTTCCTCTCTGAAGGACAGCTTTGGCTAGGGCAGGTTAAATCAGCGCCAACTCAACATACTCTTTACGAATCCGTTTTTCGGGGGTTAGGTTCAACATGGCAAGTAATTCGCTGATCAGTTTTGCTTTGTAATCAGCGTCACTGCGCGACCATGTTTGGCTCTTGATCTCAACGAACAACCCTGCCATCTCTGGGGCGATCATTTTATCGGCGTTCACATAGAATAAGACGCCCTTATAGAGAATATGCCAGCGGCGGCGCTCTTTTTGGATAGCACGTTCTTCGTTGGGGCGGAAATATTCGCGGTAAAAGCGCAGGGGGCGGTTCGCTGCCGCAATGAATCGGGAGCGGCTCAACAAGACATCTTGCTCAAACTCCACTTCTTTGCTCGGTGTTGTGTAGGTCAGCCGTGTACGGACGCTCTCCACGTTCCCATCCTTATCCAGCGCATCATCCTCGCGGTAGCGCACACGCCCCTGTGTGGCGTCAAGAAACATGAAATAGGTGTCATACTGCCGGTAGTGCGTCTGCCGGACAATTTGTACGGTTGTTTCCTCAAAGAGGGCGGCAAAAAGCGCCTCGGCATCTTCTGCTTCGGGAAGGTGTGCCTTCACTTGAATCTCAAAACTTTCCGTTTGCTCTACGCCGCCAATGGCAATCAGTTTATTCAGGACATTCCCCTCGCGGGCGACGAGGAAGGCATCGATTTGCAACGCCAAATCTCTTGCCTCACGCATCACTGCCGCTTCATCCACCGTCAGCACGCGCTGATCCTGCATCAGCCATTTGCCGTTGACCATCACATGCTGAACATCGGTGCTTTTTCCGGCATAGACAATCTGGCTGTAGACGGCATCAGGATCGCGGGAGAAGGTCGGCGTGTTATGGAGTGTCGCCCGCCGCACGGTGATCACATCCGCCCGCTTGCCCACCTCCAAACTGCCGGTCATATCGCCCATGTGCATTGCCTGCGCCCCCAAACGGGTTGCCATCGCCAAGGCTTGCTTTGCCGGAACTACAACGGGGTTCAGGGTTGCCCCTTTCGCCAAGATCGCCGCAAGACGCACTTCCTCAAACATATCAAGGTCGTTGTTGCTGGCGGGTCCGTCCGTCCCAATGCCCACATTCATCGCCCGTTCTAGCATCTCCACAACGGGGGCAATCCCGCTGGCAAGTTTCAGATTGCTTGTTGGGCAGTGGGCGACGCCTACATTGTGTTTCGCCAGTGTGCGGATTTCGCCACTGTCGATATGGACACAGTGTGCCGCCAGCATTTTCACATCGACCAACCCCAGTTTCTTCACGCGGGGGACGACGGGCATCCCAAATTCCTCACGGCTGTCCTCTACCTCTAATTTGGTTTCCGAAATGTGGATCAGCAGCGGCACATCATAATCGCGAGCGACCTCCGCACAGGCGAGGAGAATATCATCCGTGCAGGTGTAGGGAGCGTGGGGGGCAATTGCCGGCACAATGAGAGGGTGTCCCTTCCATTCCTCAATAAAACGCCGTGTAGCGGCAATGCCATCCTCGTAACTGGGGGCATCGGGGGTGGGGAATTTTAAGACGCTCTGCCCTAAGACGCCGCGCAAGCCCGCCTCGGCGGTGGCGGCGGCAACATGCGACTCGAAATAGTACATGTCAGCGAACATCGTGATTCCCGAACGGATCATCTCTGCACAGGCGAGGAGCGTCCCCAAGCGGCAAAATTCGGGCGTCACAAAATGCGCCTCGGTGGGCATCATGTAGCCCATGAGCCACACATCCAAGCGTAGGTCGTCCGCCAACCCACGTAGAAGGGTCATTGCCGCATGGGTGTGGCTGTTCACCAACCCAGGCATAATCACTTGATCCTCACACAAGACGAGATCAGCGGCGGTGTAGTGGCGTTGGATTTCCTCCGCCGGACCCACCGCCACAATGACGCCATCGCGGATAGCTACCGCGCCGTTTGTATAGGAATCGTAGCCCTCGTTCATCGTCAGGACGTAGCCACCTGACAAAATCGTATCCACGCGCTCCATAAAGCAGTCTACCCCGCGTCGTTAGCGTCTTGTTTGTCGTTAACTTCGCATTGTAGCCCAAAATCCCCTTTTCGGGGTTAGTTCGCTGTGAGGGAAGGGGGGATCACCCCCGCACTGCCCATTTTGTTTCCGCCTCACCCGCCTGAAGGTTCACCCAACGGGCAAGGGTGAACAGATAATCGGACAAACGGTTTAGGTAACGGAGTGCCTCTGGATTCGTGCCGCCCTCTGCGGCTAAGGCAACACACAGCCGCTCGGCACGGCGGCAGACCGTCCGCGCCACATGGATCGCCGCCGCCGCCAGAGTCCCTCCGGGCAAAATGAATGCTTTCAGCGGCGCAAGATCAGCGTCCATTTTGTCGATCCCTTCCTCTAGGGCGGTGATTGGGGCGGCGGTCATCCGTACCAACCACGCCGGATTGCTCTCCAGTGGTGTTGCCAGATCTGCCCCTAAGGTAAAGAGATCATTTTGGATCGTCTCCACCCATCCATCAGCCGCCGAGGGGAGGTGCTGCGCTCGCGCCAAGCCAAGCAGGGAATTCAGTTCATCTACCGTGCCATACGTCTCTACGCGCAGGTGGTCTTTGCGCACGCGCCCCCCCGCAAACAGACTCGTCTCGCCCTCATCGCCCGTCCGTGTGTAAATTTTCATGGGATGCCTCTTTCCATTCAGTAAAAACTCGTGTACTATAAGATTATATATAATCTTGGAGGTTAAGGCATGAACAAGCACCGCGAACAGGGCGAGACGACGGTAGAACGCGCCGAACACTACATTACTTTAGAAGAACGCTATGGGGCGCATAACTATCACCCGCTGGACGTGGTTATTCACGAGGGGGCGGGCGTCTGGGTGACCGATGTCGAGGGCAACCGCTACCTTGACTGCCTCAGCGCCTATTCTGCGGTGAATCAGGGACATGCCCACCCAAAAATTCGGCAGGCGTTAATCGATCAGGCGGGGCGGGTGACGCTTACGGCGCGGGCATTCCGCAACGATCAATTAGGACCTTTTTACAAAGAACTTTGCGATACGCTTGGCTACCAGCGGGCGCTTCCCATGAACAGCGGCGCAGAGGCGGTGGAAACCGCCATTAAAATGGCGCGAAAATGGGGCTACAAAGTGAAGGGCGTGCCGGATGGCATGGCGGAAATCATCGTCTGCGATGGGAATTTTCACGGGCGGACGACGACGATCATCAGCTTCAGCAGCGAACCACAATATCGTGATGGGTTCGCCCCCTTTACCCCCGGTTTTAAGGCAATTCCATACGGGGATGCCAATGCCCTTGCCGCCGCCATTACCCCGAACACTGTCGGCTTTCTGATGGAGCCGATTCAGGGCGAAAATGGCGTGATTGTCCCGCCGGAGGGCTACTTGCGGCGCGTGGCGGAGATTTGCAAGCAGCACCGCGTGTTGTGGATCAACGACGAAATTCAGACAGGGTTATGCCGCACCGGACGTTGGCTTGTACAGAATTATGAAGATGTCCGCGCCGATGTGGTGATCCTCGGCAAGGCACTCTCTGGTGGGTTTTACCCCGTCTCGGCAGTGCTGGCGGATGATGAGGTGATGCTTGTTTTCAACCCGGGCGATCATGGCAGCACCTTCGGCGGAAACCCAATGGCGGCGGCGGTGGCACGGGCAGCGCTGCGCGTCTTGATAGACGAAAATCTTGCTGAAAACGCGGCGACGATGGGCGCGTACTTTCAGGAACGGCTGCGGGCAATCCAGAGTCCGCACATCAAAGAAGTGCGTGGACGTGGTTTGCTTATTGGGGTTGAATTAAGGGCAGAGGCAAACGGCGCACGGCGGTTCTGCGAGGCGCTGCGGGATCGGGGCATCTTGGCGAAGGAAACCCATGTGAACACGATCCGCTTTGCCCCGCCGTTGGTGATCACCCATGACGAAATTGACTGGGCGATAGCGCGGATTGAGCCAGTGCTGATGATGGCGTAATCTACCTATAAGTCCATCAGGAAGATTTCTAAAAGAACCCCTATCCCCCCTGCCCCCTTTCCCTGTTTACGGGGAAAGGGAGAAATTCTGCGGGCGAGGGGGATGAGGGGTAGCCGATTCTATAGTTGCCTTCCTGACAGACGACTAGTCTCTAGCGTAGGGAGAACGCTGCCCAAGACAAACGGAGTATAGCGTTCAAGTTGGGATACAATGATCCTAGCGTTGCGTTCTAGACGGAGGATCAGGGTATGGTGTTCAACCGCCTATCGCGTCGGACATTTCTAAAACGATCTGGCATAGCGGCAGCCGCCATTGCCATGCCACCCTTCCAGATCACCGCCGAACCAGCCCCCGCCCATCCCAACGCCGCCATCCTTCGGGGGACGCTCGGACTCCCCACCGATACACCCCTTTTCGGGCGTGCCTTTGCCACACACACTGCCCACGCCGCACCATCCACCACAGCCCCCCTGACCGAAACACTTCCGGCGGACAGCGTACACGCCATCAGCGCCTTGTCAGAGGACGGTGCATGGTATCGGCTGCCAGTGGGCTATGTCCAGAGGGATCGCCTCCAGCTTATCCTTCCCTACACACCCCCACCAGCGCTCACCGAAGGGACATATGGGGAGGTGATCGCGCCGTTCAGCGCCATTCGTCAATACTGCGCCACCGCCGCACCGATCTTAGAGCGGCTTTATTTTGGGATGGTTGTCATCGTCCATGAGACGCTGATCGATGATTACGGGATGCGGTGGTATTCGGTTTCGCTTGTGGCGGGCAGTCCGGCGGGGTATGGTTGGCTGCCCGCTGCGCATCTCGCCCCTTACCCGTTGGCGGGGACTGCCCTTGCCCAGCCCGCCGCGATCATCGACAGAGCGCAGGCGCGGCTGACCCTCTACGATGGGGGACGGAAGATCGGTGAGGCGGCAACCTATAGCTGGCTGAGCGCCCCCTTAGAGGGGATTCTGCGCGTCGTTGCACCCAGTGGAGTGGTGAGCGGTATATCGTATTTTCGCCCATCATTGATGATTGTTGAGGGTGCAGGCAGCCTATCCATCCCGGTTAGCGGGGCGTATTGGCACAACCGTTTTGGCGAACGCGGCACATCGTTAGAGCGAGAACGCATCGAACTATCCACTTTTGCGGCACGGGCGCTTTACGCGCTGGTGGATGGGCGAGGCGAACTCCCAATCAGCGTTCGCTAACGCCCCTTATAGCGTGTCTCAATCAAGCGCCCATCGCGCAGTTCGTGGACAATATCGGCTTCTGCCATGACCAGCGGATCATGGCTGACAATGACCATTGTCACGCCGCGCTCTACCACCAGCCGCCGCAGCAGATCAAGGATACGCCGTCCTGTGGCACTATCCAACTGACCGGTAGGTTCGTCGGCAAGGACAATCTGCGGCTTGGCGGCAAGGCAGCGGGCAATGGCAACGCGCTGCTGTTCCCCACCACTTAATTCATAGGGGCGATGGTGACTGCGGCGGGTTAACCCCACCCATTCGAGCGCCTCTGCGATGGCTGTCTCGCGTTCTTTGCGGGGGGCATTGCGCATCCGCAGCGGTACGCCAATATTTTCCGCCGCCGTCAGCAGGGGCAGCAGCCCGAAACTTTGAAAGACAAAGCCAAGCGTTTCGCGGCGGAGTGTAAGGCGGGCATTTTCATCCAAATCGCGCAGGCGCTTGCCGAGGATCACCACATCCCCTTGGGTGGGGGTATCCAAGCCGGCAATCAGGTTCAGCAGGGTTGTCTTGCCGCTTCCCGAACGCCCCACAATGGCGGTCATACGTCCCGGGTAAATCGCCAAATTCACCTGATTCACGGCGTGAACATCTTCCCCTTGCAGGTGATAGATATGGGAGAGGTTTTGAACCTCAATGACGGGATTCGCTGCGCTTTCCTGAGCAGAAGGATCGCTGTATGGGTGGGAGTCGCTTTGGGAACGGGTGGCAGTTGTCATCAATTCAGCCTCTCTTGATCATCGGGGTAAACGCCAATGTGATCTTCCCGAAGCTGTACCTTTGCCCGCTCCGCCAGACCGAGGGTTTCCATATAACTTTGCGGCAGTTGCAGCCGTCCAGCACGATCCACAATGGCGTATTCTTGTTCGCGGGTGGTTGCCCCAGAGCCATCCCGATCCCGCAGAATTTCGATACTTGTCCGTCCATCGCGCATCCCCACAACGCGATCCACCCGCGCCGAGACGTGCATATCGTGGGTGACAATGATGATCGTCACGTTCTCCTCGCGGTTGAAATCGCGCAGCGCCTTAAAAATCTGGTCAGCCGCTTCGCTATCGACCTCGCCGGTTGGTTCATCGGCAAGCAACAGGCGGGGGTGGTTTGCCATTGCCACCGCAATCGAAACGCGCTGCTGTTCGCCACCGGAAAGCCGATCTGGGCGGTGGGTAAGGCGGTGTCCCAAGCCGACGCGCTCCAAGAGATCGCGGGCGCGGGCGCGGCGCACCTTCACCCTCACACCGTCAAGCGCCATGGGGAGTTCAACATTTTCCAGCGCCGTCAGGTAAGGGAGAAGGTTTCGCGCCGTTTGCTGCCAGACGAAGCCCACCTCCCGACGGCGATAGAGGACTTGCTCCACACGCTTGAGATCAAGCAGGTTGTGTTCGCCCACATGGACACGCCCTGCGGTAGGCTTATCTAGCCCGCCGAGGATGTTCATGAGGGTGGACTTTCCCGACCCACTCGGACCAACCAGCGCCATCATTTCGCCCTGACCAATGCGCAGATCAATGCCCTGCAAAGCGACGACTTCGAGATCGGCAACCTTATAAATTTTCACCAAATTTTCGCACTCAATAAAGGGTGCGCCTTGTGAGTCTTGAGCCATTTATTCTTCACCCAATCGCAACACTTGATTGATATTTAAGCGACGCAGCCACCACGCCGCACCAAAGGTAAGCACAGCAAAGCTGAGGATCATCACCACCATGAGCATCAGCAGCGCCGGTAGGGGGAGAACCAACGTTGCCCCGCCCACAAGCCGCAAGAATGGCACAATGACATACGCCAATGCCCCTCCCAAAAGGATGCCCACGATCAACGCCGGAAGGACAAGAACGGTATGTTCGGTAATTAACTGCGCCCAAATGCGGTTTGCATTCCAGCCAAGCGCCCGCAGCACGGCAAAGCCCAACGAACGCCGCCGTGCCGTCACCGCCAAATAAAAGCCAAAATCAAGCAGACTGAGCGCTAACGATACCCAAAAACCAGCAAAAAGCATCCCCGCCGCCGCCGCCGGAAGGGGTTCTCTCAGCAGCGCCTCATAACGATCCGATGCCCAGGTGACCTTGACCCCCTTAAGGGTATTGAGGGCGTTTACTAGGGCGGGGGTGGACACTCGTGTGGTCAAATCCAGCCAGATTTGGTTTGGCACGGCGCGGTATGCCAGCGGCACACTGATATTGGCATTGAACGCCTGCATCAGGTAACCCTCGTTCATGATCAAAAATTGGTCGTTCGCCCCCAACGTGGGGAAATCGCGCACGATGCCGACGACCAGATAGATCACCGTATGGCGTGTGTTATCGGGCAGCAGCACACCGACACTGCCGAAACTCCCCATCATCAGGGGAAGGCGATCATCACGGAACTGCCGTCCTGCCTCCATCGCCATTTTTTCAGAGAGGATAGCGGGGTAAATCGTCTTAGAAACACTCTTTCCCAACTGGCGATCAAACTCTTGAAAGGTGGTCGGAATCACGGTTGTTAGGGGGTGGAGTATAGAGGCATATTCGGGAAAGATGTCCGCGATCTGGGCGGGCGTGATCCCGACGAAGGAAAACTGCTCCTCGCCGCCAAGCGGCGCCGAGTTATAGCGGGTGAGTGTCGTCGCCGCCCGCACGTCGGGAAGCGCCGCCCAATTTGCCGCATCCATCCGCCCGCCATTGGCAAGGTCGAGGTCGATGCGCACCGTCCCGCCGGTATCCTGCCGTGCTTGCGCCCATGTTCCCCCGTCACGGGTGGCGTTCAGCGCCAATGCCGCTGTGCCAAGCGCCAGTGTCCCAATCAGCAGCAGCACAAGCTGTCCGTAATGCCCAGGATCGCGCTCTACCGTCCAGACTGAAAGAGGCGAGGTCAGCCCATTGCTCCGCCGGAAGGGCGCTCCCACAAGGCGCACCACCAGCGGGAACAGCCGCAACCACAGCAGGGCTATCCCTGTGAGAAATAAAGCGGGTCCAACGAGGTTGAAGGGGTCGCCCAAGCCGCCCGTTCGCGTTGCGCTGTCGAGGAGAAGGCGAATCAACGCGCCCGGATTGCTGAAAAGAAGGGCGAGCGTCCCCCCTAAATCGCCCTCAATGAAGAACAACAAGCGGGCGATGAAGCCGAGTCCAACGAGGATAAAGATGATGTCCAGCCCATACCGCGCCCACAGGGGGCGATCCGGCGGGCGGGCGGCAATCTGCTTGAACTCTGCCAAACTGCGTCGTGCCGCCGAAAGCGCCGGCAAGGTGAGCATAACCAGTGAGGCGACGGCAGCAATCCCGCTGAGGATCACTGCCGAACGGGGAATCCCACTGATGGGGGCGACACCACCCGTCGCCGCGAAAAGGGGGCTGGCAACCAGCAAGAATTGTAAAATGAGAAGGGCGACCAACGGTCCGAGGATGAACCCGATCAGACATAAAATCGCCATCGTCAAGCCCTGAAGGGACATCAACTGCCCCACGCCCGCCCCTCGGCTGCTGAGCGACGCCCATTCTTCGCGCTGCTGTTCCAAAAACAAGCTGACCGTTGCCACCAGATGGTACAGCATCATGACCAGAACGGCACCCGCCAGCAAAATGACGGGCAGTTCGGCGCGGCTGACCGACTCTCGATAGGCATCAAGCAGCTTCAAAATCGGGGCAAAGCTGAGCAACCCTGGGTACTCTGCGCCGATCTTGGCAATCACATTCCGAAGGTTTTCTTGGGTGTCGGCAATGTTATCAGCATTGATAGCGTTCACATTCAGGGCGACGCGCCACAAAAAGCTGTTGTTGTCGCGGTTGTTTGTGCGGGTTGCCCGCGCCACCCAGTCTGTATACGCGCCCTCGGTAACGATGAACGCCATATTGTAAGCACGGGTGGTCAGCCCCGTCTCGATGATCTCCCCTTCAAGGGCGGCGCGGTTGGAATCCCACAGGGGGTCGGTTAGATCGACGGCTTCGACAATGCCGACGACATGGACGACCACATGATCGCCCGGGCGCTCGCCAATGACGAAGCGCGTCCCGATCTCGTAGCGAGACCGTTCGGCAACCAGCGGGGTGATCACTGCCTCCACCTCACCGAGGGAGTAAATGCCCACCCCTTTGGCGATCTGATCTTCGGACGTCAGCGCTTGGCGGGCGGGGTCGTCGGGCGGGGCAAGCCGTTGGGGAAAGCGCCCATCGAGCAGCCGAAAGCGCGTCGCCATATCGGAAAAAGCAAAGGCGTAGTGGCGAAATTCCGAACGTCCGCTGAGTTCTGTTGTTGGTTCACCATAGTTGAGGGCAAAACCGCCAAAGGGTGACCCAGAGCGGCTGACGCGGATCAGACCGTCGTTTAAATCAGCAATAGACGCATTGAGCGTGTCCCACGCAGCGGGGGCGTAGGGCGTCGGGCTGATCAAGGTGAGAGCGCGGTCTGCTACGGGGAAGGACTCAAACTCATGGAGCAAGCCCGCCTGTACCATCACCCGCACGTAGAGCGGGGCAAGGGCGAAAAACCCAGTGACGAGGCAGACCGCCAGCGTGAGCGCCGCAAGCTGACGAGGCAAACGCCTGACACGGCGAAGAACAAGAGAGAGATTCAAGGGTTCATCCTGAAAAACAGGGCATAGGTGCTTCGTGGGCGTGTGTTTGGGTTGTCTCGCCCTCAGCCTTAGCCAACAGGTAAACAAGTCACTGGCAAAGGAGCATTGTACATCTCGGCACGCTTCGATTCAACTGCGAATCAAGGATAACTAGTAGTTCGTCAGGAAAATTTCTAAAGAACCCCTATCCCCCGATTACTGCGCAGCAGTCCCCTTTCCCCGTACACAGGGAAAGGGGAGAAATGCTGCGGGCAAGAGGGTGAGGGGGAAGCCCCCTCAAAGACCTCAGTTCCCCCCTTCTCCCGGAGGGAGAAGGGGGCAGGGGGATGAGGACTATCTCTTTCTATGGTTATCTTCCTGATGGACTACTAGCGCCGAACCCATTGAAGTGGTGGGATTATAGGGATTATCCCAGTGTCCTCGCCACTACCCTCGCCTATCGGTGTAGTGAGATGGTAACAATCGGCTCTCAGCCAATCTTCATTGCCACGCGCTTTCTCTATACAGTATAATTGGCGTCACTGTCCTTGAATTACCATCCTTGACCACCAAAGCAAAGCGCCAAGTGCCTTGTTTTGATGCGCCTAAACGCGGAACACAAAACCTATGGATTCGTTTATTCTCTCGGTTATCGCCTTCCTCATTGTGCTTGGTCCCCTGATCATCATTCACGAATGGGGGCATTTCATTGCCTGCCGGATTGTGGGCGTCACCGTGTTGGAGTTTGGGATTGGCTTTCCCCCCCGCGCCGTGAAACTCTTTGAACGAAATGGGACAATCTACAGCCTGAACTGGCTGCCCATCGGCGGCTTTGTCCGCCCGCTTGGGGAGGATTTCGTTCGCCCCCTGAGCGCCGAGGCAACCGAGGCGGAAAAGGCAGCCTACACAATCTACCAAGCAGAGTTGGCAGAAGTTGCCAAAAAGTCGAAGCAGCCGATCAAGGGCGTTATGGATGTCGGTCCGTGGTCGCGGATGCTCTTTTTAGCGGCGGGGTCTACGATGAACTTCATCGCTGGCTTCGTCATTTTGGTCGTCGCCGCGCTGATTGGTATCCCCTCCCCCGCCCCTATCGTTGCTGGGGCAAGCATCACCTCTCCGGCGGGAACATCCGGCTTCGTTTTTGGGGATTTGGTGGTCGCCGTGAATGGGACGCTGGTCACGGACGCTAACGCTGTCACAGCAGCACTGAACGAGAGCGCGGGAAAGCCCGTCACCGTCACCATTGAACGCAACGGCGAACGGCGCGACCTGACCATCCAACCGACAGACGCGGTGCGCCCTCGACAAAACCCCATTGTCACTGGCACAGCGAAAGATTCCCCCGCCGCTGGCGTCTTTGAACAAGGTGATATTATCCTTGCTGTGAACGGGACGCCTGTTTCAACGAACGAAACACTTCAAAAACTGGTCGAAGAAAATGCGGGCAAGCTGACGCCGATCACGATTGTCCGTAAGGGCGAGGAAAAGGTGGTTGAGGTCACCCCGCGCGAGACCCCCCCTGAAAATCAAGGGCGTGTAGGGATTTTCCTCTCCGAAAAGGCACTGGAATACAATCAAAACTTTGGGCTGGCAGTGTTAGACAGCACAAATGGCGGGATCACCCGCTTGGGCTTTGGCGATGCTGTCAATTACGGCATTACGCGAACAGGGGCGATCCTCAATCAACTGATCACTTTCCCTGTTGAATTGGTACGCGGGCTGCGGACAATCCAAGAGGCACGTCCGGTCAGCATCGTCGGTATTTCCCAGATCGGCTCTCAGGCGCTGCAAGCCTCCATAGAAGAACGGCGTCCACACTGGATTTTGAACTTTGCCGCCCTGATCAGCATCGCGCTAGGCTTCACGAATCTGCTGCCCATCCCGGGCTTTGATGGTGGACGAATTCTCTTTGTCATCATCGAACTTTTGCGCCGGAAGCCGATGAACCCCGAACGGGAAGGGATGATTCACTTTGTTGGGTTGATGATCATCTTGGCGTTGTTCGTCCTCTTGATTATCAACGATATTGTTAACCCTATTGGACAAATCATTCGCTAGAGATGAGGGAATAGAGAGCGCGGTGTGCTTCACTTTGACGATGTGATCCGTACCTTGAAGGATTCGGAAATAACCCTGACGAAGAGTCTTGTCCGCCGCCTCTCTAACCTTGAGGACAAGGAACGTGAGGCACTTCTAACGGCGTGGGGGGAGATACCCCTTGAGCGCCGTCAAAAGCTGATGCGCCATATTGCCGACATCAGCGAATCGGATTTTGATACCGATTTTGGCGTGATTAACCGCCTTGCCATGACGGACTTAAACGAGAACGTCCGTTATGCGGCAATCGAGGCAAGCGCCCAAGATGAATCAGCGCTCACCTTTCACGCCCTGCTGCCCATTGCCTCGGTTGATCTTTCCGTGCGTGTACGGGCGGCGGCACTTAGTGCGTTGGGACGATTTATCCTCGCTGGCGAGTTAGGAACGTTCAGTAAGATGCTCTCTCGTCAAGCAGAAAACCTTGCCCTGCGGCTGTACAAAAACAAGAGCGTTGATACAGAGGTGCGCCGTCGGGCGTTGGAGGCGGTTGCCAACTCCAGCCGAGAGGAAGTCGATGCCCTCATCCGTGACGCCTATGACTCAGGAGATTTACCGCTCCAGACCAGCGCGGTCTATGCGATGGGGCGTTCTTGTGATGAAAAATGGGCGCGGGTTGTCGTCCGCGAGTTGGGTAACAGTGATTCCGCCATGCGCTATGAGGCAATTCGGGCAGCCGGCGAGCTTGAACTAGAAGAAGCCGTCAGCCAGATTGCCCCCAACCTACAAGGTGGGGATCGCCAATTGATGGAAATGTCCATTTGGGCGTTGGGGGAGATCGGCGGCGGGGAGGCACGCCGCCTGCTTGATGAGATGATCGAGTATGCCGAGGACATTGACGATGATGCGCTCATGGAGATGATCGAAGATGCCCTTGCCAATGTCAGCTTGGGCAGCGGGTTGGTGTTTTAGATGCCAACGATCTCTGTGCGGGTGGAAGGAATTGTCCAAGGGGTGGGCTACCGCGCTTGGACGCGCACACAAGCCACACGCCTTAAGCTCACCGGGTGGGTGAGCAACCTTTCTGATGGGGGGGTGGCAATCACGGCGACGGGAAGCCCCGACGCCTTAGGGGATTTCACCCAACGCCTGTGGCGCGGTCCGGCAAACGCGATGGTGAAGAACGTCGTAATCACCCCTCATGAGACGGAATCCTCCTTTGCCAGTTTTGAGATTCGTTATACCTAGACGCGATGACTTCAACCGTTAAGACCGCCAAACCGTACCACCTGAGCCATCCGCAAGCGGTGGCTTGGGTGATTCTTTTGGCGGGCTTTGTCGTCTTTTGCGCCTTGTCGGTCAGCGGGGCGGCGTTCGCCCACTGGTTTTTGTTCGAGTCGCAAATCGACATGGACATGACTCTTGCCGTCAGCCGAGGGCGGGTGGATATTCGCCTTCCCGATGGAACAAGTACCGTTATCGGACGAACTGAGCGCGTCGGTGCCAACACCCTCTTTCTTCTCGATTCCGGCACACAGGGACAGGTGATTATCCAAGATAATTATGCCGAGCGCGTGATCGCCACCCTCTACCTACTCCAAGAAAGCACAATCACCCTTAACAACGGGGTGCGTCCTCGCTTTGAGTGGAGCAGCGGCGGCTATGAGATCAGCTTTGGGGCGGCGGCGGGACGCTTTGCGGTGGAAATACCCCCTAACCTTGCCCATCCCTTACGGATGACCATCCGCACCCCATCGGGAGAGGCGCGGTTCAGCCAAGCCGGAAAGTTCCGCTTAGAGGTTGTTGAAGGGCGAACGATCCTTACCGCGTGGGAGGGTGTCGCTGCCCTTTATGCCGTGAATGGGGGTGAAAGCCCTGTCAGCAGCGGGCAGTTCATTATTGCTCAGGGCGAGAACGAAAATGCCCAAGTCTTTGCGGCGCAGGGTGTCAACGACGAACTCTTGAACGCGAATTTTGGTAGCTTAAGCGATATTGAGACAAATTCCGCCCTACCCATTGGGTGGGCGTGTACAAGCCAGGCAAATAAACAAAACGAACCGCAAGGGGCGATTGGGCGAACGCTTTACAACAACGCCGTCGTGTTGAGGATGCGGCGCATCGGGGAGGGTTTGGATCACGCCGAGAGCCGCTGTAGTTATACCTTTGGGCTGACCCCTGATATTCCTCTGGATGTGACCGGTTACGCTTCCCTTTCGCTTCGCGCCGCCATTAAGATACGCCTTCAGGATGTCACCACCTGCGGGATTCGCGGCTCGGAATGTCCGGTTATGCTGGAATTGGAATATTTGGCAAAGGGAAATACCCCCAACGAACCGCAGTTTTGGCGGCACGGCTTTTATGCCCTACGCCCCCCTGTCGATAGCAACCCGCTGATCTGTGATACCTGCCTGCAAGACCATGAAAAGCTGACCCCAGACACATGGTATCTCTATGATTCCGGTGATTTGCTCAGCCTGCTCCCCGAAAACAAGCGCCCTGAAAAAATCATCCGTCTGAAGGTCTATGCGTCCGGTCATGCCTATGATGCAGTGGTGGCGGATTTGGCGCTGGTGGGAAGGCGCTAACGAGGGTACGGCGGTGTAGGGCGCATACCATGCGCCCACAGAGGATAGGGGTGGGTGACGTATGGGCTACACCTTAAAGCATTCGATGTGCTTTGTTTCCATCCCAAACAACAACGACGGCTGTTCCCACCGGCGGGAACGACTGCTTGCGAAGGTCGTTACGATTTGCGCTTGATGATCCCTTCAGCGTCTGTCCATCCGGCGTTTGGGCGGTATATTTGGCGGTGACGGTATAGCCAGATTTGCTGCTTGATCCGCGAATCTGTGTCAGCCTTCCGGCAAGCACCATCCCCCGCCGTTCGAGGCGTTTATGCCGCCTAAAAGTAACAATGCCTCCGAAGAACATCGGGACACCAACAAGAAATCCAACGATTCCGGCGATCACCATGCCGTTGGTGTAGCTATTCTCAACAAGGTGGGCATTATAGGGATCATCTTTCGCATAACGTACCTGAAGCGTTGAGCCGTTGGAGACACGGGAATATAGCGAGCTATTTACGGCTTCTTTAATCGTAATGTCTCGCTCATTGCCAGCACGGAACTGGTAATGGATATAGTAGGTTGTGCCACCTTTACTCCCCCGCGAGGTGGTGCGGCTCGTCACCGTTGCTGTCGTTGTCACCCCATTTGTGGTGCGGGCGTTCGCCCGGATGGTATCATAAAGCCACATCCCACCTAAGGCGACCATAAAAATAAACCCGAACACAACCAGTGCCATCCCGCCGCTCGAGGTCAGTTTGCGGGTTTGGGGAAAGGAGGCTTGTTTCGGCACAAGGAAAAAGGCGTTCGGCGGCACTTTGTCAGCCGCGGACCCACTGTAATCCGTTCCATACGAGGCGCTTTTAGTTTGTTCGCTTCGCTGCCCTTCAATGGTTGGCTCATATTTTTCACGCAGTTGACCGAGCCAATCGAGTGATTCTACGGTTGGCGATGCCTTCCGTTTGGGGGAATCCTCAAACGGGGAACTGCTCATAATCACCTTTGGCTTTTCCTTCGCCTCTGGTTTTTCGGTCTTGTCCGTGTCATAGGGCTGAAACATTGCCAAGCCTCCTGTGCCTGCGCAGGTTCAAAGAGATCACAACTCACCTTACGCACCCCTCATCCCCCTAGCCTCCTTTTCCCTTTGGGGAGAAGGAGGAATCCTATTTTTGAGGGGACTTTCCCCTCACGCTACCCCTTTGCCAAAACACAGGGGAAACAAAGCCAACTGCGTGAGGTGAGATCATATAATGATGATGCGCTGAATGTGTCTGTCATACTCTACACCCGTTTTGGGGGAAGGGGAATCCCCTCCTTATTAGGGGGTGAGAACGCGCCCATTTGCGCCGTCGATCCTTCTACTTCACTGCCGACGATGGAAAAGCGACGAAATCCCCGACGGGCGTTCCATCCACAAGCGTTACGGGGAGGCGCAGCCCGTTGTCCTGAACATACAGCCCAATGCGAATCGTATAGCCTTCTGCGCCCGGCTGCACGATGTAGGTGTCACGGATGTATTCACCGATAATCCAGCGCGAGGTTGGGCGGGATGGCGGCTTGTCTTGCTGGTTATCAAGCCGTCCATCGGCATTGATGACATGGACAAAGGTGGTGTAATCTTGCTCAGGGATCGCCCGTGCCTGCCAGATCAGATCAAGGCGGAGGCTCTCCCCCTCGCGCTGGATGGTGTGAGCGACGAGATCAATTTGCCCGCCAAAGGTATAGATCACCGGGGCGGGGTTTTCCGGCGGGGTGAAATCGCGCTCCACCCGGATTACCTCTAACCCGCCCAGATCGTAGTTTTCTACTCCCACATGCAGCGTCAGCATATACCCTCCCGCTGGCATTTCCGTTGGAATGGGAACAGCATAGTGCGCCGTGACGATTTGCCTTGCCGCCCATTCTCTAAAGGGGAACGCCCCCTCCCTCCTATAGAGGGTGAGCGGCGTTCCTTCTGTCGTCCCCGTGGCAGTGATCGTCACCTCACCAAGATCGCTGGGGATAGTCTCGGCGTACCAATCCACTGTGAGGGGCAACCTAGCCCCTTGCTCAACTTCCGCTGGATAGTCTGGTGGGCGTAGAATGACCAAGCCGCTGCTCAGGCGAACCGCCGCTGCTGGAAGGGTGAACCCCTCCGGCGCGGTGTCCCCCTTCCGGCGGGAATAGACGCCGCCTTCCTCCCAAATGCCGCGAAATGCCCCCTCCCCATCCAATACTGGGAGGTAATGGGTGGGATCGGTGCGCCCCACCCACGCCACCTGTAGACGATAGTCCCCCGGCGGCAACCCCGACGGAAGCGAGAGTCGCGTTGACAGGCGCAGCGTTTCGGTGGGCAGCCAACGCCGCGTCTGCTCTATGTACGGGTTGGCGCGGACGATTTCCCGCTGTGGATCAGCCGCATCGACCAGCCGAAAAACGGGCGCTAGATCGTCTCGATCTGGCGTTTGCAGGATGCGCCATGAACTAGCGAGCGTGAGCGTCCCCGGTGTCTCCCCCTCAGCTATGCTTATACCTTGCCAGCGGCGGAGAACACCGCCAAAGGTCATGGAGCTAGGGGCAGTTTCTTCTTGAAACCAGTTTATATCCCCTTTGGGAAGATAGTAAATCGTCACTGCTGTTTGCCCATCAACGCCTGTCAAGCGGGTGATGTTCACCGGCGGCACGAAGAAATTCACCCCCACAGCTTTCGGAAAGATATAGAGCGCTTCTTGTGTTGTTCCCCCGTCGGAGGGGGGTACGATCATCTGATCTGCCATAAGCCAGCGCACTTGATGATGGGGGATATTCGCGGCGAGGATCGTCGGGTGGTTGTAATATTCCGAAGCAATGTAAATGATTTCTCGCGGACGGTGATTTTTTTCCAGCCAATGGGCGGCGAGGGCGTAATCGCCATTTGAATCATAGAAAACCTGTGGGTTTTGCCCCCACGCTTGGTAATCCCCCCATGTGTTCAGGGCAAGAGCGAGGATCAGAATGCCGCCTAAAAGCGCCCCCAAACGCCGCTGAACTGTCTCCCCCCTAAGACGGGGGAGGCTTTCCCACAGCGCCACCGCCCCCCACGCTGGAAGGAAGAACACCAACGGCACCATGCCCACCGAGCGCATATGGCTAGGCGGCAATCCACCGACAGCGATCACACTCGGCGCGATCAGCAGCGGACAGAGAATGACAAATACCGCCGCCAAACGCTGCCCTATGCCTTGCCCCCGCCGCAGGAGGACGATCACCGCTGCAATGAAGCCGATCACAAATAACCCGCCACTGATCGGGTCAAACCAGGGACGTCCAGGATAGAGGTTGTAGCGGAGGAGCGGATCACCCCGCAGGAAAAACATCTCTAGGTGCAGGCGCAGACTGTCCATCAGCGTGACCGTTTTCCCGCCGGGGGCAAGCTGCGCCAAGCGATCTAAGAGGACATCGGCGTGATTCAGGTAAAACAAGGCAATGGGCAAGGCGACGATTCCCATCGCCCCCAAAACAACCAGCGTCGCCCGAATCAAGCGCCCGCGCCGCTCCCTGTCAATGAGGATCACATAGCCAATAGGCAGCAGCAGCCACAAGGGAAAGACACGCGCCGCCATGTAGACATAAAGCGCCGCCCCGCCGAAGAATCCAGCAGCGGCAAGCCAAAAGAGACTACTGGGAATACGTTTGATGGGGATGGCGGGGTGGACGATGATCTTGTTCAGCCCAACGACGAGACACCACAAGGAAAGCGCTTCGAGAAGGGGCTGCGGGCTGGTGCGAAACCCCTGCCGTGTCAGCCACACCTGCGCCCCATTCACCGCCAAAAAGCCCCCCGCCCAAAGCGGGAGGGCGAAACGTCCCCGCTGCCCTCGAAAAAGCGTCTTTCCGAGGGCGATAGTCGCCGCCACTGTCAGAATACCGAGGAAGGCGCTTGTCAGGCGCGTCGCCATGACGTGCGTCCCGAAAATTCCCAAAAGTGGGACAGAGAGGTAGTAAAAGAGCGCTTCCCGCCCTGAATAGGCGGTGACGACGGGAAAGGGGTTGTAGCCATAAAAGGCAGTATCCCGCCCTAAGAGCATATCCGCCGCCTCATCGTAATGAAGACCGGGCGGGTAACGATCCAAATCAGCGAGACGCAACACCGCACTCAGAAGGATGATGGCTGTGGCGAGGGCAAGAAACCGAAGGCGAGTCACAACACTATTGTTCCTTTGAATAAAGTAGCATTCCAGTGAGAATCGGCGTGCCGTTTAGTCACCCGTTTTCACCGTCAACACGTACCCACCGTTCGTGCGCCCCGCCTCCCCGCCAAAGCGCGAGACGACGATCACATAGGCGCCCGATGTTGGGATGCGAAACGCTGTGATACGGGCGAAACGTCCTCGCGCTCCGCTATCTTGCTGTGCCGCCACCCGCAAACGAATATCGAGGAGGGTCACGGTTGGGTCAAGCCCACCGCCGCCGCGCCGCGCTTCAATGGTGAGGACATCGCCCGCCGCCACTGTCAGAAGGTAGTAACGGGCGACTGCCGCATCGCTGATCTCGCCCGTTTTTATTTCCCCGATTTCAATCTGTTCGGCAAGTTCGGGCGTAAAGCCAAGCTGATCATCCGCCCGCCGCGTCAGGCTGAGGGCGAATGCCCCTTGTGTTGTCCCCGCCGCCCCCCCGAAACGCTCTACGCCAATCAGGTAATTGCCCGATTTTCCGATGCGAAAATCACGGATAGCAGCGTCAAGCGTTCCAGCGCTTTGAGGGTCTTCATCGTTAATCAGAATCACGTGACCTTCGGCGTCGGCAAAAATAAGCACGGGATCGAGATCGCCGGAAATCCGATTCAACTCAATCGTGATAATATCGCCGCGCAAGGCAGCAAAACTGTACAAACGCTGCGGGGTGGTGTCGCCTAGCGCCTCAACCATCGCCTGATCAAAGCCGATGGGCTGCGCTCCGCCCGAAATGAGGGCGGGATCACTTGCCACGCCAATGCGCTGAAGGGTGAGCGAAAAATTGCCCGCTGTCGTCCCTAAGGTTTCCCCAAAACGGGCGACAACGATGAAGTATGCCCCGTCTGCGGGGAGCGCCGCCCCTCGGATTGCCGCGGCTAAGCCGCCGCCGCCATCATCATTATGGGTGATCACCTCGCCCGCCGCACTGAGAAGGATCACCACCGGATCAAGATCGCCGCTCCCCCGCGTCAGGTTGGCATCAATGATCTCGCCCGCCGTTCCCTGAAAGGTATAGACAAGGCGCGGCGTAGCATTATCCAGTTTTCCGCTGACAGTTTGCCCATAGAGGATCGTATTATCGCCCTGCCCCTGTGCGGGACGGGGAAGGGCAAGGAGGAGAAACAGAAGAAGAACGAATCGGTAGCGCATGGGCAGAATCATAACGCAAGATTTCAACAGAGGGCGGGGCGAAATATTAGGAAAAACATGGCGTACAGTCTGATAGATGGCTAATGTTAAGTGGCGATGCATGGAATGGGGTAAAATCTTTCTTTAATCTCCGTTCGGTTAATACGTTGATCGTTGTCGAACGCAAGAACGGTGTATCTATCTTCAACCGGCTGGATAAGGCTGACTTTCAAACGTGGCTAGAAGATTACTCGGTGGGGGAATTATGGGAGAAAAATATCCTCGGAGGCAGACCTTAAATGGTACGTGTTCATATCATCTTTCAGCTTATGGGGTTGGGCGCTGTCCACATGCAAGCCGATGGGCAACCCGTTCCCATCGACCACGGTCATGACCTTCGCCCCTTTGCCGACTTTGGTCTTGCCTACGCCATCCAGCCGGCCCAGGAACGTGCGCCAAATCCGCTCCCATGTCCCGTCGAGCGACCACTCATTCAACCGTCGCCAGCACGTGCTGTCCGAGCCGTACTCCTTGGGCAGGTCTCGCCAAGCACAGCCTGTTTTCAGCACATACAGAATGCCGTTCAACGTCTGGCGGTCGTCGTTTCGCGGACGACCTCGTTTACCCATTTTCTTGGGAATGAGCGGTTCAACCACCGCCCATTGTTCATCGCTTAAATCATGTCTGCTCATGCTTCTATTTTAGCTTCAATGACTATTTTGAAATAGGTTCTACACAATTGCCCTAAGATAAGGTAGCACAAGGCTGATCACCCCTATCAATGTGGCGTTGGGGGGCGACACCCCATTCTGACAAAATATCCATAATCTACTAACAATCCATGAACGCCCAATAGGAGGCAATACCCTACAGGCTGTTAATTGACAAGCCTCTTTCCCCTCCCCTATAATTCCGATTTCATAACGGTAGCGATGAGATTGGGTTGAGCGAAGGCGGTAAGGGTTTGGATGAACAGGTCAAATAGTACACATTACGGGACAAATCGCCCCACACGCAGCACACAAACACATGGACGGGACACTGACCACGCCGATTATGTGCCGCCGCCCCCCGATGAAAGTTATTGGGCATCTCTTCTCCAAGAGGATGAAACCGAACTCCCCCACACCCGCCGTCATGACGATTGGCACGAACTGGAAGCATCCACGCCGGGACGCCCCTTCGCCACTGCCGATGATTGGGAGATCGCCCGCAAAGTGTACGTTGAGGATGGCGTGATTGAACTCCCCGTGATCGGGCATAACCGAGGCGGCTTATTGGTGGAGTGGAACGCCCTGCGCGGCTTTGTCCCCGCCAGCCAACTGCTCAATTTTCCGGTCATGCCCGATAGCTCGGCGCGGCGGGCAGAGCTTGCCGCACGGGTTGGCATTTCCCTTCACCTGCGCGTGATCGAACTGGATATTCTTAACAACCGCCTGATTCTTTCGGAGCGGGCGGCGCAAGTGGCGGCGGGGACACGCGCCCAACTGCTGGATCACCTTCAACAGGGCGATGTGTGCAGCGGCACGGTGACAAACCTCTGTGATTTTGGCGCGTTCGTTGATCTGGGCGGCGTCGAAGGCTTGATCCACATCAGCGAACTGAGTTGGGGGCGTGTTAACCACCCTGAGGATATTTTGGTGCGCGGTCAGTATGTGCGCGTCCATGTCATGGAGATCAATCAAGAGGCGGGGCGCGTCGCGCTGAGCCTGAAGCGCCTTCAACCCGACCCCTGGGAGACGGTGGAGCGCCGCTATACGATTGGGCAGATTATCGAAGGGGTGATCACGAATGTCGTTGATTTCGGGGCGTTCACCCGCGTGGAAGAAGGGCTAGAAGGACTGATCCACATCTCTGAGCTTGCCGAGGGGAGTTTTCTGCACCCGCGCAATGTCGTTCGGGAAGGCGAACATGTCCGCGTCCGCGTGTTGAACATTGATGGGCGTTCGCGCCGCTTGGGGTTGAGCCTCCGCCTTTATGAGCAGCCTAGCCCGTATAGCTATGGGCAGGATTAAGATGCGCCCGCCGCTAAAGCAGCGGGCTAGGAGTAACCACCCCTTCGGGGCTTGCCCCCGCCCCATAATGAGGGAATCTCCCCCCCTTTCCTTGCAAGCGGGGCTGAGGGGGTAGGGGGAATAGGGGTTTTTGAAATATGTTCTAGTTACGGACACGCCTTGAAGCCCCACACTGCATCCCCCCCCCACCCCTTTAGGGGAGTTTCTCCGCCCCAAACCCATCGGGGAGCAGGTCGCGCAGCGTATAAATCTTCACAATCGCCCCGCTTGGGCTGGCGAGGATCACGCTCATATCGGGGTTGAATTCGTAGAGTACCTGTCGGCATATCCCGCACGGCGATCCGCCATTCTCGGTCATCACACAGATCGTCGTGAAGCGCCGCGCCCCCTCGCTAACCGCCTTTACCAGCGCCGTCCGTTCGGCGCAGATTGTCCCGCCATAGCTGGCGTTTTCGACATTGCAGCCGGTGTAGATTGTTCCATCCTCGTCTAGGAGTGCCGCCCCCACCGCGTAATGCGAGTAGGGGATATAGGCGCGGCTGCGCCCCTCTGCCGCTTTCGCTACAAGTGCTGCCAGTGTTTCGTTGATCATCATCATCGGCTGCCTTTTGCCTCCGTTGTTGGGTCGGAGAGACTCGGAATCGATTGGGTAGCGCGGGCGGATTTGCCGCTCTCGCCGTCGTCCATCCCCTCGGTTGGCGGGGGCAGCTTGACCACGCGGACGCGCCGGATACGCCGCCCATCCACCGTTTCGACAGTGACCCTCAAACTATCCGCCTCAAAGTGATCGCCCGACACGGGGACGCGCCCCAACGCCGAGAAAATATACCCCCCTAGTGTATCGCTTTCGTCGGTAGAAAGGTCGCTGTCCAGTAGGTCATTCACCTCGTCAAGGCTGATGCCTGCATCAAAGAGGAATTCTGTCTCGCTAATCGCCTGAACCTCCGCTTCTTCCTCGTGGTCAAATTCATCTTGAATCTCCCCCACGATTTCTTCTAGCAAGTCCTCAATGGTCACCAAGCCCGCTGTGCCACCAAACTCATCAATGACAATCGCCATGTGAATTTTGCTCTTTTGCAGTTCAGCAAGCAAGGCGCTGGCGCGTTTTGATTCGGGAACAAAGTGCGCCGGACGGAGCATCTCCCGCAGCGGTTTCATCGTCTTCGGATCGCGCCCCAAGACGTTTAGCAGGTCTTTAGCATAGAGGACGCCGATGATCTTATCGATGCTTTCTTCATAGACGGGAACACGCGAATGCCCTTTTTCGGTGATCGCGTTCAGCCCTTCCCGCCAGTCGGTCTGCACATCCACCGCCTCAATATCGATGCGCGGGATCATGATCTCGCGCACCACCTTGTCGTTGAATTGCAAGATCGAGTAGATCATCTCCTTTTCTTCGTCCTCAATCGCGCCGCCTTCCTGTCCGGCGTCGACCATGTGCTTGATCTCCTCCTCGGTGATGTAGGGGACGCGCTGCCCACCCCCCACCGAGGCGGCAAAGCGGCTGCTGAGCGTGATCAGCAAGCGCGAGAACGGCGCAAACAGGGTCAGAGAGAGGCTAACAACGCCCACCGAAGACATTGCCCAACTTTCGGCGCGGGCTTCGGCAACACTGGCAGGGATCAAATCCGTCAGAGTAAAAACGATGATCCCCCCAACGATCCACGTCAGGGGGTAAATGGTGACGACCATCAAGGTACGATTCACCCCCCCCTGGGCAAGGCTTTGCACCAGCGGGCGGGCAACCCCCAGCGTGATCAACCCCGCCGCCGCAAAATAGGCGAGGATGTTGATCACACTTTGGGTGGTGATCAACCGTGTCGAATCCTCCGTGATAGCAAGCACCCTTACCGCCCGACGGTTGCCCGCCTCCGCCAGTATTTTCATCTGCTGCTTGCGGGCTTGAATCACCGAAGAATACATGGCGGAAAAGAGCGCGTGGACGATGATGAGTGCAAGGAGGGCGACTAAACCAGCCGTACTGTCGCTTGGATCCATAGGGGTTATTTAGGTGTTGTTTCCTCTGTTGGTTGGCTTTCGGGAGTGGCAATACGGCGCATCCGAGCCGGAACGCCAATGGCAATATGCCCCGTTGGAACATTTTTGGTGACGACAGAACCAGCGGCGGTGCGGGCATTTTCGCCAATCTCGACGGGGGCAATGAGCATCGTATCGCTGCCGATGAAGGCGTGGTCGCCAACGATGGTCGTGTTTTTGCGCACCCCATCAAAATTCACCGTGATCGTCCCCGCGCCGATGTTCACATCTGCCCCAATATGGGCATCGCCAATGTAGCTGAAATGCCCCATCCGCGTGCCGCGCCCTAAACGAGCATTTTTGACCTCGCCAAAATTCCCCATGTGAACGCCTGCCTCAAGGTACGCCTTCGGGCGCAAATGCCCAAAGGGTCCGATCTGACAGCCATCTTCCATCGTTGCCGATTCGACCACGCTGTTATCGACAACACACGCCGCCCCAATCTGGCTGTCACGGATCACGCTGTTCGGTCCCAATTGACAGCCCATACCGATAGCCGTCTTACCTTGCAAGCTGGTATTGGGATGAATCACGGTATCGCGCCCGATGGTGACATCCTCATGAATGTAGGTGGTGGCGGGGTCGATCAGGGTAACGCCTTCCAACATCCAATGGCGGTTTACCCGCCGACGCAACGCAGCCTCAACCTCGCTGAGATGAAGGCGGTTGTTCACGCCGATCACCTCGTCGGGGTCGTCGCAGGCAATGCCCTCAACGGTCAATCCCTCCGCAGTGGCGATCTCAATGAGGTCAGTCAGATAATACTCGCCCTTTGCTTTCGGCTGCACCTTCAGAAGCGCATCCCACAGCCACGTGGCGCGGAACACATAGACGCCCACGTTCAATTCACCGATTGCCTTTTGGGCGGGTGTCGCCTCATGATCTTCGATAATGGCAGCCACCGAGCCGCCCTCGCCACGCACAATCCGCCCGAAGCCACGTGGGTCGGGGACAGTGATCGTTAGGAGGGCGATGGTCGCCGTCGATTCGCGGGCAGCAGTATACAGGCGGTTCAGTGTTTCGGGGCGCAGCAGGGGCATATCGGCGTAAGTCACGGCGACGTACTCTGTCGCCCCGCGCAGGGCATCCGCCGCTTGCATCAGGGCATGACCCGTCCCCAAAAGCGGCGCTTGGGTGGCAAATTCTGCCCGCCCGCCGACTGCCGCTTTGACGCCTTCGGCATCTTGCCCAACAATGACCAATAAGCGGGCGGCGCCAACCTTTTCGGCGCTCTCAACGGCGCGGACGACCATCGGTTTGCCGCCAACGGGGTGCAAGACCTTTGCCATCTCAGATTTCATGCGTGTCCCGGCGCCCGCCGCAAGGACGACACATGCCAATGATTCGGGGGAGTCACTCACATCTGATCCTTCATGCTAAACAGGATTCATTGTAGCACACTGCGCCCCAAATCTCGATAGGGGCGACTGGTATACGCTCGCCTCGCTCGTGCAGCGGCGAATCCGTTCGATTATCCCAGGGAGCGAACGCCTTTGCCGCAGGCGGGGAAAGATAGAAGAACCCCTATCCCCCTGCCCCCCTTCCCCATACGCAGGGAAAGGGGGAGCGATTCCCTCGCTCTGTTTACGGGGTTAGGGGTTTCAAGTCCCGAAGGGGTGGCTACTTTCAGCCCGCTGCTTTAGCGGTGGGATCACTGGGGTTACCATGGCAACACACCCTAATCAAACGACTTGTTCAGCGTTGGAACACTGGCTGCCGCATCTTCCCCTAGTTTGTTAGCAATCTGTTTGCGCAGTTTGGGGGTTTCTTCCGCCCACTTCGCTTGCAATTCCTCTTTGGTGGCGTTTTTACTGGCTGCGGCTGCCATTCCATGCATCACACGGGGTGCGCTGCGAATCACGCGGTGGACGGTGGTATGCCCGTTTGGGCAAGGTGGCGGAGGGTCATCAAAGCCGTGACGCGCCTCAAACTCTACCGCGCAGGTATCACAGACATAATCGTAGCGGGGCATTGATCCCGTCCTTTCCCAACCCTTGTGATTTGCGGTACACTTCCTCCACTGATTTTACGCCGTTTGGGAGGGCTTGGGTATTATGCTTCATACAATGCGACGCCAAAATCGGATCGCTTTAACGTTGCTTATGGTTGGTTTTGTCGCTGTGTTGGGGATGGTCGTCATTGCCCCGGCAACACTCCACCCCGCCGCGCAAGGTGGCTCGGCTACGCCCACGCCATTCGCAGTTTTTGCCGGTGATCCGCGCATTACGGGCGGCTCTATCCAGCGCTTTCAATTCGGCTATATGGTGTGGGCGCAAGATACCCGCCAAATTTATGTCTTGGTCGATTCCAGCGGTTCTGGTTTGGGCGGCTCGGTGGAACTCTATAGCGACACCTGGGCAGAGGGGATGACCGATACAGACCCCTCGCTTGTGCCACCGCCCGGGCAGCAGCAACCCATACGGGGATTCGGCAAAGTGTGGCGGGAAACCTCTGGGTTGCGGGATCGTCTTGGCTTTGCCTGGAATCCCTCGCAGGCGTTCACCCTTCTCATTCACCCCGTCTCCGAACGCACATATCTGAGTACAAGTGCGGGATGGGTGATCAAAATCGTTGGGTCTGCGTGGCAGCGTGTTGATGTGTGGAATCTGGGCAATAACTAACCCGAACGGCGTAGGACATGACCGATACCGGTGCGGAAAGCGATGTACAAACCCTTTATGTCTACGTCACAGGTGCTGATGGCGCAGGCAAGACCAGCCTTGTTGCTTCGTTAGGCAATGAGGACGATTTTTTCATTGATGAAGAACTTGCCATTGAGTATCGCGTCTACCATGTAGATATTGAACTTGATCTGTGCGTTCTTGCCCCGGTAGATGGAATGCGCTTCGATCCCCTGTTGGAGATTGACCCGCGTGATCTCTTGGGCTACATCGTTATGGTCGATAGCACCGATGTCCCCTCGTGGGAACTTACCCAGAAAATGATTGGGACATGCCGAGGCTATGCCTTGCTGCCGATCATCCTTGCGGCGAATAAGCAAGACCTTCCCAATGCTATACAGCCTGATCGGGTGGGAACAGCCCTAGGGACAGATGCCATGATGCGCGTCCTCGGCTCAGTGGCAACCCAACCCGCCAGCGCACGGGAGGTATTTCTGCAACTGCTTTACGCCATTGAGCGGGAGATGGAAGAACTCGATAACTTGATTGCTCGGATCGAAGATTTGTTGGGGGGCGATTGACCACATTCAATCCGCCCCTTATCCGTGCCGCCTTTTTTGCCGCCGCCCCCCTTGCCTTGCACGGTTGGGGGCGTTATACCCGCGATCTCATTGAGGCACTCTCGGTACAGGGCGTCGCGGTCACGTTGATCACGGCGCGGGATGCTCCCGCTGATCCTGATCTTCCCCTCGCGAGTTATCACCGCCTTTTGCCAAGCCTAACCCCGCCACGCCGTTTTTCAACCCTAAGGCAATTTCTCGCTCTCCCCGCTGTGGGGCGTGCCGTGAAAGGATGCGATCTCGTTCATGTCGTCGCTGAACCGTATACCCTAGCGGCGGGCTTTTTGCGCCAACCCCTCGTCGTCACCGCGCATGGTACCTACCTTCCCCAAACGGCGGGCGGGCGGTGGGTTGGGGCGATCTACCGGCACGCTTACCGCCGTGCGCAAATCATCTGCGTCAGCCGCCACACAGAGCGCCACGTCCACATGGCGATTCCCACTGCCCAAACAGTGGTCATTACAAATGGGATTGATGCCGCCCGCCTTCATGTGCCATCGGCTTCGCACTTCGATGATGAACAGCCCGTGATCATCACACTAGGGCAAGTAAAAGCGCGAAAAGGTTTGCATGTCTTGATCGCTGCCATGCCCGCCATTCGCGCTGTGATTCCCAACGTCCGCGCCCTGATCATCGGGAATGATCGCGCCGATGTGGGATACACGCAATCCCTGCACAGGCAAATTGCCGAGCTAGGGTTAGCGGATCACGTTCGGCTGATGGGGCGGATGGATGATTCGGCGGTGGCAGAGACGATGCAAAAGGCGGCAGTGTTTGCCTTGCCCGCCGTAAGTATTGGCAACCAATTTGAGGGCTTTGGTTTGGTATATCTCGAAGCAAGCGCCGCAGGCTTGCCCGTCATCGGGACGCAAAACAACGGCGCAGAAGATGCTATTCGTGACGGAGAAACGGGATTTCTCATCCCTCAAAATGATCCTGATGCCCTTGCACAGGCAGCCATCCGGCTGTTAAGGGATTCCGCCTTACGGCAGAAGATGGGCGGGGCGGGGCGAACCTTTGCCGAAACCATGACGTGGGACAAGGCAGCCGCACGGGTGAGGGCGGTCTATACGGAGGTGCTTTTGAGTCACCGTGCGGAGGGCGCCCACTGGGCGTCCGCGTGACCCCGCCCTAAAGGACGGGGCTGAAAACAGGGGAAAGACGAATCGCTGATCTCGGCAGGGGGTATGCGTCCTGACACCCCCCTCCGATTACAAGGAGGGGGAAAGGGTGGGTTAGTCATGACTCACCGGTCACTTCAAGCCCGTTGTGGTGATTCCCTGTGTAAACTGCTTTTGGGTGAAGAAGTACAAGATCATGATTGGCATCAGAGCGACCACCGCCGCCGCCATGAGCAAATGAGTGCGCTCCCCCCCATCGCCTCGGAATTGCGACAACGCCAGCGAAATAGGCGTCCATTCGGGGTTGCCTTGCAAAACCAAGAGGGGCCACTCAAAGGCGCTCCACACGGCGATGAAAGTGAACAGAATCGTCGTGGCAATGGGAGCGCGGGAGATGGGGACAACCACCCGCCAGAGATATCGCAAATGCCCTGCGCCATCGATCCGCGCCGCATCCCACAATTCGTCGGGAATTTGCAAGAAAAACTGCCGCAGCAAGAAGATCGAAAACGTGTTGGAGAGGAAGGGAATGACCAACACGGGCCAATTATTCATCCATTTTAGGGCGGGGTTAATCGCTTCAAAAGCCTGGCTGATGCGTGTGACGATGACCAGATTTGGTACAATAAGGATGATACTTGGCACAAAGAGGGTCGTCAGCAGCATGGCGAACATGAAGTTGCGCCCCGGAAAACGCATTTTGGCAAAGGCATAGGCGGCAAGGATCGAGATCGTCGTTTGAAGGACAATCGTCAGCGCCTCAATTTTCAGCGTGTTGGCGAGGTACTGCCCAAACTTCCGCGAGCGGCTAATTTCCTCTGAGCCGTTCCACACATCGGTGTAATTTTGCCATTGGACATTTGCCGGAAGAAGTTTTGTTGAGCCGGCTTCCAATTGGGTTTGGAACGACTTCGCCGTCATCCAAACAAAGGGGGCAATGTAGATGAAGGCAGCCAGTGTGACAACGGCATAGACGATCACCCTGAACGAGTTGACCTTGCCCGGTTTGCGGGCAGCGGGGTTGCCAAAGGTTATATCAGCCATAAAACACCCGATCCTTTGAAAGCCGGTTTTGGATGATCGTCATGATCAGAATCACGCCAAAGAGCAAAAATGAGAGCGCCGCCGCAAAAGGACGTGTTTTGATTTGCGAGGTTTCGATCAAGATCGTGTAGATGTAGACGGTGGTAGTGTCCATCGCCCCCCGCGCCGCCTCTTGGCGCAGCACCCAGATATGGGTGAATGCCCGCAGTGTGCCAATCACGGCGAGGACGGTCAGGAAAAACGTCGTGGGCGAGATTAGCGGGAAGATAATCTGGCGAAAGGTTGCCCAGCGCCCCGCCCCATCGACCTGTGCCGCTTCGTACATGTCTTTGGGGACGTTTCCCAAACCTGCCATGAAGATGACGGCATTGTAGCCGCTGAACACCCAAATGGCATAGATTGAGGCCGAGACAAGGGGAAGGCTTGGTCCGACCAAAAAATCGGGAAGGCGTGTGTTTGCCCCGCCGATGTGTTCGGCAAGGATTTGGAAGATGCCTTTTGGTGTGCGCAGCCACTCCAGAGGGGGAAAGCCCAATGCTTGGACAAATTGGTTGGCAGGGGCAGCCTCGCGCAGGGAAAAAATCTGAGAGAAGACCGCTGCCGTCACCACAGCCGGAGCAATGTAGGGCATAAAGAAAACAATCCGATAGAGGGACTTTCCCCAACGCACCTCATAATAGAGCATGTAGGCTAAGAGCAGCCCCAACACCAATTGGATGGGGACAGTCATAATGGCGTAGCTGAACGTCCGCAGCATGGATTGGAAGAATTCGGGATCGCCCGCCGACCCTGCTCCGGGGAGAATCCCTAAAAACAAGACGCCGCCGCCCATCAGGAAGATGGACATGAGGATCGCCCCCACCATGCCAAGCGTCGTTTCGCGGCGGCGGGAAAGCCCCCAGACATACCACGCCAAGCCGATAGACATGATCCCCACAAGCATGGAGAAAACCTCATTCCATGCCCGAATCCCGTTCAGCATGGTCTCTAGGCTGAAGCGCGTTCCGGTTAACTGTAAAGAGAGCGCCCGCACATCGGCGTTGGTGATTCCCGTCAAGCTCAGCACAGATTCAATGAGTGCTTCTTGTGCGCCCACAAGGAAACCAAGCAGTAGAGAGATGATGAATCCCAACACCAGCCGGATTGTTCCAGCAAGGGCAAAAAGCCCCGGCTGCGTTTCGCGCTCTATAAGACGACGGCGCTCGGTGAGGTAAATGATCCCAGCCACACATGCCAACATGCTGCCAAAGGCGATGAATTGGGGGAGAAGGGGAAAAATATAAGCGTGGTTTTTGTTTGTGATCAGCTTTTCTAATACGGTAAGGTAGGGCATCAAAGCGCCGTAGAGTTCGGAAAAGGTGAACAGGGTCAAGCCAATGGCGCTGATCGTTCCCATCCCCACCGCCAGCGCGCCGACGACATAAGCCGCCCCGCCCTTCTCGCTGCCATCGCGGTTATTTAGGGTTTGAAACCAGGCGAAGGCGACAATCACAACAAGGATTGCCGGAAGTGCGTAGGTGATGTTCAAGAAAAAGGTGATCAGAACCCCGCCAATGATCCCCGCACCACCGAGGAAGCCGGGAAGCAAATAGGCGAAGAAATCCCCTTTCCCTTCCTGCTGAGATAGTCTCCCCCGCCGATAGTAGGTGAAGGCGGCTGCGCCTGCTACAAATGCCAAAACAAGGATCAGCATATAGGCGAGGCTGCCTACAGCGCGAGCGTAGTGTTTTAGCCCGACAAAGCCGTCGGGGATAATCACCCCCCCCTGCATACTCATGTAAAACCCGTAGAGGACGGGAAACAACTGGAAAACAAGGGTGATGATAGCGACGGGCGCGACGAAAAGCAGCCCCAACGCCCCCTCATTAAAGTTGGCGCGGCGCTTGCTGACCGTTTTTGCCGGAGATGTGGTCACATTCTCCCGCGTGCGGGCGGCGGCGGTGGTGGTCATAGACCCCCCTTTTGAGCGATTGCTGAACGTTTGGCAGACGTTGAGTGTTGATTATGCCGCGCCCTATATTAAAGGGCTACAGAGATGGTTTTAACACTAGGTTAAACCACTGGGCAAAACGATAGAACTAACTCGCACTTGCCCAAAGGCATTTCCCTCCGGTGATGACCCGAACACGCCCACTCTCATAAAGGTAGACCAGCGCCGCTTGAATGGTCGTCCGGGCAAGGGAGTATCCAACGGCACTGGCTAAGGGATCGCCCAGTTTTTGACAGACCGTTTGAGTCAGCGTTCCTTCATCGGCGGGGGATTCTCGTAAGCGGTTTTCGACGGCAGTCACAATGCGTAGAAGTGTCTCCCGATTGGCGGCGATCACCACCTTTGCCTCGCCCGCCGCAAGATGGACACCATGTCCGGGCGCAAGGATCACCCCCTGATCGACACACTCTAGCAGACGATCCAACACAGCGAGCGCCTTACCAATGTGAACAGTGAACGGAATGGGGTATTTTTGGAGCGTGGCGAGAGGGAGAAGAGCATCGGCACAGAACAAGACATTGCCCGCCCGCACCCCGATCATGTTGGGCGAATGTCCGGCGAGGGGAATAATCTCCACCCCGAACCCGGCAAGGCGCACTTCGCCCAACGCCACTTCGTGATCGACTTTACAGGCGGGCGCTTTGGTAAATTTCCCTACAAGCTGATCAAAAGGAAGGGCACCGGCTGAAAGCATGATGGACTCTAGGCTGCTGTAGGTGATAAAGGCAGCTTCTATGGGCGGGGCATAGACGGGAAAGGGAGCCAGGTTGCGGCGCAGGTAGTCCGTCCCGCCGAAATGGTCGCTGTGTCCGTGCGTTAAGATCACCGCGGCTAGGGTGAGATTCAACTTGGCAAGGGCGTTTTTGATGCGGCGTCCGGCGTCCTCATCCAACCCAGTGTCGATGAGCAAGGCGCGTCCGTCAGAATCAGCAAGAACGCCCATGTTCGCCCCGCTTTGAAGGTGGTAGATCGATGGGGCAAGGGTGACGATCTCAAACGCCATCGGGAATCACTCTCTTTCGTTAATGATCAATGATCGGGTGCGATGAGTTACTGAGGGAATTGTAGCGCAGTGGGTTAAAATGACCGTAACAGGAGGATTCAACCCTATGCATGTATTGGTCGTCGGCGGGGCCGGCTACATCGGTTCAACTACCGCCGCCGCATTTCTAGAGGCAGGGCATACCGTCACCGTCTTTGATAACCTCTCGCGGGGGCATCAGGCAGCCATTCCGTTGGGGGCAGCCTTTGTGCGCGGCGATCTTGCTGATAAAGCGGCGCTTGATACGCTGTTCCAGATGGGGAAGTTCGATGCAGTGGCGCATTTTGCTGCGCTAATCGAGGCGGGCGAGAGCATGGTTAAGCCAAGCCTTTACTTCACCAACAATGTGGCGTACAGCCAGAACCTTTTTGAGGCGATGCTGACCCATAACGTGAAACGGCTTGTTTTTTCCAGCACCGCCGCTGTGTATGCCAGCAAGAACGCCACTCTTAACGAGGACGATCCCTATGCCCCGGCAAATGTGTACGGGGAGACAAAACTGATGATTGAGGGGATGATTCGTTGGTATCACCGTCAGGTGGGCTTAAAGTACTGCATTTTGCGCTATTTTAATGCCTGTGGGGCAACCCTTGATAGCGATGGGCGGGCGATTCGCGGGGAGGCACATACCCCCGAAACGCATCTCATCCCGCTGGCGCTCCAAGTTCCCCTGGGGCAGCGCCCGACGATTGCCATCTATGGGACGGATTACCCCACCTATGATGGGACGTGCGTCCGCGATTACGTTCATGTGCGCGATCTGGCTGAGGCGCATGTGCTGGCGGTGGGGGCGATTGATGAGCGGGAATCAATGACCTACAACTTAGGAAATGGGCGCGGCTACAGCGTTCGTGAGGTTATCGATACCGCCCGCGCCGTGACCGGGCATGATCTACCCGCCGTTGAAACGCCGCGCCGTCTGGGGGATGCGCCCACCCTTGTTGCCTCGTCAGAGAAGATCAACGATGAATTGGGGTGGACACCGCGTTTCCCCGCGCTGGAGGACATTATCAAGAGTGCGTGGGCATGGCATCAATCGCATCCCAATGGCTATAATTAAGGGGAAAGCATCGACAGCGCTAAAAGGCTTACCACCAATATGAGCGTATGGGGCGATTCGGTCAGGGATTGAAAGAAGGTGGTCGATGATTCAATGCAGAGGAGGAGAGGCAGAGAATTTCCCACCCTAAGTATCACCACATTGAACAGGCGGGATCGCTTATGATCCCGCCGCTAAAGCAGCGGGCTGAAAGCAGCCACCCCTTCGGGGCTTGAAAGGCATCGTCGCACCGGTTGTTCTACCTTCCTCAGCCCAAAGGACGTTTGTGGCGGACGATTAGTCGTTCACCCGATCTTAACCTCGTTTAACGCGCATTTCACAACCGCACGGTATCATTTGCACAGTTTAGCCTTAGCCTAAATGGGTTATAGAGCAGCTTACGCACAAAAGGCATCTTAGCATGGCAGATGAAGAAGCAGTCAGGGCATTGATTCTCACCCATACACGGCGCTACACAGCGATTGATGTACTCGATGTCTACAAGCTGCTGCATCAGGGTGTTTTTGGGACGGGGCAGGTGATTGAGAATAAACGCGCTGCCCGCGAATGGCTGGATGAAGAATGTCACATCCTGACTCCTAATACAAGTGATCCATTTGTAGAGAGCGTCCACCCCACTGGGGAGATTGTCCGCGTCCATTTGCGCCCTTACCTTGCCCAACGGGGCAGCCTCCCCAAACTGCTCGATGCGTATATCGAAACATCCCGACAGGGCGAGGGGCGGATGGAGGTTATGGCGGCGTGGTGGGCAATTTTTCAGGGGTTGACCGCCCCCAACGAACCGCTTGGAAACCGCTTTTCGGTGCGAACGGTTGCCCTTGTAGGGCGCGTGCGGGCGGCGGAGTCATGGTCGGCGGTGACGCACTCGCCGCCCTATGATCGCACCCATAAACCCGCCTATCGCATCGTCACTGCCACCCTTGCCGAGGCGCTGCTGAAGGGGCAAAAGATTCCTTACACGGTGGTGTGATACGGTGGGGTGAGGGGGCTTCCCCTCGCCCCCTCTTGTTAATTGCTGTTAAAGGGTGTGGTGCGCAAATCAGCCCGATCCACATGGCTTACCACATAAAAGGTGCGCGTGCGGTCTTCATGACTCCCATGCAGAACATCGGTGATGGTGTACCCCGCATAGAGCAGTGATTCCAGCGCCTCCCGCGTGTGCGCCCGCCACTCATCGGCAAGAGGGCGATCCGCCTTTTTCATCTCCTCCCAGTTGTCGGGAATCTCCACCAAGCCCAACTTGCTCATCGGCATGTTGATCCGCCATGCCGGGCGGACAAAGCCATCGCTGCCAAGCGTTGTGGGGTTCAGGACGGGGGTATTGCCCTCCACATATTGGGTAATCGTCAGGGCGGCGCGTCTGCGGCTAAGGCGCTGTTCGACACGGTTATGAGTAACCCACCACTCCACGACAAGGCGATCCGTCGTCTCGGCGTTCACCGTATCAGGCGTGGCAGCATAGTAGTCGCGCTGGTATTCCTGAGAGATTGCCCCCAATTTGCGAATATTGAAATAGGCATTCCGGCTTTTGAGCGGATCAAACGTCCATGTCACAAGGCGAATCCCTTGTTCAATCGCCCAGCGGCGCTGTGCCAGTTTCAATTCATAGCCCACCCCATGATCGCGGAATTCGGGGAGGACGCCCATCCGCTGGGAGACGAGCTTCAGATTCGCCATGGCGGGGCGGTCTGCCTCTGGGCTTTCGATACCCAAATAGCTTATCAAATAGCCGACCATCTGCCCTTCGTGACTCGCCCCCATGACCAACCCACCGTTATGAACAAACGAGATCAACAGGTGGCGATGAATGGCTGAGGTGTCTTGCCCCTCGGTCATCTTTTGCAGGGTGACAACCCTTTCCAAATCCTCAACGTGCTTTAGGGGGCGTATATCAAAGCTGTGGCGCACGGTACTCATGATTCCTCCACGAGTCCATCAACAAAGGCATCGGGGTTGAATAAGATCAAATCATACACCCCCTCGCCCAAGCCAACATAGTGAATGGGCAAGCCCATCTCTTGCTGAATGGCGAACAGCATCCCCCCTTTTGCCGTGCTGTCTAGTTTCGTCACAATGACGCCCGTAAGCTGCACGGTTTCGCTAAAGCCCTTTGCCTGAAGAAGCGCATTCTGCCCTGTTGTCCCGTCAAGGACAATCAGCACCTCATGGGGGGCATCGGGGACAACCTTGCTCATGACACCCTTGATTTTGCGCAGTTCTTCCATCAGGTTGTATTTCGTTTGCAGCCGTCCGGCGGTATCCACCAGTAAAATATCGTGTCCGCGTGACTTGGCGGCGCTGATCGCATCAAAGACAACAGATCCCGGGTCGGCGTTGGGCGCTCCGGCAATGACAGGGACATTTGCCCGCTGCCCCCAGAGTTGAAGCTGCTCAACAGCGGCAGCGCGGAAGGTATCCCCGGCGGCAAGCATCACTTTGCGGTTGTTGTTAGCAAGGCGGTTTGCCAGTTTGCCAATGGTCGTCGTCTTGCCCGATCCGTTCACCCCCACAATCAAAATCACCGAGAGATCACGTCCAGCGATGTTCATCGGGGTGGGGGGTTTCAATAGGGCGCGGAGTTCGGCTTTTAAACCGACATGGAGCTGTTGGGGCGTTTTTAGTCCTTCTTTGCGGTGGCGGGTGCGCAGGCTTTCCATAAGGCGTTCTGTCGTCGCTGCCCCCACATCTGCCTGAAGGAGGATTGCCTCGATCTCGTCCCAATCATCAGGGGTGATCGTCGATTTGGCAAAGGTATTTGCCAACCTTCCAAAAAACCCCCGTCGGGTTTTCTCCATGCCCTTGCGGTAATCACTCACAGTCTGTTTATCCTTATTGGGTGATCAGCCAGGCGATCAGATCATACAAGGCTGATTCAGGGATGGTTTCTTTGAAGTTTTGAAGCATAACTCCCGCCGCGAAATCCTTCACCACATAAGCGTTGGGGGCGACAATCGCTTCGTAGAGGTAGGCGGCGGCGCTGTAATTCGGACGGCGGCTGGCAGCGCGTTCGCCCATCCCGATAATCATGGGCCCAACCAAATTGCGATCCACAAGGTGGCACGCGCTGCACGCATACTGCTTGAAAAACGCATCTCCCCGCTTTGGATCGGCGCGGGCAACTCGCTCCTCCACCTCAGCGGCAAAGGATGGCGCATTGATAGGGGCTGCTCCGCGCAGCGTTGAGCGCTGTGCAGAGACCTCCCCAAAAACGCTCACAGCCAGCCCACTAAAGATGAAGATGAAAATCAGGGCAAGGGCGCTAATCACCCCGCTAAGAGACGGGACGGCTGGTGATGATGGTGTTTGCATAGGTTAGAAGATAATTAGGTCAAGGATCATCGCCAAAAAGAGTAAGGCGAGATAGAAGGTTGAATACTTATACGTGCGGCGGGCTTGTGCGCCGCTTTTCGTCCGCAGCAGGCGGAGTGCCTCAAGGATCATGCCCACGCCAAGCAGCCCCGCCGTGACGAGATAGAACCCACCGAGCAAGCGAAAGGGAATGGGCAAGAGTGAGAGCGCCACCAGTTGAATGCTGTAGAGGAAAATCTGCACACGGGCGGCGTCTTCCCCCCGTGCGACGGGCATCATGGGGACATTTGCGGCGGTGTAGTCTTTATTCACCAGCAGCGCCAGCGCCCACGAATGGGGCGGCGTCCAGTAAAAGACAATGGCAAAGAGCAAAAATGCCCCCGGCGCCAGAGTCCCCGTCACCGCTGCCCACCCCACCAAAACGGGCATTGCCCCCGCCCCACCCCCAATCAGGATGTTCAGGACGGTATTCCGCTTCAGCAGCAGCGTATAGACAACGACATAGTAAATTGCCCCAATCAGGGCGAGCGCTGCTGCCAACCAATTTACAAATGTGCCGAGGATTGCCACCGACCACGCGCAGAGTGCCAAGCCAAAAAGCAAGGCGTTCAGAGGGGTGATCCGTCCAGAGGGAATCGGTCTGTGGCGCGTCCGCGCCATGAGGTGATCCATGTCGCGGTCAATATACTGGTTTAAGGCGCTGGCGCCCCCAGCCGCCAATGCCCCGCCGATAATCGTTGCCGCCAAGAGAAGCGGCGGGAGCGCCTCCCCCTTTGCGGCGACAACCATTGCCGTGACCGTCGTAAAGACGAGCAGCAGAACGATGCGCGGCTTGGCTAGCTGGAGATAAGCGCCGAGGGCGCTCCCTCGCGGTGGGGGGTGGATGACCTCTCGCCCGTGTTCGTGGGCAGTGGAAGGCGGTTGGGCGATACGTGTAGCCATGCTAAAGAACTCGCTGTAATGATCACCGCCCAGGTGCCGGCGGCAAAGGTAACGTGTAGACTGCGGGAAATGAGCAACCACGTGCGATCATCGGTCAGCACAATCAGCGCCCCCAACCCCGCTTGGAGAAGGTAAACCCCTCCGGCGAGGAAAAGCGCCCGGCGCAGCGGTGGCGACACCTCGCCCCCTCCGAGGATCACTTGGACGATAAGCAGCAGAAGAAGCACCCCTAAGCCGCCAGCGGCAAGGCGGTGTGTCATATTCAACATCTGGAGTGCGCCCTGATTCACGGGAAGTAGTTCGCCATCGCAGAGCGGAAAGCCCACACAGGCTTTCATCGCCTGCGTGCCGCGCACCGCCGCCCCAACAATCGCCACCAGAAAGCTCATCGCAGACGTCAGCCCCAAGGCGTTTACCGAGATCAACGGGCGGGGTGTTTTAACCAACGTCTGAAGGGGTGACTCGGCAATCAGACTGCGAGCGTTGACCCAGAGGATAACATAACACGCCATGATCAGCATACTAACGGCGAGATGAAAGAGGACACTCTGCCACTGGCGATCCGGCGCATCACGGTAGAGCGCCACCGTCAGCCCGCCAAGCGCGGACTGCACTAAAAAGAGCAGAAATCCGAGGTATGCAGGGATGGTTAGACGAGGGATGCCGGCGTAGGTACGTCGGGCGCGGATCAACACGGCAAGGCTGAACCCGCCGACAATCAGCGCGAACAGCCGATGCCCAAACTCGATTGCCGTCTCAAGGGTATAGACGGTGGGGATGATCTCCCCGTTGCATGTTAGCCAATACGGACCGCACCCATACCCCGATTCGCTGACCCGTGTAATTGCCCCAATGGTGATCATGATAAAGGTGACGAGCGCCGCACCAAACGCCAAGCGCCCGAACCCGCGATCCCCGCTGAAATAGCTGGCAGCCTTCATAAGACCCTCGCCCAATCTAGCCGATTGCCCCGGTGATCACCAAAACAAGAGCAGCGATAACGATCACTGTCACCAGCCCGCCCACCACAAGCATCGGGTTTTTGACCAACACCGCCCCAATGCTGTTAGGTTTGGCAGGGTTTAGACTGAAGGAAAACGCAGATGGTGTTTGCGCTTTCGCCCGCTTCACACTGCGATTTAGCCACCACATTACGCCAGCGATCAAAATGCCATTGGTGATCACCCCACCGAGGATGATCCCCGTATAGATGAAGAAAATCAACCCTTGCTGTCCGGTGGCATACAGTGTAGACCCTTCGGGGTTGCTTGTCTGACCGCGCACGCCGGGTACTTGTCCGGTGGCGAGTGTCACTAAAAGAACCACGCCAAGCAGAACCCCAAGAAGCAGCGGTATAGCACGTTTCACGAAAATAATCCCCCAATCGAAAAGCTGTGGCAGCAAACGGTATTCCTGACGGTGTATTTTATCGCACAAGCGGGGCGTGTGGCTAGGGAGTGTTGAGATTGTGATCTCCGTAGGGACGCACGGCATGGCGCCCCTACGAGAATTACACTGCCAACAGAGCCTAGACCCCTCGGTGCTTTGGCGTCTCTCTTAGGCTGACCTAGTTGTGGACAAGCCTTTTAGCCCTGCGCCCTCTCCTGGGGGTGTTTTATACCTTCTTCGCCGCAATTGGCATACTAAAGGAGAAAAGCGTCCCTTTCCCTAGTTCGCTTTCCACCCAAATTTCACCCCCTTGCATCTCCACCAAGCGGCGGGTGATTGCCAATCCCATGCCCGTTCCGCCTGCCCGCCGTGTCGATGAGCCATCCACCTGCCGGAACTGCTCAAAAATCGCGCTGAGGTTATCGGCAGCAATACCAATGCCCGAATCCCGAACATGGGTGATCACCCGCCCGCCCACTGAGTCATACTCGGCGCTGATGCGAATCTCGCCCTCGTCGGTGAATTTCACTGCGTTGCTGACAAGATTCTGCAAGATCTGGCGCAGGCGAATCTTATCTGCATAGACAGGTGGCAGCATCACAGGAAAGATCATCTCTAGCTCAACAGAGTCCTTGAGCAAGATCGTTGCTGTCCGGTAAACCTCCTGAGTCACCGTCCGCAGATCAACGGTTTCGAGGTCAAGCTCCATGCGTCCCGCCTCGATTTTTGCCAGATCAAGAATATCGTTGATCATCTCTAGCAAGTGTTTGCCGCTGCCATAGATCGCTTGTACATCTTCCACCGCTTCGGAGGGCAGTTCGCCATCAATGCCATCCAACATCACCTCTGCATAGCCGATGATCGAGTTCAACGGCGTGCGCAGTTCGTGGCTCATCGAGGCGAGGAACTCGTTCTTCAAGCGGTCAAATTTACGCGCTTCTTCGGCGGTACGCACTTGTTCGCGGTAGAGCGTGGCATTCTGCACGGCAACCGCAATTTGGTCGGCAAGGGTCGATTTGACGACGACATCATCATGAGTGAAGGCATCTTTCCTTTCCCTCTGAACGTCCAAAATGCCGATCAATCGATCTCCTACAATCAAAGGCAGCGCCAATTCAGCACGTGTCTTGGGCAACAGGGGATTGGGCAAAAAGGTGGGAGAGGCATGAACATCATTGACGACAACACTGCGCAAGTCTCGTGCTGCCAACGCCACAATCGAAATAGGATTGTTTAGGGTAATGGCGTGGTGTCTTTCGCGCATGATACGCCCCGCCTCGCCCGATCCAGCGGTAAGGACAAGATTCTCCCCTGCCTCATCCAAAAGATACACTTGCGAGTGGTAGAGTTCAAACTGGTCATTCGTCAGGGTGACGACCTGATCTAAGAGTTCGTCCAGATCGAGAATCTGGGTCATTGCCGCGCTCACCTGTGCCACCGTTGCGAGGGCAATGGCACGCTGATCAAGGGCTTCTTCTGCTTTTCGCCGCTCCAAACCGAGGTTAAGTTGGTCAGTCACGCTGTGGGCGAAAAGACGCTCATCTTCGGTGAAGAGATGGGCGTTCGTCGTGAAATTCAGAAAGATTGCTCCGAATACACTCTCGTCGGAGAGCACCGGAATGACCAAGACCGATTTGATGCCAGTGTCGCCCTCTTTAAGGTAACGAGGGGAAAAGTCTGCATAGACACTGGCATTGTCTATGGCAATGACCGTCTTACTGGTGATCGCCTCTATGCCATGCGGGTAATCGCCCCCTGGAGCGGTGAATCCCTTTGCCTGTGCGCTTGTCATGCCTGCCCCTGCGCCAACATAACCAGTCCATGTATCTGCCTGAGCGTTGTAACGGGAGAATACTGCGTTATCACTCCCTAATGTGTTGAGAAGCTCGGTGAGGATAATCTCAAACAGACGCTCTTCATTTTCCGCATCGCGAATTTCTGTCGTGATACGGTTTAATACGTGCGCCGTTTTCAGCCGATCTGCGGCAAGGGCATGTTCCGCCTGCATCTGTTGAAAGGTTTCCGCGTTTTGGAGAGCAACGGCAATCTGCGATCCTAAAATGGTCTTGATTTGGCGATCTTGATCGGTGAAGTGATCGACTTCGCTCGATTGCACATCCAAGACGCCATACAAACGCTGCCCCACCATAAGCGGCACGGCAAGCTCTGCGCGGGTATTAGGAAGAAGTGGATTAGGTAAAAAGTCCAATGACTGGGTGACATCGTTGACGACGACGCTTGTCCCCGTCCGCCCTGCCCGTGCCACAATCGAATGAGGATGATCGAGTGCAATCGAGCGCCGCTCCGCCTTCATAATTCGCCCGATTTCGCCCGCCCCTGCTGCCAAAATAAGCTGGCGTGTTTTTTCCTCATAGACATAGATATGAGCGTGGTACAGGTTGAAACTCTCTTTCGCCATGTTGGAAACGGTCTGGAGCAAGGTATCTCGATCCAGAATCGTCGTCACCGCTAAGCTGAGACGGGCGACGGTCTCCAAATCGCGAGCGCGGCGCTGTTCCTGAGTATGAATAGGGCTGGTAGCAGATAGTGCCATGATGGACTCTCCACAAGGCAATGAAGCGTTTTTCATCGAACTCCCTATCACTATAGGAAGAATTCAACTGAATGTCGATCACAAAGGTGTCGTAAAGCAAAAGACGATAGCAGGAAGATCGTTAAGATAATCACAATGAAAGAGGGTGAAACGTCACTCGCATATTTTTTTCACTTGCTCTATGATTCCCACTATGAATGGTAATTTCACAGGAAAGGAATACCCTCATGGATCAGACGATTGCGCAGATCATCCCTATCGTTCAGCTTGTTCTCGGCAGCCTGATGAAGGTTGGTGATGCGGGGCTAGTTGGCAAGCTCCGCGAGGCGGGGGCATTGGGAAAATTTCTCTCCGAAGCGCAGGAAAAATTCAAGGGCAATGCTCTCGTTGAGGGCTTGTTGAAGGCGCTCCCCGACCAAATTGGGGAGATGGGACAATCTTTTGACGTGAAGCACTTCGATGTGCTGCAAACCACCCAAGCACTTGGTGGGTTGGATGGTATTTTGAAGGACAGTGGCGAGCAAGGCAAGCAGGTGAAGCAGTTCATCTATGAACTGGCAGAACGGTTCGCCAGTGCCGCTGGTGGGGGAATCTTTGGCAGTGGGCAGAAAATTTCCGAGGCAGAAAGCGCATTCCTCAGCGACCTAAAGGGACGCTTGGGGTTGTAAGGCGTGTCCACAACTAGAAAAGGAGCATCTGCCAAGAAGGGGAACCCTCAACCTCAAAAGTGACCAAACTCGGCTGTGTTGACGGTTTTGGTTCAGAACCCCTATCCCCCCCCGGTTACTGTGCAGCAGTCGCCCTTCCCCGTAGACAGGGAAAGGGGGGGGAAAGCGCGGACTACGAAGGCGCGGGCGGGATCACTGAGGTTGCACGTCAACACACCCTAGTTCGTGGACAAGCCTTGTAGGCAGGGAAAATGATGCCGTGTGGGGGCATTCCCACCCCCACACGGGGAATTTTACGTTAATTCGCTATATATACCTCATCAGCGCGGTCTGTGTATTAAACCCAATAGTAAGGATACCCTCAATGATTCCTCTTTTAGAATCGATGTCTCCCATCAAAAGCGTCACAATGCATCACATTGCCATGCCGATGGTGGAAGTCTTGATCACCAGTTTTGGCAACGATGCCGAGCGCGATTCGCTGCGGGCGGCAACACTGCTTGAACTCACCCTTGAAAGCGGCGTTGCCGCATGGGGCGAGGTTGTTGCGGCGTGGTCGCCCGGCTACAGCTACGAAACGATTGGGACAGCGGAACACATTCTGGGCGATTTCTTCATCCCCGCTGTGATTGGCAAGCGCAATCTAAGCGGCTTGCGTGCCTATCGCGGACACCCTATGGCGCGGATGGGCTTGGAGGCTGCTTTTTACGCAGCCGTAGCGACGGAACGGGGGCAATCTCTCGGCGCTCTTTTGGCGGAGCTTGGGGGGGGGTTGGAACGCAAAACCCGCGCCGAGGTAGGCGTTAGCATCGGGATTCAACCGAGCATTGAGGCGACCCTGGCGATCATCGAAAAACGACTGAACGAAGGCTATCGGCGGATCAAGCTGAAGATCAAACCCGGGTGGGATATCGATCTGCTGCGGGCGGTGCGCACGACATACCCAACGATTCTGCTCATGGCAGATGCTAACAGCGCCTATACCCTGAGCGATATTCCGCTGTTCAGGCAGATGGACGATTTGAACTTGATGATGATCGAGCAGCCTCTTGGTCATATGGATATTTACCAGCACAGCAAACTTCAGCCCCAAATTGGGACGCCAATTTGCCTTGATGAGAGCATCCATAACACGGACGATGCGCGGCTTGCTATTGAGATCGGGGCGGGGAAAATCATTAATTTGAAATCGGCACGGGTAGGGGGCTTGATGGAATCGCTCAATCTGCACGCCTTTTGTTACGAGAACGGTGTCCCGCTATGGATTGGCGGGATGTTGGAGACAGGGGTTGGGCGTTCGGCAAATTTGGCGTTGGCGTCGCTCCCGGGCGTCACCCTACCAAGCGACCTTAGCGCGACAAAGCGTTACTATGATCCCGACCTTACCGAGGAAATTTTTGAACTGAATCAAGAGGACTCAACGATTGATGTGCTGACTGCCATCGGCTTGGGCGTTCAGGTGAATGCGGCGCGGCTTGCTGAGGCAAAGGCAAACTACGCAGCGCTGGCGTAAGCCCTTGCCCTGCCTCCCCCTCAACCCACGTGAGGGCTGAGGGGAATGGCGGCGATCCTTAACCCCACCCTCCCCCATTATCCCTTCCTCCGGCGGTGGTGGCGAGTTGGGCGTGACGGGGCGCGGTGAAAATGATCGCCATATAACCCCACCGACTCCCCCGATTCTGCGCTACAATCCTCCTCATGCCGCTTTATCTCATACTCACCATTCTTGCCGCGCTTGTGATCCTCGCCAACCATGCCGAAGGGGGAAGTGAGGGCGCACGCCGCCTCTTAACCGCCGCCTTGCTTGGGGTGACCGTTGTGTTCGTCGCCGTTTATGGTTTTCTGCCGACGCAAGGGACGCCCTTCACGCTCGCCCTCGCCCTGATCATCGGCGGCGGGGCAGCGCTGGTCATCCATCCGGCGGTGCGGGTGCGCCTTAGCCGCTTTTTTCCGGTAAAGGGCGCCGCCCCCAATGGCGAAGGGTTCGATCCCGCCTCACCGCTCCATCTCACCGCGCTTGTGTTCCTGATTCTCTTGGTGGGGAACAGTATCCTAACGGTGGCGCTGGCGGGCGGGCTTTCCGGGTTGGCGGCGCAATACACATCGCCAACGGGCGGCAGCACGGGTCTCATCAGTCCGAGTGCGCTGCTCACCCAGATGGGAATTCTCATTGGGATAGCGGCGCTTGGGGTCGGCTTTGGCACACGGAGAACACTGCGCGAGGTGGTGGCACGGCTTGGCTTACGCGCACCGACCTTTCGGGAGGTCAGAGCGAGCGTCAACATGGCGTTCTTCCTCTTTGTGATCGTCTATATCGCCGGTACGCTGTGGTCGCTGCTAACGCCCACTGAACTGCTTGATGAACAAACCGCCCTCAGCGCTTTGATTGGCGAAGGGATCGATACGCTGGTCATGGCGTTTTTCATCGCGCTCAGCGCGGCGGTGGGGGAGGAAATCGCCTTTCGGGGGACGCTTCAGCCCGTCTTTGGGTTTTTCCCCACCACGCTTTTCTTTGTGGCAATCCACACCCAATACACGCTTACTCCGGCGGCGCTGATCATCTTCGTCGCCGCGCTTGGCTTTGCCCATCTGCGGCGGCGCTACAATACGACGACGGCAATCATCTGCCACTTCTTGTACAATTACGTCCCATTGGCGCTCTTGGTCTATACCCGTGTGGCGCTCGAACTCTTGCAGCGCTATCGCTAACAGAACTCACAAGCGGCGCGGAAAGCGGCGCGGAAAGCGCCGCTGATCGTCGTTTAGCCTATTTTTTGCTAAAAGGCAGGTTGAGGGGGACGCCCCCTCAAAATAGCTGTTTTTAACGTTTTTCTCTGGAAAGGGGGGCGATAATGCGGGTGCTTCGCATGATAGGTCTAATCGTCGCGCTGCTCAGCCTGACGGGGTGCTTTGCCCGTGCCGGGGCGCGGGTCGCCACGCCCACCCTTGCCCCGCCCACCACAGAGGGTATCGCGCCCTTTGCCACACCGATTCCAGCGTTTCCGCCTACCCCCCTCTCTGAGCTTGTCCCCACCGCCATCATCCCCCCGACGGATGTTCCTACCGCCATCGCCTTCACAGGAACAATCCGCACCTACATTGCGCTCAACGTGCCGGCAGAATTGCAAACCCCGCTGACGATGCTCCTTCAGCAAGGGCGGCTGAGCAGCGCGACGGGCGCCGAGGTGCAAGTTCAGCTTACGAGCTTGCGTGGTGGGCAGTCCTCCCCGCTGATGGCGCTGTGGGTTTACGTTCCCGTCGTCCGCTTTGACACAGTGGCGGGCAATATCGGTTTTAATGATATTCTGCGCTATTGGCGCGGCGATCTCAGCGCTGTTTCTTACCTAACGAACGGGCAAACCCCCGTTTTCGTCACGACGGCGACAATCTACTATTGGCTGACAATCACCTACGGGGCGCCGCCGCAAAACTTCCCCGTGCGCGTTGTCGCCCCTGATCAACTGGCAACGACGATCTGGGGAACGCCTAACGCTTGGGGGATGATTCCCTATGACAAGCTGGACAAGACGCTGAAGGCGCTCACTGTAGACGGGCTGAACATCCTTGACAGCACGCTTGATATGAACCAATGGCAGCTTAAGGAAACCTTCGGACTGCTTGGTGATGCGGCATTGGTGAACGAAGCCGCCGCATTGATCAACAGCACGGGACGCTGGCTGCCCACAAACCGCGATCTCAGCCGTCTGACCACCCTCATTGTGACGGGCGTCACAGCGCTGACGCGGGCAACCGCCTACCAAATGGAGATCAACGGCGTCGCCTACCCCGCCCGCGATATTGCCCCTTTTTTAGCCGGTGCGGACATCCTCCACACCAGCAACGAGGTTGCTTTTGCCACCGATTGCCCCTATCCCGACCCCAATTCTGCCTCGCTCACTTTCTGCTCGCGGGATAAATACTTCGATTTGCTGAAAGGGATTCGCCTTGGCGTTGTTGAACTGACGGGGAATCACGTCAACGATTGGGGGACAGCCGCCCTCAGCCACTCGCTTGATCTCTACGACGCCAACAACATGCCCTATTTTGGCGGGGGACGCAACACAGACGACGCCCGCAAAGCTCTGCTGATCACCCACAACGGGAACAACCTCGCCTTCCTCGGCTGTAATCCGGTGGGTCCGCCCGGCGCGTGGGCAGCGGAGAAACGCCCCGGCGCAGCCGTCTGTGACGATGCGTTTTTGGCGGTGGAAATCCCCCGCCTGCGCGATTCTGGCTACCTCGTCGTAATGACTATCCAATACCAAGAACTCTATGAATACAGCGTCCCCGCCGTACAGAAGGCATTTTTCCAAAAATATGCCCAAATGGGCGCGTCTGTCATCCTCGGCAGTCAGGCGCACCACCCGCAAGGCTTCGGCTTTGCTTACGGTGCATTCATTCATTACGGGATCGGGAATCTCTTTTTTGATCAGATGTTTTCCCTCGGCACACGGCAGATGTTTGCCGATAAATTGATCATCTATAATGGGCGGCATATCAGCACCGAGCTATTCACCGGCTTGATCGAAGATTATGCCCGTCCCCGCCCCATGACGGAAAAAGAACGGGCAGGTTTCCTCAGCGCTGTCTTTAGCGCCGTCCCCCTTCAACCCTAGCCTATCCGAACAGGGTCAGTCCACTACCCGTCGCAGCGTATAACGCCCCTCAGCAGGCAAGGTTGTATATTCCGTCACATTTGAGAAGACAAAAACAACCTTCTCCACCGCATCACCAACGGTAAACGTATAGCGTCCCTCCACGCCCCCATTGACCACCTTGTCAACCTGTGTTGTGCCATCGCGCCGAATGGTAATTGCCTGAATCAGGTAGTTGGTGGGGAGAACATTTTCTACGCGCACCCACCCCTCTGCTAACCACCCGCCATCATCCGTCTCGGCATCGGTAAAATAGCCAATCTCCGGCACGGCGATGTTATCAATAACCATCCCCTCCCAGAGCGTCCCCGCATCGGTCAGGTAAACAAAGCGAATCAGCACCTCTCCACCGGCATAGGCGCTCAGATCAACGCGCTCTGTCGCCCACACCCCCTCGCCGTTATAGGCATCTCCGTAAGGGTTGTTATCGCTGCGCGGTTCGGTGCGCGTTCCAGGCAGCGCTTTCCAGGTCACGCCCCCATCGGTAGAGGCTTGCACATAGGCGTAATCCCATCCTTGCTCAATCATGTACCCTTGACCAAAGACGAGTGTGGCAGAGGTTACCCCACGCAAATCAAAGCGGCGCGTCAGGGTCGCTTCGCTTTCATCAGCGCGGTTGCTCCACCAAAACGTTCTCCCCGCTGGTATGGTGATGGGCAGTAAGGGGAGCGTAGCCGAGCCGCTGAACGTGAATTCATAGCGTGCGGGGACATCAACACGCTGTAGCAAGGGCGCAAAGGGCAAAATGGGGAGGGGCTGATCCACCCCAACGGCAAGGCGTGGGGCATTTGTGGGAGGGAGTTTGAAGGGCAAATTCGTATAGATCGGGGCGTAATCCTTTACGATGAGCGACGCCGCCCAATCGCCAAAAAATTCTTCTAGAGTCAGCAGTTCGCCGCCCCGTTGAAGGCTCAGCACATCGCGCACGCCCGCCAGCCCATTCAGCGGGTTTTCCACCAAGTGCCGCAAGGGGGTATCCCCAAAACGGCTGTGAAAATAGGCGGTGAACAGAAACCCCGCCCCATAATCAATATTGCTCCCTTGCCAATCATTCAGCGAATCGTTGGGGGCGCTGAGAAAGGCTGCCGCGCTGTAGCTTGCCTGATCGTAGCCCGCCAACGCCGAGGCAAGCTCTGCCAACCCTTCGTCCAGCCAACTGCTCTCGTTTAGGTCGGCGTGGTGGTGGATCATGTGCTGAAATTCGTGCGCCAAGACTCCCTCGTAAATCTCCCCGCCGAGGAATTCACCCATTGTGTCAAGGTTGACGAAGAACATCTGCCGTTCGTTGCTGCCCGGCTGAACAAGGCGGGGAAATTCGCTGTCGGGGTCGTAATATGCCCCTACCCCGCTCCCCAAATGATGGGCATGAAGGATGTGCAGACGGGGATCATTGTCTATTCCGGGTATATCCTCTGTCCCAAACAAGGCATGGAGGCGCGGGTAAATGGTTGTCTCAAAGTGATCGGCGCTCGCTTTGAATTTTTTCCGATCCACGCTCACACCATCTTCAAGCCAAATTGCCGTGTGGGGCGTTAGGTAAATCAGTTCCGCCTTTACCGTAAAGCGCCGCGCCGTGTCAAGGTTAACGGCGGTGAATTCGGTGCGCTCGCCAATCGTGTAGCGGGGTTCGGGGGGCAAGACGCGGCTAAGCGCCTCCGGCGGGATGCCCAACAAGCGCACCGCCAGAGAGAGGCGATCCCGCGCCGGAATGTCCGTCCCTTCCAAAATTGCATAGGTGCGCTGCGCCGCGCTATCTTGGGCGCGGCTAGGAAAGGGCGAAAGGGCGGCAGCGGCAAGCCACACCACAAGGGCAGCCCCCACAATCTGGCGATAGCGACGATAGACACGCATAGCGATTTCTCCTTTAACCCTTAGCACCTCGCTACAGTGGATTTCCAGAAGAACCCCTGTCCCCCCGCCCCCTTTCCACGTAGACAGGGAAAGGGGGAGAATTCGTTCCTCCTCTCCGTTTACGGGGAGGGGGTTGGGGTGAAACCAATAACTATCCATGAGGTTAATTACTAGTATGCCATGAGACGCCCGTTTCCTCATACCCTTACCGAATTTGGCGCGACGCCTCTTTTTCCGGTAGGATCAGGCGTGGTTGCTCTGCGGGTGATTCATAGAACTTGGCGAGGACGACCCAACATGGCAAGCGAGACGCGGCAGATCACCTTGATGCAAGCGGTCATGCGGGCATGGGTGACGTTCAACATGACGACACTCTTACGGATGAATGTCGCTGGCGAGAAAAACATCCCCACACGGGGACCGCTCATCGTCGCCGCCAATCACCTTTCCGGCTTTGATGGGGCAATCGTTGGAAACTACCTTCCGCCCGATACAGAGTATGCCGCGCCGGGCGATTTCCGTTTGCTCTTTCCCGGCAATCTGATCGTTGCCTGGAGTCGCACTATTCGCGTCAAACGGGCTGCCAGCTTAGAACTAGACGCCGTGCGGCGCATGACAGACATTCTAAAGGGCGGCGGTATTCTCGTCATTTTCCCCGAAGGCGGCACATGGGAAAAGCCGATCACCGATGCAAAGACGGGGACGGTTTACCTCTCCATGATCACCCAGACGCCTATTCTGCCCGTTGGCATTGGCGGCGTTTACCGCATTTGGGGCGATGTCTACCGCCTTCGACGCCCTGAAGTAAGCCTCACCTTTGGCGAGGTGATTCCCCCTATCCCCACCCCCTTCCGTGCCGAGCGCGACGCTGTGTTGGAAGAAGCTACTCACGACCTCATGCGGCGCATTTACCGCCTGCTCCCCGGACCCGATCAACAATGGTATGACACCCAAGAGCGCCGTCGTTACGACGTGTGGACAGAAGTCTGGCGCGGCAGTGAACCGAAAATGACCAACCTCCCCGGACGTGCCGCGCTAGGGGAATTTATGTCCAAGCCCAATTTGTTGAATCCCTTCATCAAAAATGCCGGACTCCCCCTCGATCCGCTCCGCTATCCGGGGACGCGCTTCCCTCCGGCAACGGTCAAACTTGCTATTCGCAGCCTCAAAAGTACGCAGTCGCCCTCCCTGCGGGACTACCTTGAGTACCGCCTCGGTGTGGAGAAAACTCGCGATATCTCCGACGCCCTAGAGGGACTTATGGGGCTGGCGAACGATCCCGCCGTCACTGGAATCACGCTTAAACCCACCACGCGCTAACACCATCCTACCGCCTTGCGCATCCCATAGACACGGCGGGCGGACGCCCCAGGGGGCGTCCCTACATCGAAGGGGGGAGAGGGACGAGGGCAACTGCATAACATCGAAGGGGGTGATATTCCCTCTTGCCGTCTACGGGAAAGGGGGGCAGGTGTCATTCGTGTTATCATCAAGGAGAGTGTACATTCGTATTATGATGGATGTCCCCTCGCTGCCTAAATGTCTCCCTCTCCGGCAAAAGAAGGGAGCTAGGCAGGTGAGGGCAAGAACGTAATAGCGCGTTTTACAGAAAGTGCTTTTTTGTGACTGTTTCAACCATTTATTCACAACCCGTTGTCCTCAGCGTTCAGGATATGTCCGTCAGCTACCTTGCGCGGCGGGGGCGAGTACGTGCCGTCAGCAACGTCTCGTTTGACCTTCATTTAGGCGAAACCCTCGCTCTGATTGGCGAATCCGGCTGCGGCAAATCCACGCTCACCCTCGGTCTGATCCGCCAACTGCCTAAAAATGCCACGATTGATACTGGAAAACTGATCTACACCAAGCGCAGCGGCGAGAAGATCGACATTCGTGATCTCAATAACGACGCTCTCCGCCGATTCCTTTGGGCAGAATGTTCGATGGTCTTTCAGGGGGCGCTCAACAGCCTGAATCCGGTCATTCGTATTTCGGCAATGGTCTATGACACCGCTGACGCGCACGGTCTAAGCCGCCGCGAGGCAAAGGAACGCGCTCTGACCCTTTTTGCGAAGGTGCGCCTAGACCCACAGCGTGTGTTCAATGCCTATCCTCACGAACTTTCCGGCGGGATGCGCCAGCGCGTTTTGTTGGCGATGAGTCTGCTTTTGCAGCCACAAGTTGTCCTCATGGACGAGCCAACTACCGCCGTCGATATTCTAACGCAGCGCAGCATCATTGAGGTACTGAAGCGCCTGCGCGATGAATTCAAGTTCAGCATCATCTTCATCAGCCACGATCTGGCGGTGGCGGCAGAAATTGCCGATACGATTGCCACCATGTACGCGGGCGAAATCATCGAACAGGGACCCGTCGAGGATGTCTTTTACTACCCACGCCACGCCTACACGCTTGGCTTGCTAGAAGCTGCCCCCCGCCTAAGCGCCGGATCGGAAAAACTGGAGAGCATTCCGGGCAGCCCCCCTGATCTCATTGAGCCGCCAGAGGGGTGTAAATTCCATGCCCGCTGCCGTTTTGCCACCGCCGAATGTGCGCTGACGCCACCTCCTCTGGAATACACGGGCGAACAACACAGCGTTGCCTGCTATCACGCTGATCAGGTACTTGCCACGCGCCGAAAGGTGTTATCATGACCGCCATCACCGATGCCCCAACACCGCTTGTCTCCTTGATAAAGGTGCAGCGCACCTTTGAACGCCAGCGCAAGGTGATCCCCGTCCTTCAAGACATTACCCTTGAGGTCTTTCCCAACGAAATACTTTGTCTTGTGGGCGAAAGTGGCTGTGGCAAGACGACAACAGGCAAGATTATCGCCGGCTTGCTTCGTCCTACGGCGGGCGAAATCCGCATTGAGGGACAACCAGCCAGCGCCTATCGTGGGCGGGCGGCACGGGCAAAGCTGCGCCGCGAGTTGCAGATTGTCCATCAAGACCCCTTCGCCTCGCTCAACCCAACACACACCATTGGGCAAATCCTCAGCTATCCACTCCGCCGCCACTGGATGGTGAAGGATCGTGCCGAACTGCGCCGCCGCGTCTGGGAACTGCTCACCCTTGTTGACCTCACCCCGCCGGGGGATATGGTCAATAAATACCCCCACCAACTGAGCGGCGGGCAGCGCCAGCGGGTAAGCATCGCCCGTGCGCTCACCGTCAACCCCCGCCTAATTGTGGCGGATGAGGCGGTGAGCATGGTCGATGTGAGCATCCGCATCGGCATTTTGAAAATGCTCCATGCCCTGCGGGAGCGGCTTAACCTTGCGATTGTGTTCATCACCCATGATCTGGCGCTGGCGAAGTATTTTGCCTGGGAGGGGCGTATCGCCGTGATGTATTTGGGGCGTATTGTCGAAATCGGGCGGACGCCAGAGGTGATCGCGCACCCCGCCCATCCCTATACACGGGCGCTGCTCTCCGCCGTCCCCGAAGCAGACCCCGACATTACGCGCCGGAAACAACAAATTGCTCTCCGCAGTGAGGATATTCCTAGCCTCACGGCAATTCCATCTGGCTGTGCTTTTCACCCCCGCTGCCCATATTTTGTGCCGGGGATGTGCAATGGCGAGATTCCTATCCTAACCCCCGCCCCGCAAACCGGACAGTTGGTTGCCTGTACCCCGCTCACCCACGATGGTTTCCTTACGGCACACAGCGAACCCCATGCGTGAGGCGCTGAAAGGCTATCTTGCCATTGGTGTTTTGGTGGGCGGCGGTGGCATTGTTCTGATGTTCATGAATCGTCCGGGAACAGCGCCCTTTATTGTCAGCCTGTGTAGTGCCATAATTGGAGGGGTGTTGATCATCACTGTCATCCTAGTGGCGCGATGGATGAAGGAGTCTTCGTGAGTTCTCTGCTGTATGGTATTGATGTTTTGCAAGAACAAGCTTTCGCCCCCCTCCGAGGGCGCGTTATTGGCTTGTTCACCAACCTGAATGCGGTAGACTCCCGTTTTGTTCCCACCTACCGTATTCTCACTGAGACATCGGGAATGAAGATTGCTGCCCTCTTTGCCCCCGAACACGGCTTTGCGGCGGCAACCCCAGACGGCATCCACATTCACCACGATACCGATCCGCGCACGGGAATCCCCATTTTTAGCCTCTATGGGTCAACCTTTCGCCCCACGCCAAGCCAACTCTCCGGCTTAGAGGCGCTTGTTTGCGATATTCAAGATGTGGGGGTTCGCTACTACACCTACCTTTGGACGCTGACCTATATTTTGGAAGCGGCGGGCGCGGCTGGCGTCGAAATTATCTTGCTAGACCGCCCCAATCCATTGGGTGGGGCGACGATTTGGGGAGGGCTGCTTGAGCCCGGGCTGTCGTCCATTGTCGGGCGTTTTCCCATACCCATCCAGCACGGGCTGACTCTGGGGGAGTTGGCGGTATATATCAACACCCGCTATATCGCCACGCCTCCCAAACTGACTGTCATCCCCTGCAAGGGCTGGACGCGGGAGACAACATGGCATGACACTGGGCGCGTTTGGATTCCCCCCTCCCCGAATATGCCAACGTTCACCACTGTCCAGCATTACCCGGGCGCGTGCCTTTTGGAAGGAACGTCGCTTTCCGAAGGGCGCGGCACAGCACATCCCTTTGAGGTTGTGGGGGCGGGCTTCATTGATCCCTATCCCCTCGCAAATCGGCTGAATGATCTTGCGCTTGGGGGGGTGCGCTTTCGCCCCCATCGTTTCCAGCCAACGGGGAGCAAATGGGCGGGGCGTTCGTGCGGCGGTGTCCATGTTCATATTACCGATACCTCAAAATTTTACCCGTTTGAAACATGGCTGACAGTCATCCGCGAAATCCGCCTGATGTATCCTGATTCTTTCGCGTGGCTGCCTTCGATGCATGGCACGTTTCATTTTGACCGGTTGATTGGCTCAAGCGCCGTCCGGGGGCAGTTGGATCAGGGCGTCTCGGTGAAGGACATCACAGCAGAATGGGCGGACATTGCCCGCATCTTTCAGGCAGAACGGGCGGATTTTCTGCTGTATTAACCTTTGTTTGAGGGCATGAGGCGGGAGGAATATGCCTCAGGGATGCGCCCCTTGTCAGCGTGCGTTAAGATAGGTGGGTACTTCAACCAGTCCACTTAGAATTTATCGACGGTGTGGACAACGGTTTAACCCCATTGGTGGAGAGTCCCATACCCTGTGATCGCTCTAATCGTCTTTGACATTGACGGTGTTCTCACCGACGGACGCGCTGCGCTCACCGCGCAGGAGACAGCGGAAACAAAACACATTCACTTTCATGATTTGGACGCCCTTCACGCCCTGAAACGCGCCGGAATTCCGCTTGCCTTCCTCACCGGAGAGTCGGGCGAGATGGTGGCAGCCTTTGCCGCCCGTTTCGGTGTAGAGAGCGTGATCAGCGGGGCAAAGGACAAACTCCCCGCCCTGACCGAACTGGCGGCGGCACACAACGTCCCTCTGAGCGCTGTCTGTTATGTGGGCGATTCAGATCGGGACGCCCCCGCGCTCCGTGCCGCCGGACTCGGACTTGCCCCGACGAACGCCACCCCTGCGGCTCAGGCGGCGGCAAAACGCATCCTTAAGGCGCGGGGTGGTGAGGGGGCAGCGGCAGAAGCGGCGCGACTCGTCCTGCGCCTTCGTGAGGACGCCGCCCTTGACCTGAGGGGCGAATTCCGCCGGATCATTAGCGAGAGCATTGCCGCCCACGAACGGCTGGTGAGCGAATCGATCCCCACCCTTTCCGCCGTAGCCGTGATGATGATTCGCGCCATTCGCGGCGGAAACACGATTTTCCTCTTTGGGAATGGCGGCAGCGCCGCCGATGCGCAGCACGTTGCAGGCGAGTTGGTCGGGCGCTTTTTGAAGGAATCACAGCCCTTTGCGGCAATCGCTCTGACCACAGACACCTCGATCCTCACCGCCGTCGGGAACGACTGGGCATTTGAGGAGGTATTTTCGCGGCAAGTTCGCGCCCTTGCCAAAGCGGGGGATGTCGTCGTGGGGATCAGCACTAGCGGCAAATCGCCAAACGTGATTCGCGGCTTGGAGGCAGCACAGGCAAAGGGAGCGCACACCATTGGCTTCACCGGAGGCGCAGGCGGAACGATGGCGGCGCTCTGCGAGGTGTGTTTCATCGCCCCCGCCGCGCTTACCCCGCGCATCCAGGAACTGCACCTTGTGGCGTGGCACGCCGTCTGCGAACTTGTTGAAGTCGAATTGATGAAGGGATAAGCCCTTCGATGGCTGTTGTGATTGGCTGTGATAGTTTTCTTGCCTTGCGCAACGTCCGCAATGGCAATCTTGGGGAGCGCCTTGCGGGGAGTCGCGTCGTGGCGTTGGTCGATCCGCATCAATATGCCGGGGCGGTGCAGACCGCGCCAAGCGGCGTGGAGATCGGCTGTTTGTTGGAGTTTGACCCCCGCCGCGATCCGCCGCTCTACCGCCTTATGGAGCGTACTTACTACGCCCGCAAATGCTACTACGATCCGGCGACTCAGTGGCAAGACTTTCGCAAAAGCAGCACCACCGCCAACCTGACGAACCCCCTCCGCCGCCGTGCCAGCCTTGCCCGCGCCGCCATGCGGATGGCGGGCTATTGGGCAGCCGGACGTTTGGGGCAGGCACAAGCGGGGCGGCGGGCGCTTATGGCGGCGCTCTCTGCGCACCCGATCATGGCGGATTACGAGCGCCTTCTGCGTGACCTCGATGCGCGGGTGGTTGTCTCGTTTTCTCAGGACGGGTGGCGGGAAATGGCGCTCATGGCAGCGGCGCGGCGGCTGTCTATCCCAACGATCCTCATGATTCGCAGCCGCGATAACCTTGCGGCAAAGATCATGCACCTCCCCGATGCCGACGCCTACCTTGTTTGGGCGGAGACAACGCGAGAGTTCCTCTGCCATATGTACCCCGAACTACGCGGGAAGCCGATTCATGTGACCGGATCGCCGCAGTTTGATCGCCACCTGAACCCTGCCTACCGTCTGAGCCGCGATGCGTTTTTTCAGCACGTGGGGCTTGATCCCGCCCGCCCCTTGATCGTCTATACGACGGCAACGCCGGGCTTGATTCGCCATGAAATTCATATCGTCCAGCATCTTGCCGATGCGCTGCGCGATGGTACGTTCGTGCGCGGAGCGCAGATGCTTGTACGGGGGCATCCGCGTGGCTTTGGGGCAAATGTCCCCCTGCTCCATCATACCTACCCGGGCGTAGCCATTTACCCGCCGCCAACAAGCTATCCAGTGAACAGCCCCGAACACGAGGCAAATGTGATCCGCTTGATCCTTGAGGATGAACCCCTTCACTTGGCAACGCTTGCCTATCAAGATGTGCAAGTGAACATTTCGGGAACCATGTTCGTTGATTCAGCGATCCTCGATAAACCCTCTGTCGGGATTTATTACGATCTGCCCGCCGAGACGCCAGCGGGGTTATCCGCCCGCCGTTACTATGATCGCTCCGACATGCGCCCGATTGTTGCCAGTGGGGGCGTCCGATTGGCACACACGCCCGATCAGGCAATTGCCCAGATCAACGCCTATTTGGAAAACCCCTCGCTGGATGCCGCCGGACGCCGCACCATTCGCGAGCGCGAAGCGGGGAGGCTGGATGGCAGCGCCGGAGAGCGCATCGCAAGGATCATCGGCAGCTACCTATGACCACACCCTTACCAACACCCCCTCAATTTCCCAATGACCGCCAAGCGGATGACCTCATGGCGCGGTTTATCGCTGCGGCGGGGAGCATTGTGCTAGGGAGGTATGATGGCTATGATGTTTCCGGGGCGTTGCGCCTTCCGTTTTTCTCAGAGTGCCTAAATACGCACAATTATCGGCATGCTTCTCGATGGGCGGCGTTCCGAACGGCGCTCATTGGCATGTCCTATCAGGCGCAGATGCCCCCCGCCGAGGCGCTGCTCATTGTGGAATGGGATCATGCGCGGATCGTCGCCCAACATGCGCCCCTTCTGGACACGATTCGCCAAAGGGGAATCGCCACTGAGAAAGCCACGCTTCGTCCTCCACAAAAACGTGACATTCTGCGTGCCTTGACCCCACGAAACGGCGCTGCCCTGCTGCGAACAAACCTACGCCCTAGTGCGGATCGCATCGCCACCGCCTTCGGCTTGGAGCAGCGCCCCTTCCAGCGTTGGTTGTGGAGCCAAGCCGCCATTGCGTGGGGGATGTTCCGCACCGCCGAGAATGCGCTTCGGGCAATGCAGACCCGCCCCCGTGCTATCGTCATGGACAGCGAATATCACCCGCGCAGTCGGGCGTTCGCGGCGGCTGCCCAACGGCTAAAGATTCCCGTCATTGTTGTCCAGCACGGCTTTTTGGGGCAGGGGTGGCTGCACCATCCGCTTATGGCGAAAACGATCTGTGTGTGGGGAGAGGTGGATCAGGTATGGTATAAGGGGCAAGGGGTGGTGGCAGAGCGAATCGCGCTCAGCGGTTCGCCACGCGCCTTCACCATCAGCGCCGAACAGCGCCGTGAGAGCCGAGAGCGCCACCATATACGAGAAGGGGAAGTTGCCCTCGTCTTTTTTGCCCCGAACCTCTCGCCCGCCTATCACGAACGAGCAGCGGGGTGGCTACGGGCAGCGGCTGCGGAAGGACGGCGTTGGTTCGTCCGCTTTCACCCCTCAACGACAAACCCCGCCAGCCGCGCCGCCTATGAAGGTGCTGCCGAGCCGATTCCAGCCGATGAATCGTTTGAAACGACCTGTGCCTTTGCCGATGGGGCGCTCCACGATTACAGTTCGATGCAGTTTCCTGAGTATGCGGGTATTCCAACGGCATGTTTGCCCCTTGATCCGCCTTACCCCGTCCATTATGCAGAACTGCTTGGCGATCAGCCGCTTTTGACTGACGAAGCGGCGCTGTGGGCATGGATCAGCGCCCGTCGCCCGCTGGACATCCCAAGCGCCCATACAACGCGGGCAATGGCGGCGGGCGGCGTGGAGTCACTGCGGCGCATTGCCGATGCGGTATGGGAACACATGAAGGATGCTCCACGTTAAGGCGCTTGTCTGCTCTCCGAACTTCGGTGGGCAAAACAAAGCCACGAAAGGATGTACGCCGCTATGATCAGGATTGCCGCTGCTCCCAACGCCTTTCGCGGAAGCCTGAGTGCCTTCGCCGCTTGTGAGGCAATCCGTGCCGGATTGGAACGTGCCGCCCGCCTGACGGGGACGCCCTTTGAGATCGACCTGTTGCCGATGGCGGATGGCGGCGATGGCACATTGGATGTCTTGCTGCACGGGTTAGGCGGGGAGCGAATCACCCTCCCTTGCACCCGCGCTGATGGCGAGGCTGCCGAGGCTGAGATTGGGATAGTCGCCGATGGCACAACGGCGATCATCGAGTTGGCACGGGCGTCGGGCTTGGAAATCCTCCCCCCGGCACGACGCGATCCCGCCCAAACAACAACCTACGGGACGGGGGAACTCATCCGTGCCGCTCTCGAACGGGGCTGCCGTTCGCTCTTGATTGGGATTGGCGGAAGCGCCACAAATGATGGCGGGGCGGGGGCGCTCATGGCGTTGGGGGCGCGGTTGCTTGATGCCGAGGGGAATTCGATTGCATTGGGTGGGGGTGGGTTGGGGCGACTGGCACGGATTGAGGCGGACGATTTACGGGCGCGGCTGGCGGGCATGTCGATCACCATCTTGTGCGATGTGGATAACCCGCTTATCGGAGAGCGCGGCGCATCGTTCACCTTTGCCCCGCAGAAGGGCGCCTCTCCAACGCTCTGCGCCGAGTTGGAACTGAACCTACGCCATTTCGCAGCCATAGTGCAGCGTGATCTCGGCGCAGAGATTGCCATGCTCTCCGGCGGTGGGGCAGCGGGTGGTTTTGGGGGCGGGCTGGCGGGGGTTGGTGCGGCGCTTGAGCCGGGCGGGATGGCGATCCTTCGTCGCTTGGGATACGCCGAACGGATTGCCCGCGCCGCGTTGGTGATCACCGGTGAGGGAAAGCTGGACGGGCAAACAGCGGGGGGAAAAGCGGTTCAGGCAGTGGCGTCAGCCGCAGCAGCGGTTGGCGTCCCTGTGATCGCCTTTTGTGGGGCGCTCAACATGACCCCAGAGGCGCTACGGAAGCTAGGCATTGCCGCTGCCTTTGGCATTGCACCTCATCCGGCAGCCCTGAAGGAATCGATGGCACAGGCGGCAGTATGGTTAGAATCAGCAGCAGCGCAGGTGGGGATGCTCACCGACGCCCTATCCCAACGTTGAGAATGTCCTATCGGGCTATGATACCTCGTTGAATATCCTGCCATGTGACAATATGCTGACGTTTAATGGTGCTACCGCGTTGAAATTCCTCGACAAGGATGGCTGAATAGTGCGGTAAAAACTGCGCTGGATCACGAACGAGTCGTAAGGCATATTTTAGGGTTGGAATCACCCCATTAACGATAATCTGGCATACGCTATAACGTTTTGCTTCCTCAAGCGCGTGCTGCACCGACTCGGTATCTATAACATCGGGCGTATGGGTGGTGAGAATGTAATACCGTTCAATACGCTGAGTTCCAATCTTCTGAGATGCGGCTTTCACCATATCGGCTGTGATAGGTTTTCTATGTTTAACTTCTACCGCCTCAAAACATGTTGAATCGGGGCGAATGAGTTCTATATCTCCTAGTGTATGTGATTGCGTATCCGGTGCGGTATGCTGTGTTAGGGGGTGGACAAGGACACCTTCATACCTTTTTACGTCGATGACAATTAAACGGTACAGGGCATAAAGGGCTAAAACAGGCAAACGTGAGGCGCCCCTACCTTTGTAAGGGGCATGAATATGTTGATTAACCACATGAACAATATCGTTGATGCCAATCTGCGTGGGAATGGCGGCTGGCGATAACATGACATCTGCGACTTGCTCTCGGATCAAAAGGACAAATAACCCAACAATAATGGGGAAAGCATCAGACGGGACCTGTTCAAGATAATCGATCAATGCCAAAAAAGCAGCTTTGACAGCGGATTGTTGGATGCGCCCCGGAAAATCCATGGTAAATGGGTGTGGTTGTTCAAGGGATCGAGTTAACCATGCTGACTCGGACATCGCATAGCGGGGAAAATATGTTTTTAAGAATGGGGTAGTATAGCGTGTGTCAAATGTCCGCCCCGAATAGCCATTGAGTAGTTTCTCTTGATGGTAGCGAATATCTTGCGTGGGATAAAGGCTTTTGTAAGTTGCTGAGGTAAGCAGCACTCCCAAAACTGCCTTTTGACTCTCGGCATGTGCGGTAAGGGTACGGAGATTATCACCAACAGGGGAGGGCAGGGCAGCAAGCATTCTCTCCCCATCCGAACGAGCTTGCTGAAGGGCTGCCATGAGAATCTCCTCAGGAGTGGGGACATCACTTACCATAGACGAATTTGCTGCCCAGTTTCTTCAATACGCGTGGTTGCATAGGCACAATAATCAGGGTTAATGTCGAACCCAAGATAGTGTCGTCGGGTTTGGATAGCCGCCACACCGGTTGTTCCCGACCCCATAAAGGGGTCAAGAACAATGTCATCCGGGTTTGTCAGCAGCCTCAAAAATTCTTCCACAAGGAGGGTAGGGAAGGTTGCCGGGTGAGGGTTACCCTTAAGCGACTCGACAGGGGTCATAATCACATCACGCTTGAGCGGCTCACCATAGATACGAATAATCGTGAATCCATTCCGCTCCAATTGAATTTTCCGTCCGCCTTCCTGCCCACCAAAGGGTTCAGCATGAATTCCCCGAATTTTCATCCGAAACCCTTCAATTTCCCCCTGATGCACCTCAGAAATGACTTTTGCCAATTCGTCTTCAGCCATTGCTTTTTGCGCCGGGGTTAGGTCTGATCCCTCAATCAATGCCTTATACTTTTGCCCAATACGGCGTCCTGCGTTGTGATTCTTTTTGGGCATTGTAGGGTTTGGGGCGCTGGTTTGGAACGCTTCTGGGAAATACTGATACTGATCCGTTTTGACAAAATGGAAAAAGGGTTCTGTACTGCTGACAAGCCGGCGTTTGAATTGGCGCGGAGTTGGATTTGCCTTCACCCATGTAATTGTATTCACCAACCTAACCCCGGTGTGTGCCACTGCGCGTTGGGCAAAGCGATAAGGCATGAGGAGCAAGCTGCTTTTTTCGTACTTATCACCCAGATTCCAAACGATGCTTCCCGTTGGTTTGATCACGCGCACACAGGCTTCAAAGATCATCATAAGCGCCTGAATATATGCCTCTGGCGTTGCCTCGTTACCCACCCCGCCACCATAATCACGTTGTTGGTAGTAAGGTGGCGAGGTAATCACTAAATCGATGCTGCCAGAGGGAAGATCGCCCAACAACTGGTAACTATCGCCACAGATGATTTGATCACAATAGGGTAAAGGCGTGGAAGCATTCATATACGAAGTATAGCGCAACCCGAAAAAAAGGGGACAGGGACGCACGCGCCCTGTCCCCGCCAAGCTCACCTCCGGGGAGGCGATCCGCCGTTGGCTCGCCAACACCCCTGCTGTCGCACCCGAAGTCTCGGCAGACCACCGGAGGTGTTCCGGTTATATCGTTTACAGATGTCGTTCGTGAAACAGAGTACATTGTGGCTCAAATTGTTTCTCTCCCGTTGAGTGGTCGGGAGGGCGTTGACGCTGCTGTTGTTGCCGTGTGTCGTCACGGGCAGATGGGCGCGAATACTACCAGTTCATCGCGTCCCAAGCGCACATCTGCGGGTCTACCATTAAGGTGCGTCGCCGCCAAGCGACTATGATATGAGATTGTTCGTTCGCAAGGCAGTCTGTCGGGCGTTTCCGCCTTTACAGGCTGCGGGTGGTTCCGATAAACGGTTAACACAGTGTCTCGTGCTGCCTCGTTTTGGAACGCACCCGCCGCGTGTTGCCTTGCGACGTTGGCAATAGTCTTGCCTAGTGACGTTCCTTGCGAGGAGGTTGGGCATTGGTTTGGCGAGGACTGTTTTCCCGCTGCGAACCTGTTTTGCCCACCGCACGATAGCCGTACAACCGTTCCCCTATGTAATGACTGGCGCGTTGATTGCCTTTGCATACGGTGGCGCGGTTTTCAATAAACCACAGCCCCACCTCATCAGCCCCTTCATCGCCGTCGCCAATATTGCTTGGGGTTTCCTTTGATTGCTGACTACCGAACTGCATGACCTTTACTCCATCTCTCCGTAAACCAAAGCACCTATCGGTGGGTCTACGGTACAAGGTTGAACAACCGTTGGTAGAGATTATCTGCCTCATGGTGTTCGCCTTCCTCTAACTCGCGTATGGTTTCGTTGAGGGTATAGGTGATATCTCTTAACCACCCTAGCACCTCCTCTGGGGAGAGGTTGGTTACCTGCTCCAGCTTGCCTTCTGAAACGACATCGTGCAGCCGATCTACCGTCCGAAAAAGGGAGGCGAAACGGTCTTCGGTGAAAAGCGTTTGGAAGACTCGAATGTCTAAGCTATTCGTCATCATGGTTGGGTTGCTCCCTGTTTTTGCACACCGCTGCTTGTCGGGTGAAAGTATCTGTCTTCACTGCCTTGACACGTCCCCATGACCAGAAACAAAAACGGGGACGTAGGTCTCATCGATCCTACGTCCCCGTTGCTTGCATCTCATGAAGCGGCGGGTAGAAACTGGGAGAAGCGCCCTAGCACACGCTTTGTGTGCGCCTCCCTCGTTTCATCCGGTCTGTCGCCGGAACGTCGGATCGCTGATTGGTAAGGAACTCTGGGTACGTCTGGCAAAATGCCTTTTTTGTGTACCCCTTGACGATTGGTTTTGGATCGTCGTCGCTTATCGGTAAGCGCGTCTTTGCTGTCTTGCCTGCGTTGGCGCTTGTGCCATTTGCCATCCCCACATTCCACCGGATGATTCCATCGTTGGGGGTGAAGGAGCGCAAACTCATCAACGAGCCACCCATGAAGCCACTGACGGTGGGTTCTTGGCGGACTCCGCCCTCGGCATTGGCGGGCAACGGACGGGCGATAAGACCAACATTCATGAGCGAGTCGCCACGAAGCGTGACAACTGTGTTAATGTTGCGAACCACCGTGACCTCCTCTCATGCTATCTAACATTGGTCTACCTCTTTAGCGCTTGTTCCTCGTCAGTGTCTGACGGGACTATTTACGAGTGATGAATTGATCTCAGCGGACAAAACGATCTTCAGGATTTACCGTTCGAGAACGGTTTGCTCCAACATAGCGAGAATACTCTCGCCCCGGATGAAGATTCGCCTGATACCGTCTGGTTGGCTCACGCGGAGATGCCCCGCGTTGATGAGTTTCTTCAGCGTACTCAGGCTGACCCCTAGCGCCTCCGCTGCCTCTTGACGGCTGTACACCGCTTGAGGGTTGATAGGCTGCTTACGATCTTTGCCTTCCGCCATGGGTTACTCCAACCTCCGTGACTCTAACACGGCTCTAACCTTGGTGTCAAGCACCAATTTTTCGTGCGAACACCTCTCTACGACTAACAAGAGGTCATAAGAGGTCAATTTTTACAGTATAACAGAAAAAAGGACGAGATAGAAGGGGGGAATATGTTGTAGGGCTTACGCGGTTGAAGGGGTTTGCCTTGTATTCATCAAAAGAGGTCGTGTGAGGGGGAAGCTCCCTCAAAAACCTGATTCCCCCTCTCCTCACAAGGGGCTAGGGGGTGAGGGCAACTGCATACCATCTATGTTGATTACGAATTGACACAGGCAGCGGTTTTAGCTGCCAATTTAGGGCTTTTCTCGCCACAGCCGCCACACAAAGCGCACATTGTAGAGCAGGTAGCGCCGCCACAAGCGGCGCGGTTCCTGTCCCAAGCGAAATACCCACTCTAAGCCGCTGCGCTGCATCCAACGGGGGGCTTGGCGGCGTACACCAGCGATCAGATCAAACGCCGCGCCCACTCCAATGAGCAGGGGGGCGGTTAAATAGGGGCGGTAGAGCGCCATGAATTGATCTTGCTTGGGCGACCCCAAACCCACCCATAGAACATCAGCATTTAGGGCGTTAAGTTGTGTAATGACTGCTGCATCGGGCTGGTTTTCAAGGGGGCGTACCGGAGGGGAGACCGCACCAGCGACATGCAGTCCGGGATAGGTTTTCACCAGCACTGCCGCCATCCGTTCAGGAATCCCCGGCAAGCCGCCCCAAAAAGCGTGCCGAAGGGGTGATTCCGCCGTCCGTTCGCAGAGTCCCCAGACCAGATCGGGTCCATACACACGTTCAGCGTGGGGAAATCCCCGATGGCGCTGCACCCAAACAAGGGGCATACCATCGGCAGTCACCATGTCGGCGTGGCGCAGCGCCGCACCAACGGCGGGGTCGTCTACGCCGCGCATCAAGGTATAGACCGGACAGGTGCATACATAACGCCGTCCAATGGGGTCGGCGCTCCATGTTGTCAGTTGGCTGAGGGCGTCGGCAAAGGTCTGCGCTGTGGTGCGGATGCCAAAGATAGTCACCCACACTGAATCAGGCACGCCCCTTGACCTGATACATCATGGAAAATTCGAGCGTTTCCTTCATTTTGCGCGGCAGAGCTGGCTCAGCCTTGATAACCTTGCTCACCCGCTCATAGGTGACGGTGCTGATCATGATCTCGCCGCCCTGACAGTTTTCTTGCAGCAGTTTGGCAAATTCCAGCGTCTCCCCAATGGCGGTAAATTCCTTACGGCTAGGGCTGCCAACATTGCCCAAAATTGCCAAGCCCGTATGGACGCCGATCCCATAGCTGAGGCGCTGTTCGGGGGGCAGCGACTCGTGGAGGGCGCGGACTTTTTCCACCATCCGCAAGGCGGTTAGGACAGCCCGTTCGGCGTGATCCTCAAGGGTATTTAACTGCGTGTTAAAAAGTCCCACCACTGCATCACCCATGAATTTATCAATGATTCCGGAATATTCGTGAATGGCATCACTGCTCACCGTCATGTAGCGGTTGACAATCGCCATGACCTGTTCGGGGGGAATACGCTCGCTAAAGGAGGTGAAGCCGCGCACATCGCACGAAATGACCGAGATTTCGCGCTCCACACCGCCCAATTCCAACTCGGCAATGGTCTGGATGTTGTCCAACATGGCAGGGGTTAGATAGCGGCGGAGGACGCTCAACTGTGCCTGCTGCTGCTTCACAGCGGTCAGGTCATCCAGCACAATGGCGACCCCTTGTGTTTCGGCGTGGGAATCCTTAAAGGGGCTGAGTTTCAAATTGAGATTCACCTGCCCCCGTCCACTCAAGACAGGTTCAACTTCTACCGCTTGGGTGCGGTTGTAATCGCGCACCTCGTGAATCAGGCGTTCAAAGCCATCGTACATAGGGGGGAAAACGGTCATGAGCGGCTGCCCACGCGCCGCTTCGCCCTCTAGCACATCGAGTATTTTTGCCGCCGCCCGGTTCAATGTTTGGATCGCATCTTGGCGGTCTGTGGTGATCACGCCGCTGCCGATGGAGGCGAAGACGTTATCCATAAAGTCACGGATTGCCGTAATATCCGCGAGTGTTGCCCGCAGTTGTTCAAAGAGGCGAACGTTTTCAATGGCAATTGCCGCTTGGTTGGCAAAGGCGCTGACAAGCTGTTCCTCATGCGCCCCGAAAATACCCTGATGGAGGCGGTTATCGGCATAGATAACGCCAATGACCAGCCCCTTACGGATGAGCGGCACGCAGAGGATGCTGCGCAGCATGTAGCCAGCGATGCTCAACGATCCGGCAAAGCGAGGGTCTTCTTGGGCATTTGTGGAGACAATCGCCTGCCCAGATTCGGCAACGCGGGCGACGACAGTCCGGCTGACGATCAGTTCGTCCTCGGTGAGATCAGCTTGGCGCATGTTGCGGGCAAATTTGAACTCCAACTCCTCAGTTTCGGGGTTTTTGAGGACAATATAGCCGCGCTCTGCCTTTGTGAGGGTGATCACGGTATCGATCACATCGGAGAGGACTTGATTAACATCCATTCCAGAACTCGTCACTTGAGTCGTCCGCGCCAATTCGCGCAGTTGATCTAGCTCGGTCATGGATTTGATCAAGTCGGGGGTTACTTTGTCCAGATCGGCGGCAAAGGCGTTTAGCCCTTCCATAGCCTCCTTGCCAATATCAAGCCCACGTTGGGCAAGGAGGTCGCGCTGCGCCCGCAGCATTCCGGCAAGAGTGCGAACATTCGTCCCGATCCGTGAATAGGATTCGTTGATGTTAAGGTTTAGTGTGGTTGGCATAGCGTTTAAAGCCGCTTGATCCGCCGGACAGTGATCGGTTCGCGGCGTCCTTTCACGTAAAGCTGTTCGGGGTCGCCCACCTTAAAATAAGGCGGCAGGGCGCGGTGGTGTTCGCGGCACGCCTCCCATGTTTCGTCGCTGATCATGATCTCACCCGTGTTGGCGTTTTCGAGAAGGCGGTGGGTGAGGTTAATGGCATCCCCAATGGCGGTAAATTCGCGGCGTTCTTCGCTCCCCACATTCCCCAATGTAGCAATGCCGGCATGAATACCGATCCGAAAATAAAGGGCATCATCTGGTTCGCCTTGCTGACGGTAGAACTTGACATACTCATCTGCCGCATTAAGGGCGGCGTGCAGCCCACGCCAGGGGTGATCGGTTTCGGCGGGGTTCAATTGGGTGTTGAATAAACCCATGACCTCGCTCCCCATGTATTTATCAATGACGCCGGTTTGTTTGATGATCTCATCGGAAGCAACGGTGAGGTAGCGGTTCAGGACGTTCATGAAGTCTTGTGGAGAGAGTTCCCGCGAAAGTTGGTTGAAATTGCGCACATCGACATAGATCGTTGTGATATAACGGCGTTCCCCACCCAAACCAAGCCGATCAATGCTGTGGATATTATCGACCATTGCCGGAGGAAGGTAACGGCGCACAACCTCTAGCTTTGCCTCGCGTTGTTTGCTTTCGGTGAGATCGTCCACAACGATAACCACACCCTCAATCGCCTCGCCAGAGCCATAGAGAGGGCTAAGGCGAAGGGCAAGGCTGACCAGCCCACGTCCGGCAATCTCTGCCTCGATCTCAATCGATTCATCGATGCCATCTTCCAAGATCGTCCGCAGCGTTTCGGCATGGATCATCTCCCACTGCGACCAGATTGGCTGCCCCACACAGGCGGACGACAGCGCTAGAATATGGCAGGCGGCGTCGTTTACTTGGCTGATAATGCCCTCGGCATCAACGGTGATGATCCCGCTGCTGATAGAGGCAAAGACATTATCGAGCAGGTTGTTGATCGCCGTGATCTCCCCGATGTTTGCCTGAAGGCGCTCATACAAGCGGGCGTTTTCAATGGCAACCGCCGCTTGGTTGGCAAAGGTCTGAAGCATGGTCATCTCTTGTTCGCCAAACAACCCCTGTTTGACACGGTTATCGGTATAGACAACGCCCGTGATCGTCCCTTTCAGGATGAGCGGTACACACAGGATGCTGCGCAGGGCATAGTTGACGATGCTTTTCTCGTTTTCAAAGCGGGGGTCGTGTT